>CAZBPT010000004.1:0-58466 GCA_964493875.1 uncultured Bacteroidales bacterium | reverse complement strand
ATTTTACCGCGTAGAGGGAGAATAGCTTGAAAAAGACGGTTACGTCCTTGTTTAGCAGAACCACCTGCGGAGTCTCCTTCGACTAAGTATAATTCACAATTTGCAGGATCTTTGTCGGAGCAGTCTGCCAATTTTCCAGGCAACCCGCCACCTGTTAGTACGTTTTTACGTTGAATCATTTCTCTGGCTTTTCGTGCAGCATGTCGTGCGGTGGCAGCTAAAACTACCTTGTCGACAATTATTTTTGCTTCGCGAGGATTTTCTTCCAAATAAGATTCTAAAGCCATGCTTACCGATTGTGAAACGGGAGCTTGAACGTCTTCGTTACCTAATTTTGTTTTTGTTTGTCCTTCAAATTGTGGTTCAGCAACTTTTACAGATATAATAGCTGTAAGTCCTTCTCTAAAGTCGGCGGCATCTAATTCAAATTTCAGGTTTTTTAAGGCACCTGATTTTTCAGCGTATGCTTTTAAGGTTGTTGTAAGACCTCTTTTAAATCCAGTTAAATGTTGTCCGCCTTCTATTGTATTAATGTTGTTAACGTAAGAATATATATTTTCGGTGTAGCTTGTATTATATCTTAAAGCAATTTCGATAGGAATACCGCTTTTTTCAGTTTCCAAATAAATTGGGGTTTCAAATAATTTTTCTCTATTTGCATCGAGGTAATCTACAAATTCAATTAACCCTTTTTCAGAATAGAATTCAGTGATTTTTGGTTCTAATGATTCGTATAATCCTGTTCTATCATCTTTTAATGTGATTTTGATACCTTTATTAAGATAAGCTAATTCTCGCATACGAGAGGCCAAAATCTCATATTTATATTCAGTATGTAAAAAAATTGAGTCGTCCGGTATAAAATATATTGTTGTTCCTTCTAAATTTGATTCTCCGATTTCGCAAACTTCTGTAGTAGGAATTCCTTTTGAATATTTCTGTTGGTAAACTTTACCTTTTCGTCTTACCGTTGCTATTAATTCTTTTGATAGTGCATTTACGCAAGAAACTCCGACACCGTGAAGACCGCCGGAAACTTTATAAGAGTCTTTATTGAATTTTCCTCCTGCATGTAGTACTGTCATAACAACTTCTAATGCAGAGCGTTGTTCTTTCTCGTGAAAATCTATCGGAATCCCACGTCCGTCATCTTCTACAGTAATTGAATTGTTTTTGTTTATAGTAACATAAATGTTTTTACAGTAACCTGCCATTGCTTCATCGATAGAATTATCTACAACTTCATAAACAAGATGGTGTAGACCTTTTTCGCTAATATCGCCAATATACATTGCAGGGCGTTTTCTTACCGCTTCTAATCCTTCTAAAACTTGAATACTATCTGCTGAGTAGTCGTTATTGTTATTTGTGAATTTTCCGTTTATTTGATAGTCATCAGTCATGTTTTTATTTTCGCTCATAATTGTTTGGTATATTTTTTTTCTTATACAAATATAACATTTTTTTGCCTTTTTTCAAAAGCAAAAATATATTAAATGTTAATAACTAAAAATAAATAAATCAATATAATTCAATTTATTATTTTGTTGCAAAATCTTTAATGTTGCTTGCAGAAATTTCGTTTTCTCCGAGAATCACTAATCTTTCGATTACGTTTCTAAATTCCCTGATATTTCCTGTCCAATTTATTTTTTTAAGTTCGTCTAAAGCTTCATCTTTGATAGTTTTCTGTGGAATTTTTTGTTCGTTACATGCTAATTCGATAAAATGATTTGCTAAAAGCGGAATATCTTCTAAACGTTCATTTAAAGGAGGTACATTGATAATTATTACGCTCAATCTGTGGTAGAGGTCTTCTCTAAATGTTTTCTTTTCTATTTCTTCTTTTAAATTTTTGTTTGTTGCAGCAATCACTCTTACGTCAATATTAATATCTGCATCGCTACCTACGCGAGAAATTTTATTTTCTTGCAGAGCACGTAATACTTTGGCTTGAGCCGCCAAACTCATATCTCCGATTTCGTCTAAGAAGATTGTACCTTTGTTAGCTTGTTCAAATTTTCCTTTTTTTTGTTTTATTGCTGATGTAAAAGCACCTTTTTCGTGTCCAAAAAGTTCACTTTCGATTAGTTCGGAAGGAATTGCAGCGCAGTTAACTTCAACGAATGCTTCTCCGCATCTTTTACTTTTTTCAAAAATCCATCGGGCAACCACTTCTTTTCCGGTACCGTTTTCTCCTGTAATTAATATGCGGGCATCTGTAGAAGCCACTTTAGAAATCATATCTTTCACTTTAATGATTGCAGGAGAATTACCTATCATTTGATATTTCTGAGAAACTTTTTTCTTTAAAGTTTGAGTTTCCTGAACTAATGAAGATTTGTCGAGGGCATTTTTTATTGTAATCATTATCCTGTTTAGGTCTAATGGTTTTTGAATAAAATCGAATGCTCCTTTTTTAATAGCTTCAACGGCGGTATCAATAGTTCCGTGTCCGGAAATCATCACCACTGGTAGTTCGGGATTATCCTGAATGATTTTTTCGAGAACTTCCATTCCGTCCATTTGTGGCATTTTAATATCCAAGAAAATTACGTCATAGTTATTAGATTTTTGCATTTCTAATCCCATTTTACCATTTTCCGCCAAATCGACTTCGTGCTGTTCGAAACTTAAAATTTCTTTTAAAGAGATTCTTATGCTTTTCTCGTCATCTATAATTAGAATTTTTGCCATATCAATTGTGTATTTTTATGGTTACCTATTGTGATTTTATAATATAATTATTAATAACCTAAAATATATGCAAATATTAATGGAGCAACAATAGTAGCGTCAGATTCAACAATAAAAGTAGGAGTTCCGGGTTCTAATTTTCCCCAAGTGATTTTTTCGTTAGGAACTGCACCTGAGTATGAGCCATAGCTTGTTGTTGAGTCGCTAATTTGGCAGAAGTAAGCCCAAAATGGGGTTTCTTCCCATTGTAAATCTTGAATCATCATTGGAACAACACAGATCGGGAAATCTCCAGAAATACCACCGCCGATTTGGAAAAATCCTACGCCTTGTCCTTTTGAATTTTCTTTATACCAATTTGCTAAGAATGTCATGTATTCAATACCTCCTTTTAAGCATTTTGGTGTGATTTCTTTTCTGATAACTGCTGCTGCAAAAAGATTTCCAGAAGTACTATCTTCCCATCCTGGAACGATAATAGGAATATTTTTATCGCAAGCTGCAAGCATCCAAGAATTTTTTGGATCAATTTCATATCCTGCTTTTTCTAATACTTTGCTTCTAATAATTTTGTATAAAAATTCATGAGGAAAATATCTTTCTCCTTTTTTTTCAGCGTCTGTCCATACTTTTAGTAATTCTTTTTCTAAATGTCTAAACGCTTCTTCTTCAGGGATACAAGTGTCAGTAACTCTGTTTAAGCCTTTTTCGTATAAAGCTTTTTCGTCTTCAGGTGTGAAGTCTCTATAGTTTGGTACTCTTACGTATTTGCTGTGTGCCATAAGATTAAAAACATCTTCTTCTAAATTTGCACCAGTACAAGTAATAATATGTACTTTGTCTTGACGGATCATTTCTGCCAATGTTTTTCCCAATTCAGCTGTACTCATAGCACCGCCGAGAGTTATCATCATTTTACCTCCTGCATTCAAATGTGCAATATATGCCTTTGATGCGTCCATTAATGCTGCTGCATTAAAATGCTTATAATTTTCTTCTAGAAAAGCTGAAATTATTCCTTTTTTTTCCATTTTTTTTGTTAATATACAAAGATAAAATTTTTTATAAAATTATTGTTTTTTTTTGACAAATTTTTTATAATAATAATTATATTTGTACATATATTCAATAATCATGAAAAAAGTATTTGGATTTCTACTAATATGTGTTTTTTATTCTTCTGTCGTTTTTTCTCAAAACGAAGATTTAGATTTTGCCAATCAAATGATTAATCAAAGAGGTGAATTATTTTTCTCTTTTGATAGGCCAAATAATGAAATTCTTGGTCAATTAACAAAAGAAATTTCTATCGACAGAGTGAAAGCCGATAAAGTTTTTGCTTATGCAAACAGATCGGAATTTGATAATTTTCTTTTGTTTAATATCCAGTTTGAGCCAGTTTATGATTATTATTTAGCGACAAAGGCTACAACTATGGCTACCGATGTTTCTCAGATGGTAAATTGGGATAAATATCCAACTTTTGCAGTTTATCAAGAAATGATGCAAAATTTTGTTGAGGATTATCCTTCTTTATGCAGATTGGATACAATAGGTTTCACGGCTGTAAATAATCGTCCGATTTTATGCATTGTAATTTCTGATAATATTTCTCAAATTGAAGATGAACCGGAATTTTTTTGGTCTTCTTCAATGCATGGAGACGAAATTTGTGGTTTGATTCTCGAACTCCGTTTTGCCGATTATTTGTTGTCAAACTATAATTCGATTTCTCAAGTTACAAATATTGTAAATAATACTGTTGTTTATATATGTCCTATGGCAAATCCTGATGGTACCTATAAAAATTATACAAATGGCACAAGCGTTGCTAATTCCACGCGATATAATGGTAATTATGTTGATTTGAATAGAAGTTTTCCATATATTGATGGTGCTCCTTATGATTCTGGTACTAATGCGGATTCCACTCAAGCTGAAGTTGTTGCTATGCAAAACTATGCAGACCTGCATAATTTTACAATGGCTGCAAATCTACACGGTGGTGCAAGTTTGATAAATTATCCTTGGGATTTATATGGCGAAACTTCAGTGCTTCCACGAACTAATATTCGTCCCGCTGATGAATATTGGTGGCTCTATGTTTCTGAATTATATGCCGATTTAGCTATTGCTAATAGTCAAGGACATACATATTCCGGTGCAGGATATTTTCAAGATTGTGCTAGCGAAATAGGAAATGACGGGATTACCGAAGGTAGCGATTGGTATTGGATTTCTGGTAGCAGACAAGATTATATGAATTTTTTTAAACATTGTAGAGAAATTACCATTGAAGTTTCAGTTGAAAAAAAATTAGATGTTGGTGAATTAAATAATCATTGGAATTTTAACCGCCAAGCAATGCTGGATTATACTGAACAAGTTTTATACGGTTTTAGAGGTATAATCACAGATAGTTGCAGTGGAACTCCATTGCCCGGCGTTAAAGTTGAAATTGCAGGTCATGATGAGTTAGGCTCCGAAGTTTATTCTTTTTCTCCTTTAGGAAATTATTTCCGTCCTATTTATGCAGGGACATACAATGTAACTTTCTCTAAGACAGGTTATATATCTAAAACAGTTTCTGTATCTACTACCAATAATAATTCTACACAATTGAATGTCTCTTTACAACCTATTACTGATAATTCTATTGCAGATTTTACTTATGAACAACCTATGTCGTGTAGTGGTGTAATTAATTTTATTCCCGATAATGATAATATTGATTCTTATACTTGGAATTTTGGTGACGAATCTTCTTCTAATGATTTAGATCCAATTCATACATATCAAAATAATGGAAATTTTACAGTTACCTTTTCGGTTAATGTTTGCGGTCTAACTTTTTTAAGCAGTCAAGTTATTACTTTAGATAATATTGTTGAAATCCCTACAACTGTTGGTGATGAAAGTTGTTCTACTCCTGCATCTCTTACTCTTACTGCAACAGGAAACGGAACTTTGAAGTGGTACGATGCTTTAACTGGTGGAAATTTGATTAATAGTGGTACATCTTACACAAATATTTATAATACTACAACAAATTATTATGTTGAAAACGTAATAAGCACCACAAGTAACGATAATGTTGGAGCTGTTTCAAAGGAATTTGGAAGCGGTGGGTATTTTTCGTATACAAATTCTCATTATCTTGTTTTTGATGCTCTTCAAAATATAACAATTAATTCTGTATTGGTTTATTCAAATCAAAGTGCAGATAGAACAATTCAGCTTTTAGATGCACAAGATAATGTTTTAGATGAAGTTACTTTAACAATTCCGAATAATCAGAGTGGAGAAAGAATTACTTTGAATTTTTCTGTACCTGCCGGATCCGGTTATAAGTTAGCATTGGCCGAAGGTACTTCTCGTTTATACAGAAACAGTGACGGTGCAAGCTACCCTTATTCCGTTGATAATGTTATAAATATTATTGGAAATTCAGCAGCTAATACAAGTTCTTATTATTATTTCTATGATTGGGATATTACTTATTCTGCTACTTGCATTAGCGAACGAGTTCCTGTAACTGCTTTAATTGTTGATAATTTTAGTAATATCGATTACGTGGTTTCTAATGAAGGGCAACATTGTGCTGATAGTGTTTCGTTATCTGTTTTTTCTTCATGCGATTGTCCTGAATGTAATTTTTATTGGCAAGGAAATTCTACAACCTTAATTAATTCAAATTATCAAAGCAATAGTCAATATGTAAGTGAAAGTGGAACATATTATTTCCGTCATATTATTGGTGAATGTGTGAGTGACAATATTCCGATTTCTGTAACTTTGTTCCAACCTGTATCTTTAACTCATTCTGTAACTCCTCCTTCTTCTTCTTCTTCAAGTGATGGAAGTATTTTGGTTAATGTTGAGAGTGGTACTCCCGATTTTAGCGGATTGTGGTCGAATGGACAAACTACAAATGGCGATAATATGCTCATGCCTAATCTTCCTGAAGGCAATTATTCTGTTACAGTTACAGATGCAAATATGTGTAAAGATTCAATTCAAAATATAATCATTTCTTATCTTACAGGCATTGATATTAATTCAACTGACATTGTTGAATTATTTCCAAACCCTTCAAATGGTAATTTTTCAATTAAGTCAAAATCTTTAATAAATAAAATAACAATATTTGATTTACTTGGTAATAAAGTATCTGTAAAAGAAAATATTAATTCGCAAATTGTAGATTTTAAATTAAAACTTAATTCCGGAAATTATTTTGCAGTTATAGAAACTAAAGACAGTAAAGAATTTCGAAAAATTTTAATTAAATGATTTTGATATATGAAATATTTTTGTAAAATATTCCTATTAGTTTTATTATCGTTTAATATTTTATCTGTTTATAGTCAAAATGAAAAGAAGAATCTAAAATATATTTTTCTTTTTATTGGCGATGGTATGGGAATGAACCATGTTTCTTTGACGGAAGCTGCAATTTCTGATTCCATTGCTTTTTCTCATCTTCTTTTTACCGACTTTCCTGTTTTTGGTCAATGTGAGACTACTTGTAAAAATCTTTTTATTACTGATTCCGGAGCTGCTGGTTCTGCAATTGCTTGTGGTGAAAAAGAAAATTATAGTAATATTTCTTATTTTGGAGATGCTACAGATAAAGAAAAATCAATAGCTAAGTATTTGCATAAAAAAGATTATAAAGTTGGTATTATTTCTACTTGTCCAATGGATGATGCTACGCCTGCTGCTTTTTATGCTTCAAATTCTTCAAGAAAAAATTATTATGATATTGCTTATGATGCTACTAAATCAAATTTTGAGCTTTTTGCAGGTGGCGGTTTTAGATATTTTACAGGAAAAAATAACGATAAAGAAAATATTTATGATGTTTTTAGACAAAAAAATTATGATTCGATAAGCGATTTGTCGTTATTGAAAAATTCTAATAATAAAAAAATGATTTTTGTCAATCCTCAACTATTAGATGATAGTGAAATGCCATACGCCATTGATAATAATTTCTACAATTGTTATTCATTAAAAGATATTACAGAATCTGCCATTAATTTTTTGGATAATGAGAATGGTTTTTTTATTATGGTTGAAGGAGGTAAAATAGATTGGGCATGTCACGAAAATGATGCTGCTACTGCCGTAAAAGAAGTTTTAGACTTTAATGACGCTGTATCTATTGCAATGAAATTTTATAAAGAGCATAAGGATGAAACTCTTATAATTGTTACTGCCGATCATGAAACCGGTGGATTAAGTCTTGGCAATGCAAAAAATGGTTACGGGTCTTCTTTTTATAACATAGACAAACAGAAGATTTCTCGCGAACTATTATCTAAAAAAATTAATGAATATCATAAAAATAATAATAATTTTGATTTTGATACTGTAATAAATTTTATTCAAAGAGAATTTCTTGATACAGTCTTGCTTTTTAATGAAGAAGAAACTGCGTCTCTACAAAAAGCCTATGATGTTTATCTAAAAAGAGATACAACAATATCAAAAGAAAAATTAAAAGCAACTTATGCAGGTTATAATCCACTTTCGCTTGCAATATTAAAAATTTTTACTGATCGACTTGGGGTAGGTTTTACTACTTGGGACCATACAGCAGCAAAAGTACCTATTTGGGCACTTGGAGTAGGGGATAAGTTATTTAGTGGTAGTTATGAGAATTCTGATATAAAGAAAAAAATATTGAAAGCCCTTGGCGAGTAATTTTTCTTAAGAACCAAAGTCGTCGTAAAAAATATTGTTTTTTTCTACACCTAAATTTTCAAGCATTTCCAATACAGCATCTGTCATTGGCTTTGGACCGCAGATATAATATTCAATTTCTTCCGGCTCTTTATGCTTTGATAAATAATTGTCGAAAAGAACCTTGTGAATAAAGCCTGTATATCCTTGCCAATTGTCTTCTTTTTGTGGTTCTGACAGTGCAAGATTGAATCTGAAGTTGTCATTATTTTTTTCTAATTCCAAAAAATCATCAAGGTAAAACATTTCTTGTAATGAGCGAGCACCATACCAATAAGAGATTTTTCTTTTGCTGTTTTCTGTTTTTAGCAAATGAAAAATTTGTGAACGTAAGGGTGCCATTCCTGCCCCACCACCAATAAAAATCATTTCTTTATTGCTGTCTTTTATATGGAAGTCTCCGAATGGACCAGAAATTTTAATTTTGTCACCAGCTTTTAGAGAAAAAATATAAGAAGAAGATATTCCAGGCATTAGCTTTGAAAAAACTTTCTTTTTGCTTTTTTTGTTTTCTACCAATGGAGGCAAAGCAATTCTTACATTCAATTTAATGATGTTTCCTTCTTCCGGATAATTTGCCATAGAATAAGCACGAGAAAGAATTTCATCGTTTTTCATTTTAAGAGAAAAAATATCTCTTTTTTCCCATTCGTTCTTAAAATATTCTTCTTTTATTTCGATGTCTTTATCATAATTTATTGTAACCGGCGGAACATCAATTTGAATATATTCTCCCGATAGAAAATTTATTTTTTCATCAGCAGAAATTTTTATGACCAATTCTTTTATATAAGTTGAAAGGTTATTATTTGAAATAACTTCGCAATCATATTTTTTTATTTCGAGGATATTATTTGGAATTATTATTGACAAATCATTTTTAACTTTCACCTGACAAGCCAGACGCCAATTTTCTTTTTCTTCTTTCCGGGAAATAAAAGCTGTTTCTGTTGGGAGTAAACTGCCTCCGCCGTCTATCACTTTGCATTTGCATACTCCGCAACTTCCTTTTCCTCCACACGCTGATGGCAGATAAATAGAATTGTTTGATAATGTTTTTAATAAGGTATCGCCCTGTTCAACTTCTAATTCCTTATCTGAATTTATCGATACTTTGACTTTTCCTGAAGATATAAGTAGTTTTTTTGCAATTAATATAATAATTGTCAATAATAAAATAATTACTAAAAAGACAGTAATAGAAGTAATTAGTGTTAATGAAATATTTAATGTCATCATAATTTAAAACCCATAAAACCCATAAAAGCTAATCCCATAAGTCCTGTGATAATAAAAATTATTGCAAGCCCTTGGAAAGCTTTCGGAATATTAGAATATTTTAATTTTTCTCTTATTGTTGCTAAACATACAATTGCAATAAGCCAACTTAGACCGCTTCCCAATCCATATACGGATGCTTCTGCAATATTTGAAAAATTTTCTTCAACCATAAATAATGATGCACCCATTATCGCACAATTTACTGCAATAAGAGGTAAAAATATACCCAAAGTATTATAGAGCTTAGAGCTAGTTTTTTCAATTATCATTTCTAATATTTGTACGATTGCGGCAATTACTGCTATAAAAATTATAAAAGATATGAACGATAAATCAATATCGGAGAGAGATGAGGACAGCCAAGCTAAAGCTCCATTTTCCAAAATAAATTTATTTATCAGATAATTTAAAGGAACAGTAATGATTTGAACGATAGTTACGGAAATTCCTAAATATAATGATGTTTTTACCGTTTTTGAAACAGCGATATAAGAGCACATTCCTAAAAAATATGCAAAAATCATATTATTTATGAATACGGATTTAATTAATATGTTGATTAAGTTTTCCATATTATTTTGCGTGTGCTACAGCTTTATTTTTTTTTAATGTTTTATAATTATTTAATGCAATAAGCAAACCCACTATTATTAATGCCATTGGCGGTAAAATCATTAAACTGTTGTTTTCGTAACCCATTGCATAAAATTCTTCAGGAATTACTGGAATATTCCATATAGTTCCTGAACCAAGTAATTCTCTGATAAAAGATACAATGACCAATATTAAGCCGTAACCCAAACTGTTGCCTAAACTATCCAAAAAAACGTATGTCGGTTTATTCGATAATGCAAAAGCTTCTATACGTCCCATTATGATACAGTTTGTAATTATTAAACCTACATAAACCGATAATTCCTTACTTATTTCAAATGCAAAAGCTTTTAGTATTTGGTCAATAATAATCACTAGAGAAGCGACAATTATTAGTTGAATTATGATTCTGATGCGTTGAGGAATAAAATTACGAATTAAAGAAAGAATAACATTAGAAACTACAGTTACAGCCATTAAACTTAATGCCATAACAACGGCGGCCTCCATTTTTACAGTGATAGCCAGTGCAGAGCAAATACCTAAAACTTGAACTATTATAGGGTTGTTCTTTATTATCGGTTCTGTTAATATTGCTAGACCTTTTTTCATTTTTATACTCTTAATAACTAAATGTTTTTTATCTTATACAAATTATTTATACAACAATACTTTTTCAATTCTTGTTTTGCTTGCTTGTAGTATTTTGAAATTATAGCTTGTATTTGAATCGGTTATTTGAACATCTTCTCCTGGTTGTGGAATATTATCGGTGTGGTGTAAGATATATCCTGCAATTGTTTCATAATCGGGAGACTCGGAGAACGAATACCCGTATTGTTCATTAAATAAATCTACCTCTTGCAAGCCCGAAATAATATAGTTTCCGTCTTTATTTATTATTACCTTTTTCTCATTGTTATCGTGTTCGTCTTCAAATTCTCCAAAAATTTCTTCCAAAATATCTTCTATGCTTATTAATCCGCTTGTACTTCCAAATTCGTCAACAACAACTGCAATACTTTTATTTTCTTTTATTAAAGATTTTAGTAAATCTTTAACAAACATTGTTTCCGGAACTATTATTACGGATCTTTTAATTTTTGTAATTTTTTGTGGTTTTTTAAAAATATCTTTAATATTGATATATCCCACAACATTGTCGATATTGTCATTAAAAACCAAAATATTGGAATTTCCTGATTTTATAAATATTTCGATTGTATTTTCTACTTCTTCATCAATATTAACAGCAATAATTTTATTCCGTGGAACCATGCATTCTCTAACTTTGATAGCTGGAAAATCCATTGCATTTTGTATGATCTTGAAGTTGTTTATTTCATGATTATCATTGTGATCTTTGTTTTCTCCTGCGTTTTCAATTATTTCCTCTATGTCAATTTTTTTAAATTCCAAAGTTTGATCTACAAATTTTTCTTTAAAAAGAATATGCATAACCAGTCGGGAAAATACATTTGAAATATAAATTATCGGATAGAAAATCCAGTATGTGAGTACTACTAAAAAAGATAATTTTTTAAATACCCCAAAACTGTTCATTCTAAACAAAATTTTCGGTATAAATTCTCCGAAGAACAGTATTATTAATGTTTGTAATAAGGTTAGTATCAGCAATAGGTGAACTTCATTATCGATAACGGTTCTTAGTGGTGTTGAAAAGATTTTTTCCATAAAAATCCCGTACAATACAAGTGCGAAATTATTGCTAATTAATAATGTTGTGATATATAAAGATGGATTTTGTGTAATTTTGATAAGGGTTCTTGATTTTTGCCCATTCACAAACATTTCAAGTCTCAGTTTATTTGAGCTAATAAAAGCAATTTCCATCCCTGATGAAAGGGCTGAAATGATAATTGCTACTACAATGATAATAATAGAACTAGTCATTTATAATCTATTTATTATTATCGTCTCCTTTCTCAGAAGTATTATTTTGTTCGGTGAAGTAACGACTTTTTTTTCTTTTAGCGTCGTTTCTGAATTGAATATATCTCAAAGCTACCATTACGAGGCTTATTCCTCCCAAGGTCCAACATATTATTGTATAGTATTGGACTTCTCCTGTTTTGCGGTAAAAGTTATATCCAGTAATAAAGCAAAAAATGGACATTGCAAGCCATAATGCCATAATAACGTAAGTAATAATTTTTTTGTTCATGTTAATCTTCATTAATATTAATTGTTCCAGCTAAATGTAATATCCTATATTTTGTAAAATCTTGATTTGATTCAAAACCTTCTCCCCACAAAATTTCATTCGGGCGAGTTATTTTAACGAATTTTTCGGAATAAATTAATTCTTTATTCACATCCCAAAATAATTGTTCAGTATTTATTTTTTCGTTTGTTTCGCTATTTATTATTTCAACATTAAATTTTGCTTCCCATAAATTCTTGTCAATAAAATAGCGTGCGTAATCACATTTTAAATTTGCTTCCGGGCTCGATTTATAATTAAAAAAAGATACGTGTATTCCTTCTTCATACTCATCGTAGTTACGTACAGTTTTTTCAAAGCGGGTGAACTTTGGTGCATTTACTTTAACTTTTATTTTTCCTGAGTCACTGTATATTAATTTAAAAGTGTCTATATCAAAGGTAGGAATCTTTTCTTTACGTGTAAGTTGATTTACGGTATCAATATCATTTTTACAAGAGTCAAACATCGTACTAAAAAGTACGATGTTGACAGCTATAATAAAAATAATTTTTTTATTCATTAATCACAAAATCTTACAGTTGTGGATTCGTTTATCCAGCAACCAAAAGAAACTACTGCTCCTGTATCAATATTTAACCAGAACCCTTCTTCGCGTTTTGGGAAAAATGATGCGTATCTCATTATCAATTCATTAGCTTCTGCAGTAACATTTGGATCTGCTGCTTTTGCTTTTGTTAACCAATCAACTACTAAACAATTAGCTACTTTCTTTTCAAATTCGTTGTCGGTACAATTTTTTGCTGTAATTCCGTATATTTTTGCAATTAGAATATATGCTTTACCACATGCAGCATCACATGTTATCGCTGATTTTGCTGCATTTCTTGCACTAGGATAATTATTTGACAAGTAATATCCCAAAGCTTGTTCGTGATACATGTCAGCTTTTTTCTTAAGATCCGATTCTAACTCAATAGCTTTTATATAAAAATTATCTGCAGTTGCATATTCTTTTCTTTTTAAATATGATTGTGCAATTGAGTGAGCTGAGCTTGCTGATTTTTCATTTTCGAAAATTAAAGTTGCTGCTTTAAGATATAAATCACTTAATTTGCATTCGTCAGAATTTCCCATATTTAGCAAAGCAACAATTTTTTTAGCTAATTCAACATCTGTAGGGGTTTCTGCGAATTTTGGCTCGTAAAGTTTAATTACAGATTCACAATCAGCAACACCACTGTTAATAAAAAGATCTTCAACAGCTTGAGCTTCTGCTAAAATTGCATTTTTTGTCCTTTCGTTATTTTCGTTTTGTATTTGCATATTTAATACTTCCATTACATTCGAGTAATTTAACAAAACATCTTCTTTTGTGAGTAGTGAGTTCTGATATAATACCACGGTAGTAGTGAAATAGTAACTTAATACATAATATTTAGTTGCTTCTTTTTGCAATTCGTAAGAACTTTTCAAAACATTGTAAGTTGCTTGTATGTCATTATTACGATAATTTATCATAGCAAGAGCTTTTAGCCCTAACACATAACCTTCTTGTCCAAAATATTTAATTCTGTCATCGAAAACTTGCATTAATGTGTCAATCCATCTTTCGCGTTTTAAAGAATCTTCTTCACTATTGATAAAATCTTCAATAATAGTAGGTCCTTGAATATAAATGTTAATTATTGATTGAGGACAATTTTTATAACACCAAGCCCAAGAATGATATGCATCTTTGTACTGTTTTTGTTTATAATATTCTGTGTAATTTGATAATTCATTCACACATCTGGTTGAATCATTACCGTAATTTTGTGCGTAGCTTGTCATGCTACTAATGATAAAGGCTAATGTAAGTATTATTAAACCATTTGTTTTTGTTTTCATCACTGTTATTTTTTTTATTAATCAAATTTACTTTTAACGAACCAAATATCAGAAAGATTGAACGAGATTCCTGTAATAAAATATCTTTCTCTAATTAAACTGTTTTCCGTAGTTCCTCTTTGTCCAAACTTAAATGATAGGTCAAAATTTGTTCTAGAACGTTTCAATGGAAAACAAATACCAAAAGTTATGCCAAAGTCGTCTATTGGATATTGTGTATTGATAATATTGTAGTATGATTGGTTATAATAAAGGCCAAATCTGAACCGCATCGCTTGCCAATATTTGTATGATGAAATATTATCATAACCTCCTGGCACATATTCCAAACCGGCAGCAAAAGAAAAACAATCGTCAAGTGAGTCGCTTTGGCCAAAAAAAGCAGCTTTTGACCAATTTTGATATTTTGCGTCAACTCCAACATACAATTTATCTTTAAACAAATAACCCAACCCTAAGCCTGCATTAAGAGGAAGTGTTACCTTACCTTTTTTTTCATCAATATTGTTAATTGTATCTTGAATTGACGTTGCAGGATTTTTACTGTATTCTACAGCAGATTTATATGCCCGTAGATTATTTTTAAAATTTGAAACTGCTCCGAATAACAATTTATGATTTTCATTTATTTTTAAGTCATATTGTATTCCTGCTTCAAAATTAAAAGATGATATTCTGTATGATTCTTCCGAATAATAATTTGTTAAATTATTTGCGTCATTATAGTTTGGACTAAAAACGAAAGAACTTTCGTGTGTGATTTTTCCAAAAAGAAACGAAGAGTTTATACCAATTTTTAATGGAATTTTTTTAAATGGTACAAAAGCATTCGCCCAATAAACACGTGTAACGCCACCTCTACCGATGTAATTATTATTTATAGAAATAGTATCAAATGGAGTAGATTCCTTAATGTTAAAATTAACATTGCTATAAGGAACAATTCCCAATGCAATTTTCCACCATTTTGCTGCTGAGAAGCCAAAGTTTGCATACGATATTTGATAATCGCTTTTTATAATATTTCTTGCGGGGTCAGACGTAGAATATTGTCGCAACCCACCATTGACACCAAAATCAAAAATAAAAGTTAACGTGTCAATATTTGCAATTCCTGCAGGATTAACAAAATTTATGTTATTGTTTGAAATTAAAGTGTATGAAACACCCCCCATTGCATTATTGCGAATTAAAGGAGAGTAATTAACATCTCCTATGTTGTATTTTGAGTAAACAGAAGGAAGTTGACCTTGCCCCAATGAAATATTTACAATAATCGCAATAAAAAAAAATATACTGAATGTTGTTTTATACATTTAATTCCAAAATTTTATTTAATCCAATGGCGACTAAATTTTTTTCTGCAAATATCGAATTTTTTAACAAATTTTCAAAGAAAAAAGCATCCCCACCGCAGAAAATAACGTTCAGTTTATCGAAAATATTATTAAATCTGGAAATATTTGTTTCAACTTCAAAATATATTCCATTTTCGACTCCAAAATGTATCGCGTTTTCTGTGTTTTTCCCAAAATAATTTGTGTTGGAAAATTTGTTTTCCATTTTTGATAGCATCGGCAATTTGTTGGTAAATTTATTTAGTGCTAGATAACGTAAATGAATTCCAGGTGAAATATTTCCTCCCAAGTATTCATTGTTTTCGTTTAATATGTCGTAGGTAATAGCTGTTCCAGCATCAATGACGAGTACATTTTTGTGCGGTAAAAGCACAGATGCTCCTGAAACTGCAGCAAGTCGGTCTAAGCCTAATGTTTCTTTACTCTCATATTTTACAGTAATTGGCAAATTCATGTCGCGATTGAAAAACATTAAGCGTTCATCGAATTTCTTTTTGAGAATTTTGTATATTCTGTTGTCATTCTCAGTAGAATCGTTTACGGAAGAAACAATACAATATGTAATTTTATATTGAGATAATAATTTCAATAATCCGTCGTAATTCTTTTCTTTCGAAAAGTCGATTTTTTCATTATTTATGTTAGGTATAAGGTAATTTGAAACTTCGTCGATTACTAATCCTTTTTCAATAATAAAGTATTTGATTTTTGTATTACCTATGTCGATAATTAAATTTGTCATAATATATGTTTCAAAGATACAAAAAAAGTTTTAAAAATAAAAATAAAATGCTATCTTTGCAAATTATATAAAAAACTATAATTTTAAGAAAATGGCTGCATTACAATCTATTAGAAAACATGGCGTATTAATATTAATCGTTGTAAGTATAGCATTGATACTTTTTATTATTCCATCGGGTTTTTTCGAATTTCTTCAAAGAAGCGATATGTCAACAATTGCTGAGATAGATGGCGATAAAGTTGATTACGAAGAATATCAAAATGCTATTAATTATCACAAGTCTTATTTGCAAGTTGCAACAGGAAAAAATAATTTTACGGAGCAAGAATTGGATAATTTGAAAGTTTATGCTTGGAATGATGTTTTGTCTAAACATTTGTTCAAAAAAAATATCCTTTTGACAGGTATATCTTTAAAAGAAGATAAATTAGGCATGTCGATAAGTGAAGAAGAAATGGAAGATTTGTTGTATGGATCAAATATTCATAACATAATATTACAACAACAAATGTTTACCGATCCAAATACAGGGATGCTTGATACTGCAACGGTAAAAAGATTTATAGCACAAGCAGAACAAAATGATACAATAGCTTTTGTTGTTAATTATTGGAAAAAAATGATTAATAATGATGTTGTAAATTCAAAGTACAATACTTTAATTTCGAAAGCATTTTATACTCCTACAGCTATAGCAAAAGCTGAATATGAAGAAGCAAATACTAAATATACTATTGAAGTATTAGCAAAAGATTATAAAAGTATTCCTGATGAAAATATAAAAATCACTGATGAAGAAATAAAAAATTATTATGATAATAATTTATATAAATTTCCTAGTGACAAAGAAGTTCGTAAATTCGACTATGTCTTATTTGATGTTTTTCCTTCTTCTGAAGATACTTTAAATGCTAAAAAAGAAATAGAAAATTATTACGATGAATATTCTACATTGAAAGATGGTATCGTTGAATATGCAGTTAGTAAATCAGAAATTCCTATTGATACAAATTTTGTTACAAAAGACAAAATGCCTATGGGTCTTCCAGAAGAATTTTTTGATGCTGGAATTGGCACAATCTCCGAAATCAATTTGTTTAAAAATCAATATGTTTTCTCTCAGGTTATTGGAAAAGAATCAAGGCCTGACTCTGTTCAATTATCTGTAATTGTTCTTTCTACAAACGATAGCGTAAATCTTGAACAATGTAAACATCAAGCTGACAGTATAAAAGAAATTGCAAAATCAGGAAAACAAGATTTCGCTGTATTGGCTTTTACTAATTCTGTTGACGAACAAAGTAAACAAAAAGGAGGAGATTGGGGTTGGTTTACTGACGGAACAAATCCATTAATTAACAGTTTAAAAATGAATGACGAATTGTTTACAGGAAATAAAGGCGACATCTTTATCAAAGATATAGTTTTTAATAACGGAGCTCAAGGAGTTGGACTTTTCAAAATCACTAACATTACAGAAAAATCAAACAAAGTTAAATTTGTTACTATTTATAAAACTATTAATTATTCAGATGAAACTTATCATTACGCTTTCTCTTTAGCAAATGATTTTATGTCGAAGAGTACAAGTCCTGCAAAATTTGATTCTATTGTTGCTAAAAATAGTTTAATTAAACGCGAAGCTACTGTAGGCGAATTAGATAATAAATTTGCTAACCTTACTGGCGTTAGAGAAATAGTAAAATGGGTATACAGTGTAGAAGATATGAAAGATTCAACAAAAGTTATTTCTGACGTTTTCCCACACGAAAGTACATTTATTATTGCAAAAGTTACTTCAATTACCAAAAAAGGAACAAAATCTTTGGAAGATGTAAAAAACATTATAACTGCAGAATTGATAAGAAACAAAAAAGCTGAAACTCTAATTGCTGAAATGAAAACAGATTTAGCTTCAAATTCTGACTTGTTGGCTTTATCTCAAAAACAATATCGTTACGATACAATTAAAAACGTGAATTTCGCTCAGCCATATTTACAAAATTATGGACAAGAACAAAAAGTTATTGGTGCAATGACAGTACTTCCTGAAAATAAATTATCCGAAATAATTCAAGGCGATAATGCTGTTTATGTATTTAAAGTTATTGGAAAAGAATTAGCTCCAGAAAAAGATAATTTCGACGCAGAAAAAATTCAAAGTATGCAAAGAGCAGCCGGACAAACATACAGATTGAACGGAGTTCTTGAAAAAATGGCAGAAATTAAAGATAATAGAGCTAGATTTGATTAATATTTGATTATTCTTTTATTAAGATAAATAAGTTATAAAGGAGGATTTTTCCTCCTTTTTTTTATGATTATTCATATTTTTAAATGATATTATTCAAAATGAAAAGATGATATAAAAGAATAAGAATAAGATAATAATAAAAGTTTGTAATTTGTTCTGCTTATCTACTTTTAATGCTTAGAAAGATGTTTATTCCGTTTCTAATTTAATAAATAGTTAATAGTTGCATTAAAAAAGCGGAATTAAGTGTAAATATACTTAATTCCGCTTATGTTAACGAATTTATAAGTTCTTCTGATAGACTATAAATTTTCCTGGAAATATCTTGTTACAGTTCTCATCAAATGTATTCTGTCAAATCCTCTTACATTATGTTCGTGTGAAGGATAAATCATATAGTCAATAAGGACTTTGTTCTTGATACATTCGTCAATAAAATTTTGAGAATGTTGCCAAACCACAACATTATCAATAGCTCCATGAATAAGCATTAAACGTCCTTCCAAATTTTTTGCTTTATTTAACAAGTTATTGTTTTTGTAACCGTCAGGATTTTCGTCGGGACTGTCCATATATCTTTCGCCATACATTACTTCGTATAATTCCCAATTTATTACAGGTCCACCTGCAACACCAACCTTAAATATTTCGGGGTAATCGCAGATTAATGTTGTAGTCATAAAACCGCCATAACTCCATCCATGAACACCAATTCTGTTCATATCAATATATCCTAATGATCTTAAGAATTCAATTCCTGAGAGTTGGTCTTCTACTTCTGCTTTTCCAACATTTCTGTGAATTATGCTTTCAAATTCGAATCCTCTATTTGCCGAGCCACGATTATCAAGACAAAATACTATGTATCCTTGTTGTGCCATATAATATTCCCAGCCTGCAGCTCCTCCTAACCAACGATTTGTAATTAACTGTGCGTGAGGACCTCCATATACATAAACAATACAGGGATATTTTTTTGTCTGATCCAAATTTTTCGGCGTAATTAATCTATAATACAAATCGGTTTTTCCGTCTTTTGATTTTATTGTGGAAATTTTACAATCAGGCATTTCATAGTCTGCTAAAGGATTTTTTGATTGTAGTAGAGTTTCTATTGTAACGGCTTCAATATTCATAACATTATATACGTTAGGAGTATTAACGTTTGAATAGTTATCAATAAAATATTTAAAATCAGGAGAGAAACTGGCGTTGTGGCTTCCTTTATCTTTTGTAAGACGAAGTATTGATGCATTTGCAATTGATACTCTGTAAATATCGAAGTCAATTGCTGATTCTCTGTTGGCTTTAAAAAATACATAAGCACCGGAAGGACTGATTCCATAAACTTCCTGAACTTCAAAATTTCCTTTTGTAAGTTGGCGAATTAATTTTCCATCGATGGAATATAAGTATAAATGGTTATATCCATCTTTTCTACTTTGCCAAATAAATTTTGTTGGGTCGTTTGGTAAAAAAAGTAGTGGATTTGATGGCTCAACATATCTATTGCTCGTTTCTTCAATAATTGTCTTGATAATGTCGCCATTGGAAATATTAAAAGACAACAAAAAATATTGGTACTGTTTGTGATTTAGCTTTGCAGCGTACAAGTATTTTCCGTCAGGGCTCCATGTAACACAAGGCAAATAATATTCGTTTTTTTCTTCAATTTCTCCTGTTTTAAGGTAGATAGTTTTTTGTGTTTCAAGGTCGTAAATTCCAATACTAACTTTTTCACTTTTTTCTCCGGCCATAGGATATTTAATGGCTTCTTCCGTTGCGATTCTAGTTTGTGTATTTACAATTGGATATTCAGAAACATTAGATTCATCTTTGCGATAAAATGCTAGTTTTTTGCCATCAGGAGACCAAAAAATTCCTCCATCAATACCAAATTCATTTCGTGATACAGTTTGTCCGTAAACGTGATTTTTATCGCTGTCGTTGCTGATATTTTCTGTTGTATTTGTCTTACTGTTAAATACAAATAAGTTATTTTCGAGAGTATAACAGTAATTCCCGTTTTTGGGGGAGTAAGTAAAATTTTCCCAATTTTCGTCAGTGTTGATAATTGTTTTTTCTACTATTTGTTTTTTAGTAATATCTATAACTATTTTTGAAAATCCTTTTTGAATTTCAATTTGAGAATTATTTAACCATTTGTATTTGGGAAAATTTTCATAAGATATTTTTGGTTCAACATTGGAAACAATTTGATTTATTTCTTCAATAGAAAGAAACTTTCTTGCAGCTTCTTTTGTTTTAGATCTAGTGAATTTTTTGATATATAGAGCATTATCTTCTACATATGATACTTCGCTGCTGTTCGGTCTTAATTGTAAGTTGGAAATATATTCTGGATATAATTCTCTGTAAATTCCTACTACAGCTTCATCAATAGTTAATTGTTTATTCTGTGCAATTGCATTGATGCTGAATACTGTATTTAATAATAATAATAATAAGCTTATAATAATTCTGTTCATCGTATAATTTAATGTCAAAGTTAAAAAAAAAATACGACAAATACAATTATAATTCTATGATGTAATCAAAATTTTGAGATATATCTATGTCAGAAATATAATTTAGATTTTTTGGAACAGATATACAGTTTTTAGCTATTGATAATTTTGTTTCATCTTCATCAAATGCAAATATCTGAGCTTCTTTTTTTATAAGAGCTATAATTAAAGAAATTTCACCATTTGAACAATTTTTTATTAAGATTTTTCCATTGTCCGGAATATTATCAATTTCTTTGTAATTAAATGATTTGAGAGCTTTTTTAGCTTGATTTGATATTTCTCTTCCTTTATAAATATAATTTTTATAAACCAAATCTTTGAAGTAATGATAATTTTCAATATTTTTAGCAACTCTAAAATATTCGAAAGAATAATATCTTCTCATTTTTTTGGCAATTTCAAGAGTCGTGCTATTATCTTTAAAAAGTTCATCGTGACTTATTCTCTTAAGTATTTCTATGTGAGCATTACCTTTTCTTAAAATAAATTCTTTTTTTGGAAAGAAATGACCAATGCCGTGAAGAAGCACCGGAACAATATCAAGATTAAGCATATCAGCCAAATAGAAAGCTCCTTGATGGAATTTTCTGATAGAGCAATCTTCTGAACGTGTTCCTTCCGGGAAAATAAGAATAGAATAACCTTCATCAGTTTTTTCTTTAAGTTTTTCAACATTCTTTTCCATATCATCATTAATCGGAAGATAGTCTGCGTAACGAATTATTATTCCGTATATCATGTTATTCCATACCCAATCATTTGTTAGAACGATGATTTTTGGATTTAAAGCGAGTGTATATAACAAATCGAGATGCGATTGATGATTTGAAATGATAATTGCAGGTTTTTCAAAGTTTTCGTATGTGGGATTGTGTGATGTATAGCTGACTCCAGGAATTAATTTTCTGATAAATCTGAAAATATTACATAAAATAACATGAAATTTTTCTTTATTCTTTTTTGTTTTGCCACCAATTGTAAGTAAGAAAAATCCGACAATGGTAATATAAATTGTTCCTAACAAGAAAACGATTAGAGAAAATATAGTTTTAATAAAGTTCCAAAGAGTAATTGGCATTAATCTCTTTGCCTGGCCGTTTGTTGTTAAAAATTTATAAAAGAAAGGGGGAACAATGAATGCCATAATTAATACAGAGACCATTCCAATTATTGTTACTTCGCCCAATGATTGCAATGCAGGATGTTTTGCAAAAACTAACAACCCTATTGCTATTATCATTATAAGGAAAGAAAGAAATATTGAATTTTTGAAGCTTTGTAAAAACTTTTTTCCGTAGGTATATTCGTAAATTAATCCTTCTGTAATAAATATTGTATAATCGTCTCCTTGTCCAAAAATGAATGTTGCAAGAATTATATTGATAATATTAAATTTGATGTCAAAAATATTCATTATCCCCAATATCCAGAACCATGCGAGCGCCAAAGGTAAAAATGCAATTATTGATAGTTCAATTCTGCCAAATGAGATTAATAGAAAAGCGAAAACGATAAAACTACATACAAATAAAATATAATTAAAGTCATCGGAGAGTGTTTCTATGAGACTTTTAAAAAAATTGGAATTGTCAAAGCAAAAAGTCTTGTTATCGAAGGTATTTATTTTATTTTCAACGGAGTCGGATAAATCTTTTTTTACTTTCAATAATGTGAGTAGATATGTTTTGTTTGAAGAATGTGAGATAAAATTTTCTCCAAAGTTTTCTGTGATAGCTTTGAAATGACTTATATCTTGAGGAGAATAATCAGCATTAATAATGTCTTTGAAGTTTGAAAAGGCGTTTTCGTTAAAATTTTGTTTTTTTGCGATTTCGTCAAAATTTATCAGGAATGTATCTTTCCTGCTTTCCCAGAAATTATTCCACTTATCAATTTTTTCTTCTTGAACTTCTTTTGACAATACAAAATCATTTATGCTGGAAATATTTTCTATAAGCTTGTCGTTTTTTAATGTGTCGAAATACTTATTTGCTTCATTGTATGCCAAAAGAGCTGAGTTGTCATCCTCTGCTTCTGTAAAAGAAAGAATGGTTTCAATATTTTTATCGCCTTTTGACATATGTTCCATTATTGCTTTTTGCTCTTTTGTCATATAGTTAATGGAATGCATATCAGGTTCAAACGAAGTACCAAAAGAAAATACAAAAAATATTAATGATAAGATAAAAATGAGTAGAACAAAAAATTTATTTTTTTCGGGAGAGATATTAGTGATTTTGCTGATTAATGTAGATTTTTCTTCTTTTTCAATTTCTGTGGTTAATTTTTTCTTTTTGAGGAAATGAGGAAGGAAAATAATAACAAAAAATATTGTTGCAATGAGTAGAATAGAGGCAAATAACCCTAATGATTGCATCGAATCTGAAGAGAGAAATATTAGACTTGCAAAAGCGGCTACAGTTGTAATATTGCCAATTAAAAGAGGAGAGATTATTTCTTTTATTAATTGTTCTTTGTTTTTTACTTCCTTATAGTGTGCTATTAGGTGTAATGGATAATTAATGGCAATACCTATAATGACGGTAGCAATACCAATAATTATTATTGATATCGTAGATTTTGTTAATAATACAATTGACAGCGAAATAAAAAATCCGAATAAAATAGAAACAAATATTAAAAAAATATCATAAAGGTTTCTGTAGTAGTATATAAGAATTGCAAGAATAAGTACAATTGCAAGAATTCCTGTCCAGATGCTATCGATTTTTATTTGGTCGGCATTTGTTACGGAAATTAAAGGAGCACCAAAGCTTGTAATTTTTACTGAATTATATTTTTTTTCTACTTTATTTATAGCATTGTCAATGTCTTTTGCTAGTAATTTGTTGTTATATGTGTCGCTGGGAGAAAAAATTGGTGTAAGTATTAAGACGGCTGCATTTTCTGAACTGTCGAAAATATAACCGTTTTCTGAAATGAAGTTGTCATTTGTTTGAACGGTTTTTAGTTTTTCTAAAATATTTTTTGAAAAAAATAAAGGGTCGTCAACGATAACGTTTCTAATAAAGCCGGATGTTGGCATTAGAAGCATATTTTTATCGTTTTCTAATTGTTGTTCAATTTTTTCCTTGCAGATTATTGAGTCAATGCGTTTGTAATCGTTATCATCTAGATAGAGCGGAATGTTTTTTGTGATGAATGAAGTAATCTCGTTAGCTTTTTCTGAATCGATTTCGTATAATATTGACTTTATTTTTTTTAAGCTGTCGTTTGCTGTTAATTCTTCAGCTAAAAAACTTATCGCTTCAGTAATATTTTCTTTGTCAGATGAAGTAGTAGCGGAATTTTTTACAAAAATGAAAATTTTATTTGTGGAGTTTATATTTTGATAAATTTCATTTATTTGTTCGTTTTTTTTGTTCTTGGGTAAAAAATTTGAGATGTCTTCTTCTATATTTATATTAATGATAGGAAATGTAGCAAAAGCTATTATTGCAATAAGAAAAATATACAAAAAATATTTACGTTTATTAAAAAAATTAAAAATCTTTATAAATATTTTTGCCATTCTTATAGATTATAAATTAATGGATTAAATATTCCATCACAATAAAATTATGCTTTATCCATAGTCATAAGGAATTCTTCGTTAGTAGCAGTTTGAGGAAGTCTGCTTCTCATAAATTCCATAGCTTCAATAGAGTTCATATCTGCGAGGTATTCTCTGATTAGCCACATTCTGTTAATTAGAGAGTTATCAATAAGAAGGTCTTCTCTTCTTGTACTTGATGCAACAATATCAACAGATGGATAAATTCTTCTATTCGATAATTTTCTGTCGAGTTGAAGTTCCATGTTACCAGTTCCTTTAAATTCTTCAAAAATTACATCGTCCATCTTTGATCCTGTTTCAGTAAGAGCTGTAGCGATGATAGTTAGAGAACCGCCGTTTTCAATATTTCTTGCAGCGCCAAAAAATCTTTTTGGTTTGTGAAGTGCATTAGAATCCACACCACCTGAAAGTACACGTCCTGATGTAGGAGCAACGGTATTATATGCTCTTGCTAAACGAGTTATTGAGTCGAGGAGTATAACTACATCATAACCACATTCAACCATTCTTTTTGCTTTTTCGAGTACTATTGTAGCAACTCTAACGTGGCGTTCTGCTGGTTCGTCAAAAGTAGAAGCAATTACTTCTGCATCTACGTTTCTTGCCATATCTGTAACTTCTTCTGGTCGTTCATCAATAAGTAAAATCATTAAATAAACTTCAGGGTGATTAGCTACAATAGCGTTGGCGATTTCTTTTAACAAAACGGTTTTCCCTGTTTTAGGTTGTGCAACAATAAGTCCTCTTTGTCCTTTTCCTATCGGGGCGAACATGTCAATAATTCTGGTCGAAAGAGTTGATTTGCCGTTTCCTGTGATGTTAAATTTTTCGTTAGGGAAAAGAGGTGTAAGGTGGTCAAAAGCAATTCTGTCACGGATAAGTTCCGGAGATAGTCCGTTAATTTTATCTACTTTTGTGAGTTGATAATATTTTTCGTTTTCCTTTGCAGGTCTTATGTAACCTTCTACTGTGTCGCCGGTTTTTAATCCGAATAGTTTAATTTGCGATTGTGAAACATAAACATCATCAGGAGAACTTAAATAATGATAATCAGAAGAACGTAAAAAACCATAATTATCGGGAACAATTTCCAATACGCCTTCCATCTTTATTAAATTACTGAAGTCGAACATTTCTTTCTTTTCATGAATCGGTTCTTTTTCGTGTTCTTCTTCTTTTCTTTCAGTAACTTGATTAGTTGGATTAGTTGGGTTTTTCTTTTCGTGCAAAGAAATTATTTTTTTTGCTTTTATCGTTTCTTCTAGATTTTCTTCTTTATTTTTGTTCGTAGTAGAAATATTATCCTTATTGGTAATAATATCTTTATTCGTTTCTTTGTTCTGATTTTTATGTCCTTCTTTTTTAAAATCAGGTTTATTACTGTTGATTGTTTGAGCATTGCCTTCGTTAGGGTTTTTCAAATTTTCTTTATTGATGTCAACAGTATTTATATTATTTTTTTGACTTTGATTCGGGTTGTCGAAAAGGGTAGGAGTATTAACATTAATGTTGTTTTTTTGATTTTTTACAAAATCTTTCTTTTTGCTATTGTTGAATTTTTGTTCTTTAGCCTTTTCTTTTTGTTCTGGACTTTGATTTATTTCTGTTGTTTCTTTATTAATTTTGTTGCTAATATTATTATTACTTAAATCATTTAAATAATTATTAGCATCATTAATAGTAGGGAATGCTTTTTCTTCTTTTTTGTTTAATTCGTCAGACACTTTTATTTTTTTGTCGTTTGAATTAAATGCTACGCGAGCAACTTTTGTCCTGTTCCTTTTTGTTTTGTTTTTATTGCTAATTTCATCAGCATCTTTTACTTCATGTGTCTTTGCTTTTGGAGCTTCGGGAATAGTATTTGTGGCTACTATTTGTTGTTCTGTTTTTTTGTTTTCTGTTTGATTGACTTTTATGTCTTTGTCAATTCTTTTTTTATCTTTTGACTTCTTTTTCGTGTTTTCTTTAATCGTAGATGCTTCATTTATAGCTTGTTGGTCTAGAATTTTGTATATTAAATCCTTTTTTGAAAGTCTTGATGTTTTAATCCCCATTCTCAATGCGATAAATTGCAATTCAGTCAATAATTTTGAGTCAAGCTCAATAATATCATACCCCATAATATTTCTTTTCTTTTATTTAAATAGATTGTTTAAACATTGTTTGTACGACTAATGTTTATGATATACAAATGTAATATTTTTATTTTATAAAAAAAAATATTTACATTTTTTATTCATTTTATTAAAAAAAATTTTTTTATTTCAAAAAAAATATTTACCTTTGCACTGTAATAAGAAACTATAACACTAAAACAATAAAACATTATAACAATGATTAGAATAAACAATTTAAAGTTTTCTTACCATAAAAATCGGGACTTGTTCTCTGATCTGCACTTGGAGTTATCTAAGGGGCATATTTATGGTTTATTAGGTAAAAATGGAGCAGGAAAAACTACCTTATTAAAATTAATGACAGGTTTGTGTTTCCCAATTCAAGGTGAAGTAAAAGTTTTTGGAACCGATTCTTTTTTAAGAACGACAAAAATGCTAGAAAAAATTTATTTTCTTCCAGAAGAGATTTATTCCCCCTCGTTGAAAATATCAAATTATTTGTCGGCAAACTCAGTTTTCTATCCAAATTTTGATAATAAATTATTTTATGATTTATTGGAAGAATTAGAATTTGACCAATTTAATGATTTGATTTCAAAATTATCCTTGGGGCAGAAGAAAAAGGTTGCAATTGCATTTGCCATCGCAGCAAAGACAGATATATTAATTATGGATGAACCAACAAATGGACTTGATATTCCTTCAAAAAGTATTTTCCGAAAAATTATTGCCCGTATTGCAACTGAAGACAGAATAATATTAATATCTACACATCAGGTGCGAGATTTGCACAGTTTGCTAGATTCTGTAATAATTTTGGACGGAGGATCAATAATTTTGAATGAGACTGTTGATGGTATTATGAAAAAGTTAAAATTCGGTATTGTTAGTCCTGATAATGTATCGAATGAAAAAATTTTGTATTCAGAGAATAATATCGGTGGGCTTGTTGCTGTTTGCGAAAATACATATAATGAAGACACAAACTTGGATTTGGAATTGTTATTTAACGCAACAATGCTTAATAAGTCATTAATTTACAATATGTTTAACGCGAAAAATGAATAATAATGAAAAATATATCTTTGTTAATTAGAAAATTCTTTTTAGAAAATTGGAAAAAGGAAATTATTACCTTTACTACATTTTTTTTTGTAATGTTTTTATGTGGTTGTTTTGCAAACTTGGGAGCAGAAATATTTGTGTGGTTGGGAGTAATATGCGTTGTTATAAGTATGATAATTAAGCCAGCAACAGCTTTTTCTGTATTGGGAAGAAGAGAAAGTGCAATTAATTATTTGACTTTACCGGCATCTATTGGCGAAAAATTGTTTTCAAATATTATTATTTCTCATGTATATCAATCTCTGGCATTTGTGCTTGTAACTTTTACTGGTTTGTTAGCTGGTTTTTATTTACCCGGATTACCTGATTATAATACCAATTTCCCTCTTTTTATTAATTTTAATCCAAGTGATTTATTTGCTTATATTTCAATTATTTTGTTCATACAAGCAATGTTTTTATTTGGCTCTATTTATTTTAAAAGATTGGCTTTTCTTAAAATATTTTTATTTATTAATGTAACAGCAGTATTTTTTACAATACTTAATATAATTCTTGTGGTAATTGGAATCTATTCTGTAAAAAAGAGATTTGATGGAAATTTTTATATTGATAATAATGATATGTCAAATATTTTTACTGATTCCGGAAGTTTTTTCGCTGAAATGATTTCTTTCATTTCAAATAATATTAGTCTTATATCCGGCTTTGTTTTCTTATCATTAACGATAGGTATTTGGGCATTGTCGTATTTGAGATTAAAAGAAACGGAGGTTTAAAATGGATTTTCAAAATAACAAAGCGATTTATCTGCAAATAGCTGATTATCTTTGTGATAATATTTTAGGAATGAAATGGTCTGTTGCTGAGCGAATACCCTCTGTTAGAGATTTAGCCAGCATTCTGGAAGTAAATCCTAATACAGTATTAAGAGCCTTTGATTTTTTACAAAATAAAGAAATTATTGAGAATAAAAGAGGAATAGGTTATTTCGTTTCGCAAAATGCTGTAAATCTTATTAAAGAATATAGAAGAGACATATTTTTCAATGAAGAATCGTTAACGTTTTTTAAAAATATGATTCTTTTGGATATCTCTTTAGAAGAAATAAATAATAAATTTAAGGAATTTAGTAATAATTATAATAAATAAAATAATGAAAAAAAGAACAAATAAAATTTTATTGATAATATTCTTGTCAGTATTAGTATTAAATATAGTTGCTGTTGGCGCCCTTTTCATTGTAGGCGGTAAAAATATTTGTTATCAGCAAAAAGAAATTAATGACGATAACGAATATGTTGATAGTCTTTATGATGAATATCAAATATATGAGTATGATTCTGAGAAAGATGAAGAACAATCTGAATAATTTCTAAATCTTATAATAATAGTGTAGCGGATGTTCTGATGATTTTTTAGTTTAGATGGCTTAATCCTTATTGAAAGAAATTATCACAGTATTTTGAAATTATATGTTATGTAATTAATATTTCATCAGAACTTTTCGCTCAATATCAAAAAAATAAATTATTTAAAAATTATGAATTAGTTTTTTAAATAATCAATTAGTTTTCTTAAATTTTTTGTACAATAATGTTTTTTTTTCTCAAAAAAAAACATTATTTTTATTTTTATGATATTAACTATTTTAAGAATATTTTTTTAAATATAGTTAATTTTTCATTCGATTTAAATAATATATATATATACATATGAAAAGGAGTATAATAGTTTTTTTATTTGTCTGTTCAACGACAATTTTTGCACAATTCAATGCAGATGAGGATATTAATGGAATGGAATGTACTACAATAACTGTAGGAAAGTTGGCTTCTGCCGATGGTTCTGTTATGACATCACACACCGATGATAGTGGAAGAACACGAACAAATATATCTGTAGAACCGGCCAAAGATCATGAAAAGGGAGTAATGAAAGTTTTGTATAAACGTCGCGCTGCAGCAAGTGAAAAGGGTAAAATGCCAAAATATGAATTTGTAAAAACTGGAGAAATTCCCGAAGTGGAGCATACATATAAATATTTCAATTCTGCTTATCCTTGTATGAATGAGTATCAACTAGCTATTGGAGAATCTACTTTTGGTGGTCGTAACGAATTAAAATCCGATTTGGGTCTTATTGATTGTACTGCTTTATGTATGCTAATGTTGGAACGTTGTACTACCGCTAGAGAAGCTATTAAAACCGCGGGAGAATTAGTGAAAAAATATGGTTATAATGATAGTGGAGAATGTCTTACCATTGCAGATAAAAATGAAGTTTGGCATTTTGAGATTTTAGGACCTGGAGAAGGAAAGGTAGGAGCAGTGTGGGCTGCACAAAGAGTACCTGATGGACATATTAGTGTAAATGCAAATTCTTCGCGTATTCTTGAAATTGATCTAAAGAAACCTGATTATTTTATGGCTTCAGATAATATTTATTCGCTTGCTGAAGAAAATGGCTGGTATGACAAGAAAAAAGAAACATTCCGTTTTGCTTATGCTTATGCTCCTGATACTCGAACAATGCTTGCATGTAGGAGAAGAGAATGGAGAGTTTTCGATTTGTTGGCACCTTCATTAAAATTAGACCCGAATATGGAAAATTATCCTTTTTCTGTTAAACCCGATTCTTTAGTGAAAGTTTCTGATATGATGCGCGTTTTCCGCGATTATTATGAAGGTACAGAATATGATATGAGAAAAAATCTTACTGTTGCAGATAATGATGGTAAAGTAATAATTTCTCCTCTTGCAAACCCTTTTATGAAAAGAGACGAGCTAAAACTTATGAAAGTTAATGGCGGTTGGCATTCCAATGGAGAACGTAATATCGCAGTGTATTTTACTGTTTATGCAACAATATTACAGTGCAGAAATTTTATGCCTGATGAAGTTGGAGGTTTATGTTGGTTCGCATTAGACAATGTTGCTTCTTCTGTTTATGTTCCGTTTTATTCTTCAATAACCGATTTCCCGGAAACATATAAAACTTGCGGAAGAGAAACTGGTTTTAGCAAAAAATCTGCATGGTGGGCTTTTAATCGTCTTGGAACAATTACAGCAAAACGATGGGGAGACATGTCGCCGGTAGTAACTGCAGTATGGAAAGAAATGGAACAAGAGTTTTTAGCAAATCAAAATCAAATTGAAAAGAAAGCCTTGGACTTGATTAAGCAAGGTAAAAAAGATGATGCTATAATACTATTAACAAATTATTCTAACGATGCAGGAAACAGAGCAGTCGAAAAAGCTTGGGAAACAGGTGATTATATTTGGACTGTTTTTGATAATGCTTGGTAATTCCTATACTATTATTCTACGTATAGAACGAGTCCTTTTAAATATTCGCCTTCGGGGTGATATATATCTATTGGGTGGTCTGCTGGTTGTGTTAGTTGATATAAAATTCTTACTTTTCGCTTTGCTATTGCTGCAGCACTAAAAACTGCCAAACGAAATTGTTCTCGTGAGATAGCTTGTGAGCAAGAAAAACTAAATAACATACCTCCACTTTCAATTTTTTCTAATGCTTTTGCATTTATTCTTTTGTATGCTTGTAATGCATTGTGAATAGAATCTCTATGTTTTGCATAAGCAGGTGGGTCCAATATTATGATATCAAATTTTTCTTCTGTAGTCTTTAGATAATCAAAGGCATCTGATACAATTTCTTTGTGATTATCATTTTTTACTTTGCTAGTTGTGCTGATATTTTGTTTTGTGAGTTCAATAGCTTTTTCAGAACTGTCAACGGATACAACATAATTTGCTCCGCCTTCTAATGCTGAAACAGAAAACCCGCCTGTGTAACAAAACATATTAAGAATTTTTTTATCATTGCTAAATTTTCCCAATAAGTTACGGTTTTCTCTTTGGTCAATAAAATAACCAGTTTTCTGACCGCTTTCCCAATCAACAATAAAAGTTTTTCCGTATTCTTTTCCGAGTTTTGTTACTGTCCCTTTATTAATAAGATATTCTTCTTCAGGTTTAGTTTTGTCGTTAAATGATAATGTAGAATTTGATTTATAATACACATTATTTACAGATTTAACAATTTCTGTAATAATTTTTGCAAAATCATTTCTTAAAAAGTGCATTCCAACAGAATGTGCTTGAATTACTGCTGTGTTGTCATAAATATCGACAATTAGTCCTGGCAAAAAATCACCTTCGCCGTGAATTAATCTGTAGCAATTGGTACCATTAGATTGAAAATTCATTTTTTCTCTTAATCTATATGCGTTTTCAATTTTATTTTTCCAAAAATCATAATCAATCGTTGTATCTTCAAAGGAAAAAATTCTTATGGCAATACTTCCTACTTGGTAATGACCAATAGCCAAAAATTCGTTGTTGTTACTATATATTTTTAAAATATCTCCTTCGGAAATATTATCTTCTTTTTTTGCTATCGCACCTGAAAAAATCCATGGGTGAAATCGTTTAATTGATTCTTCTTTTTTTGCTTTAAGAGTGATTTTTTTATAAAACATCTTGATGATTAATTAATAAAAAGTATTTTGGTAATATTTTTTTGACTGCCGTCTTCTGCAACAACAAAAACGAGATATACACCTGTTGCTACTCTGTTTTGTTTGCTGTTTTTTCCGTTCCACACTGCTTGACCACCTTCGGAAATGGTTTCATATACCAAGTTCCCGGAAATATCTGTAATTTTAACAAATGATTTTTCGGTTAATCCTGTAATTGTAATTAATCCATCGTAATCATGTTCCACTGGGTTCGGAAAAGCAAAAATATCAGAATAATTTTCTTTAGGTTCTATTGGTACATTTCTATAAGAAATAATTCCTGATGCTGTGCCGATAAAGACTTCACCGGTATTCGGAATTATTGATATTGATAAGATATTGTTGTCGGGTAGTGGGCTATTGTCTGTATTGAAGTGATAGATTTCTTCCAGTCCGTCAGCGCTAGTGTAATATACTCCACTCGATGCAGTTCCAAACCATTTTTTGTTATCGCCGTCCACGGCAATAGCAGTTACTGTTTCTGATTCAAGAAGTAAGTCTGCTTGGTTTGTTCCATTGTTTCTAGGAACTTTAACTTGTCTCGCTGTGATGTTTTCACGAAAAACTTTATTTGGTTGGTAATAAACTGCAACGCCACGTGATGTTCCAATCCAAATGTATCCATCCTTATCTTCTGCAATGCAATTCACTTCGTTTTCACCGATAGTTTCTCCAAGTTCATTTATCAGGTTTAATTTTTTATATTTATCGTCAGATTTATCATCAATAGTTTCATTTTCATTAAATACGAACAACCCGCCTAAATTTGTTCCTCTCGGAATCGTTACCCATTTATTTCCGTCTTGAGTAATGATTAGTTTATCCAAAACTCTGTCTGTAAAATTCATATAATTTAGAGAAGACCAACTGCCATCTTTTTTTAATATATGAAAAGAAGGGTTTGCAATGCTGTTACACATCCATAGGTTACCGTCTTTGTCAAATTTTAACCCGCTTACGATAATTCTGTTTAATACGGCTTTAAGAGTGCTGTTTGTATCGTTATAAACCTTATAAAAAGCGTTGTTTCTCAGTTCTATTAGTCCGTTTGACCAAGTGGCAAGAAAAACATGTGAATAATCGCTTGGATCAACTGCTATTGATACAATGTCAAAAAGACCTGCAGGCAGATGTTCTGCATTTTTTGATGCTGTTGATGAGTAATTTGTCCATTTTTCGTTTTCAAATTTGTAATATGTAGCACTCGAATATATTGCACCATAGGCTATTGTTCTACCACCGGCAGCACAATATAAACGGTCGTCGCAGGAAGTCATATCGTAAACATTTGAAGTAATTGGGCAATTTGGTATTATATCTTTTGAAACCCAATAATCCAAATAATGATAAAAAAATCCTCTTTCTCGACTTGCAATATATAAAATTGTATTGTCAGAATCACTGTAACAGATATCTTGCGGATAATATGTTTTATCTGAACCTCCAGCATAGATACTATTAACAATATCTGAATATTCAGGAATCATATAAAATAGTTGCCAGTTACAAACGAATAAAGTATTTTTACTAACAGAAAGGCCATAAACTTTCTCGACAGCCATCGAAGAATTAAACCTAAACGATTCCCATGAATTTCCCGTATAAACTACCAAACTGTCGGAATAGCCTTCGTTACTGCAATTGATGATAAGATTACCTTCAAATTCTACAATGTAATTAAAATTTTTATCTTTAAGCCAATCGAAAGAAATATTTCCATAGTTGTTGTTTGAAATTATTTCCCAATTAGAAAAATCTGCAAGATTATCTTCCATATATCCTTTATAAACACCTTTTGGAGTTGTTGCATAAATGAAATTATCTTTTATCAATAACTTGTTAGTGGATAGAAATGAACTATTATCTCCGAGCAACCAGGAACTTTTAATTTCTACTTTTTCCAAATTTAAAACTACAATTCCGAATCCGCAGGCTAAATATGCGTAACTATCATCAAGAATAATATCTTGAATTTTTTTTGATACATTATAGTCTTTTCTTTTGATGTCGTTAATGTTTATTATTTCATTATCTTTAATGATGTCGATATTGCCATTTTCGTATCCAATAATAATCATATTGTAGTTTTTTGAATATGCTATTGCAGTACTTTTGCTGTCGGTGAGACCGTTTATTTTTGTAATAGCATCTATTTCAGATGTTGTTGTGTTGTATTTTAGTATTCCTGATTCCGAAAGAGCGTAAACGTATTCGTTCACCGGAATTACTTTTGAACAATTATGATAATTGTAGTGTTCTCGCCATTGTCCCATTCCTATTTGCCCAAACGATAAGAATGAGATTAGGAAAAATACAAAAAATTGAGAAGTCTTATTCATCTTGTCAGATAATTTTATCATATTTTTTTTATAGTTTATTGTTTTTGATAGATTCAAGAAAAATAAATAGTTGCTGCAGTGCAAGGTAACGATGACTCATAGAATTTTTTTCAACGTCAGAAAGTTCGGCGAAACTTTTTGAGTAATTTTTTGGAACAAAAATCGGGTCGTAGCCAAAGCCGTTGCTTCCTCTTGGTGCAAGAGCAATTTCTCCTTCTATTTTTCCTTCGAATAAATATTTTTCTCCATTTAATATTAATGCAATAATTGTAGAAAAAGATGCTTTTCTATTGTCAATGCCTTTCATTTTTTCAAGCACTTTGTTCATGTTATCTTCATAGCTGCAATTATTCCCAGCATATCTTGCAGAGAAAACTCCGGGTTCTCCATTCAAAGCTTCAATTGACAATCCTGTGTCATCTGCAAAACAGTTGATATGATATCTGTCGTAGATGTAATTCGCTTTTTGCAAAGCATTTTCCGATAAATTGTCATAATCTTCAGGAATTTCTTCGTGAAAATTTATATCATTAAGAGAGAGAATTTCAAATTTACCGTTTGAAATAATTTTGGCTTCTTCTAATTTGTGTTTATTGTTACTTGCAAAAACTAATTTCATTTTTTAAATTTTATGTTACTAGTAATTTGTCGATTAATTTCAGGTAAATAATCGTCAATAATTTTTTGTTTTTTATCTTCTGTGAAAGGAAAATTAGTTTCTGCGAATCCGCCGTGAGTAATATATCCAGCAAAGTCGTAAATTGTGAAGTGTATTTTTATCTTTCTTGTGGCATTTCTATTTCCCGACAAGTAAGGGTCTCGATAATCATTTCCGACGATTTCAAATTGTGTTATAAAAATTATGTAATCAGCTTTTTCTTCGTATGCAATATTTTCTATTATTTTTCTGTCGTGAAAAGCGATTTTTAAATATTTATCATCAGTAGTACTTTGTGTCTCAATTATTTCGCCGTTTTTTATTTCAGTTTTTTTAATTTTTGTACTGTCAGCGTTTTTTCTTTCTGTTCTTCTCTTCTTAATATAATTTGTAATTTTTTCCTCTTTCTGATAATTGTTAGGTCTGGCAACATCCAGTTCGTAATACCCCAAGTCATATATCGAGTCAAGAATGCTTTCTTCGTTACGTGTATTTGATGCGTTTAGCATGTCGGTAACGTAGCACGAATCTGCCATCGCTTTACTAAGTTCTGAATTTATCGTAGTACGAAAAAAATTCATAATTTCTTTATCACTTATTTTTTCTTTCTCTGAGATGATATCGCTAGCATCGTTAAAATATGTTCTTTCTTCAAAAGGTATAATAACGATTCTTTTGTTTCCTTTTGGTGTGTGTTTTTTTTCTATTTTTTCTTGAGAGAAACAGTTTGCCGAAGCTAATGTTAAAAGAAAGAATAATAGAATTATTTCGGTTTTAAAATTATTTTGACAAAAATTATACATAATCTTTATCTGAAAATTTTAAGTATATCGTTACCGGTAGCGTATATCATAAGAATTAATAATAAAGCCAATCCAACATATTGTGAGTAAATTAAAAATTTGTCGGATAATTTTCTTCTTGTAATTGCTTCAATCAATACGAAGAGAGCATGACCGCCGTCAAGAGCCGGTATTGGAATAATATTCATAAAAGCCAAAGCCATAGAAAAGATTGCAGTAAGTTTCCAGAAGAAGCTCCAAACAACCATTATATTGCCATCATTTTCTATTATTCCTTTTTTGAATATCAGTAGAATTCCCAATGGACCAGAGAGACTTTCGCTAGCAGACATTTGTCCTGAAAAGATTTTACCGAAGCCTTTAATATTTGCATTCATGGATTCAATCGCATCTTTCCATCCGAATTTTATTGATGACAATATGTTGTAATCTGCCAATTCGTAGTCAGGTGTTTTTGATAATATCCCGATACGTCCTAGAGTATCAACGGAAACTTCTACTGTGTCAATAACATTATTCTTTTTGATAATAAAAGGAATATTTTTTCCTTTGTTAAAATATAGTATTTCTTTAAATTGTCCGAAGTTAACGATTTCTTCATTTTGAACTGCTAAAATTGTAGTGTTAGAATCCAGCCCTGCCAAATATGCACCTGTTCTAATTGTGTCAAAAACAGAATTATCGTTGGGGTTTTGGGCAAGAGTATAAGGAAGAACATCATGAATTTCAAGTGGTACATTGTCGAAACCAATGAATGGAACGTTATTTTTGTATACATTGAAAAGAGTATCAGGAATTTCAATTACTTTTTCTTTTCCGTCTCTTAGAACTGTCGCAGTTTTTGCAAAAACAAGATTTGTTGTAATTATGCCGTTATTTACAATGTCTTCTTTTCTTTCAACTTTTTCATCGTTCAATTTAATTATTATGTCGCCATTTTGAAATCCTACGTATTGTCCGTATGGGTAGGCATAAATGCCTTCTGTAACATTAGAAATTGGAACATATTTTTTAGTAAAGATGAGGTGAGTGAAAGAAAAAATCACAACGCCGATAATTAGGTTCATGATAACTCCTGCAGTAATTACGATAAAGCGTTGCCAAGCTGGTTTAGCTCTATATTCCCATGGTTCGGGCTCTTTTTTCAAGTTTTTTGTATCCATGGATTCATCAACCATTCCGACAATTTTTACAAAACCGCCAATTGGCAACCAGCCAATACCATATTCTGTATTTTCAGGATATTTACACCAATCATCGTTTGGTAATTCTTCGATAGGAATATCTTCGGTAATTATTTTTCCTTTATCATCTAATAATGGATCGCCATTTTCATCAAAAACATTTCTTTGTGCTCTTTTTGTGTTTTTTGTAAAAAATTTTATTTTAAATTTTCCATTTATTCTTTTCATTCTCATTAGGCAAAAGCCGGGGTTCATAAACAAATAGAATTTTTCGGCTCTCATACCAAAAATTTTTGCAGTAATGAAGTGTCCAAATTCGTGGAAAAGTACTAAAATGCTAATTGCGAGAATAAATAATAGGATTGCGATTAATATTGTCATAATATATTTTAATTATTTCTTTTTTATATTTTTTCTAATGTTTTTATACGTCTAATATTATTTGTTGTATTAAAAATATTGTAGCTAAAATTATTTTTTTTGTTTTATTTTAATTTTCGTTTTAACTTACGAAACAGCTTTTCAGCAGATTCTTGTCCTGCGTGTGATGGTATGAAGTCTTTAGCGGAGACTTTTTTGCTTTTATAAAAAATGATATTGTCTCTGGTTTTTAAAATGATATATGCTTTATCTTTTCCTCTTTCATCATAAACAAATTCCAAAATAAAGTGAGCTTCTTTATCGCAGCCTACAACATTCCAATATCCTAATTCTTGAACCATTTTCCGTAGCCTTATTCCTCCTGAACGAGTAACAACTTTTGTTGAACTAAAAGGAATATATACAGAATTGCCTTTTTGAATTAATTTATTAGGGTCTTCTTTTGCGGTTTTCTGTAATTCTGTTGTGTTTAAATCAATAATATTATCTGTGTTAATGTAATGTAATCCTCCTTCAAGGTACTCGATATAGGCAATATCTTTCTTGTTTACTGAATAACCAAACCCATCTTTGGGTTTAAACGTTACTGTTTCTCCATTATCGGAAACGTCATCTATCCAAACTGAATTTCCATTTGTTAATTTTACAAAATTTTGTGTGTATCCAAATAGAGATATGCAAAATATAAAAGCTGTTAAAATTGTTCTTTTCATTGAATTTTCATTATTTTTTTTTATAATTTTATTTCAATTTTTTAATTCTTTCTAACGTTTTTATGCGTGTAATATTATTTGTATTGAAATAATCTTGCAGGCTCGGTTCTTTGATATAATCAATTTTAGGGATAATCTTTTCAATAATTTCGGGTATGTCGGTAAATTTTATTCGTTCGTTCAGAAAAGATTCTACTGCTATTTCGTTTGCTGCATTTAAAATGCAGGGATAATTGCCGGATTTTTTCAAGCAATAATATGCAATATTAAGATTTCTAAAAACATCTCTGTTAGGTGCTTCAAAAGTTAGTGTATTATATTTTTCAAAAGAGAGTTTGTAGTTGTGGCTAGTAGTTCTTTCCGGATAATTTAGGGCATAATGTATTGGTAGTTTCATTGTTGGAATACCCATTTGTGCTTTAATGCTACCGTCTTTAAATTCGACCATTGAGTGAATTACAGATTGCGGGTGAACAAGGACGTCAATATTTTGCCAGGAAACTCCAAAAAGCCAATGTGCTTCTATCACTTCTAATCCTTTATTCATGAGGCTTGCCGAATCGATAGTTACTTTATTTCCCATATTCCAATTTGGGTGTTTTAATGCATCTTGAGGAGTAACTTTTTCGAGGGCTTGCAAGTCGTAATTTCTAAATGGGCCTCCTGAAGCTGTAAGAATCAGACGCTCAACGTTCTCGCTTTTTTCACCTGATAAACATTGAAAAATTGCTGAGTGTTCTGAGTCAACGGGTATTATCTTAGAATTACTTTCTTTCAATAATTCATTAATCAATTTTCCTGCAACAACGAGAGTTTCTTTATTTGCTAAAGCTATGATTTTATTTGCTTCTATTGCTTTTATTGTTGGAACTAATCCAGAAAAGCCAACACATGCAGTTACTACAATGTCGATATTCTCTGCAACAATTGTTTCTTCAATTGCCTTTTTTCCTGAACAAACCTCGATATCATGATTTGAAAGAGCTTCTTTTACGTAATCATAAAGATCTTCATTGGCAATAACAACGGTTTTAGGTTTAAACTGTAACGCTTGTTTTATGAGTAAATCAGCATTGTTGTTTGCAATGAGTAATTCCGCATGAAATTTTTCGTAATTATCACGAATAACCTCCAATGTTTGTTGACCTATAGATCCGGTTGAACCAATAATAGCAATATTTTTCATAATCATAAATTTATATATTCACTTGGGTTTAATGGATAGCCTTTTTTCCACAGTTCAAAGTGCAAATGCTTGCCAGTGCTCTCATCTCCGCTATTTCCATAAATAGCAATAGCCTGACCTACATCTACAAAAGCTCCCTGTGATGTGATAATAGATTCACAATGCTTATATATAGAAACTAAATTGTTATTATGTTGAATGATAACAGTATAGCCAGATTTTAGTGTGAAGTCTGTTAGAATAACCATGCCTGATAAAGTAGCTTTTATGGTAGTGGGTTTTGGAGAAATAATATCAATTCCGTAGTGCTCTTTTTGAGCGTCGAACTCATTTGCAATTACTCCATCAATAGGAGCAAGCAATTTCGGTATTTCGTCTCTTTTAAATGTTATTTTTTGTGCGTGTTTTTCTTTTCGTGGTACTGTCGGGTCGTTAAATTCTTCAATTTCTTGTTGTGATAATTCTTTTGGTGAAACTACATATTCTTCGTCAATAGGGACTTCGTCTAATACAAAATCTCTTATCATCGTAAAATATTTGTCTCTACTTTCAATTTCTTTTAACAAACTGTCGCTTAATCTGTAATTATCAAGCATCATTTTTTTCTGTTCCAAACTGGGAAAATTTGGCAATGTAGATTCTATCGGAGTGTAACCAATCAAAAAATAACTAGCTGTAAAAGAAATCACTATAAAAAGAAATACGAAAACAATCACTTGCCACGTACTTGTATTAAATCGCCAAATTATTTCATAATTTTTTTTACGAACAACAATTTGGAATTTTTTTAATAACCAATTCTTAACCTTCTTTTTTGCCATTATTATACATTAAATCTTATGTGAATAATATCACCATCAGCTACAACATAATTTTTTCCTTCAACATGGAATTTTCCTGCATTTTTTACGGCGTTTTCAGAACCGAGAGTAATAAAGTCCTGATATTTCATTACTTCTGCACGGATAAAACCACGTTCCAAATCGCTGTGAATTACGCCTGCTGCTTCTGGGGCTGTCATTCCTTTCGAAATTGTCCATGCTTTTATTTCTTTTGGACCAACAGTAAAAAATGACTGTAAATTCAGCATATCGTATGCGGCTCTTATTATTACATTTACGCTTGCTTCTTTTAATCCGTAATCTTTTAAAAATTCTTGTTTTTCTTCGTCACTTTCTAATTCGCTAATTTCAGCTTCCAATTTTGCTGCTACTGTCAATACTTTAATATTTTCAGCTGCCACGGCATTTTTTGTTGCTGTTACATATTTGTTTTCTTCTGTCAGCGATTTTTCATCAACGTTACAGACAATAATAACAGGTTTTGCTGTCAGCAAGCAAAGATCTTCAACGTATTTTTTGTCTTCTTCCTTCACCGGAGCCGTTCTGGCGTTTTGCATATTTTCGAGATGATCACGATAAACATTCAAAACTTCTATTGCCTGACGAGCATCTTTATCGCCTGATTTTGCAATTTTTTCCATTCTGAGAATTTTCTTGTTCACAGATTCCAAATCTTTTATTTGTAATTCTAAATCAATGGTTTCCATATCTCTTACTGGATTTATGGAACCATCAATATGAGCTAAATTCTCGTCTTCAAAACAACGAAGCACATGTATTAAAGCATCAGCATTTCGAATGTCCGATAAAAAAGAATTTCCGATTCCTTCTCCTTGACTCGCTCCTTTGGTTAGTCCCGGTATGTCCACAATATCTATTGTTGCATATACTAATTTTTCCGTTGGCTCTAATTTTTCAAGCTCTACGAGCCGTGGGTCAGGAACATTTACTACGCCAAGATTCGATTTGTTGCTCGAAAAGGCAAATCCTGTAATTTCTGCTTTCACATTTGACATACAATTAAATACTGTTGTCTTCCCACAATTTGTTATTCCTATAATTCCACAATGTAATGCCATTTCTAATTTTTGATGTGTTTAAAATAATTTTTTATATTGAAATCGTTGATATAATACAAAGATATAATTTTTTTTTAGATTTTCAAAACTTTATCTATAATAAACATAATTAGACGATTAGACAAAATTTTGATCTTGCTTTTTGAAAAAATTATGCCTTTTTATTTTCTTTTTTTTTAATTATCATTAGTCCCGTAAAAGTTATTATCCCATTTAATAATAATAACTCGTATCCAAACGAATAATTCAAATAAATATTTGAAAGTTTGTTAATAAAAAAGCAGAGTAATGGACTTATTATTGCAATGATTGGAACGTATTTTTCTTTGATATTTATTTTTGTGAAAATGCCGAAAGTAAATATTCCTAGTAATGGCCCATAAGTATAACCTACAACAACGTAGATAACGTCAATAATTGTGTTGTTGCTTTGATAGTAAAAAAATAGTAGCAATAATAATATCAAAACTGAAATAGCAATTTGTGTGTAAAATCTTGCCTTTTTGATTTTTTCTTCTCCCTTGTTATTGATTTTCAAAATGTCGAAACAAAATGATGTTGTTGTGGTTGTTATTGCCGAATCTATGGATGTGAAGGCAACAGAAATTAGTCCTATGACAAATAATATCAATACTCCGCTGCCGAGATAATTTTGTGCCAAAAATGGGAATAAATTGTCGCCCATTATCAATTCCGGATTGATATTGTTTATTTCGGCAAAATACATTAGTAAAATTCCTAATGATAACAAAATTAAGTTTGTAGGAATAAAAAACCAAGCGTAACTTAGAAGATTTTTTTTCGCATCTTTAAGATTTTTGCATGTCAAATTTTTTTGCATTATGCTCTGGTCGAGGCCTGTCATTACTATTACAATAAATGCCCCGCTGATAAATTGTTTTACAAAGTGTTGTTTTGATGACCAATCTCTAAATTCAAATATTTTTGAGTAAGGCGAATTTATTATGTATTCTATGCTTTCTACAATTGTGAAATCTATTTTTTTTGATACGAGAATAAAGGTTACAACCAATACTGAAAACATTAACAGCGATTGTAATAAGTCTGTCCAGATTAATGTTTTTAATCCTCCTTTAAAGCTATATGCCCAAATTGCTGCTAAGAAAAATAACGAAGTTGCCCAAAATGGTATCCCTAATTCTTGAAAAATAAGTATTTGTAAAATTTTTACTACAATAAAGAATCGTAATGCCGAAATTGATATTTTAGAAATTAAGAAAAGTACCGAAGCCGTTTTATAACTTGTTGTTCCAAAACGATTTTCCAGAAAGGAATATATCGATGGTGTTTTTAATTTATAATAAATCGGAAGAAGAATATAGGCAACGGCAAAATATCCCACAACGAAACCCAAACACATTTGCAGATAAGTCATTGACGTGCTTTGAACCCAACCTGGAACCGAAATAAAAGAAACCCCTGAAAGTGAATCTCCCAGCATTCCCAGCGAAATAATTATCCATGGAACTTGTCTTGTGCCTAGAAAAAAATTCTTGTTGTCAACGTTTTTTGATGTTATTAGTGAAATAATGAATAATATACCCAAATATGCGATTACGATTACTAATAATATCAATGCGGTCATTTGTTGAAAATATCCTGCAAATGTAATGGTTTTTTTTGATTTTTTGATAGGTTTTTAAACAAGTTACTGTTAAATACTTTTCTATTATTCTGAAATTTAGAATAGTTTTATTTTGTAAATTAGCAGAACTAAAAAATTATAGCAATTAAATATATGAGGAATATACTTTTATTGATTTTATTTTGTATTTCAACTGCAATTTTTGCCCAATATACTCCTGAAAATTATATTGATTCATATAAAGAAATGGCAGTAAAAGAAATGCAAAGATCCGGTGTTCCAGCGAGTATTACGTTGGCACAAGGTATCTTGGAATCTGCTAGCGGGAATTCATATTTGGCAAAAGAAGGAAATAATCATTTTGGAATAAAATGTCATAATAATTGGACAGGTCCCGGTATTTATGCCGATGATGATTTGAAAAATGAATGCTTTAGAAAATATCCTTCTCCTGAAGATTCTTATAAGGATCATTCCGATTTTTTAAGAAATAATTCTAGATACCATTTTCTTTTTGAACTTGATATTACAGATTATAGAGAATGGGCAAAAGGATTGAAGAAAGCAGGATATGCAACAAGTCCTACTTATGCCGAAGCTGTTATTAATCTTATTGAAAAATATAATCTTTCTCAGTACGACTCAGCTCTACAAAATCAGAATGAAACTCTTGCCGACAATAATGCTGCTAGACCTCGTTTTAACTTTTCCGAAAAATTTGAGGTTTCAATGGGCGGTGTGATGATAAATAATCACGAAGTATTTGTTCATAATGAAGTTCCATACATTGTTTTGAAAAATGACATAAGTATTAAAGATCTTGCAAAAGAAGTTAATTTAATGCGTTGGCAAGTAAATTATTATAATGACCTTAGAGGAAGAACAGATCTTAAAGAAGGTGAATTAATTTATCTAAAAGCAAAACGTTCAAAAGCTACTCAGGATAATAAAATTCATGTTGTAGAAGAAGGCGATGATCTACAAAAAATATCTCAATTGTATGCAATTAAGTTGAAAAAATTGTGTAAGAGAAACAATTTGACTGAAGGTCAAGTATTACAAGTTGGAGCAAAATTAAAATTGAGATAATTGCTTTATAGTTTCTATCGGATTTTTTGATGAAAATACAGAATTTCCAGCAACAAGCATATCTGCTCCTGCATTAATAATCGATTTATAGTTTTCGGTATTTACTCCTCCGTCAACTTCAATAATAATTTTTGGATTTACTCTATCAACTTTTTCCCTCAAACGTTTTATTTTATCTAAGGATGTCGGAATGAAACTTTGTCCACCAAAACCCGGATTTACTGACATTATCAATATCAAATCTACGTAAGGAATTATTTCGTCTAATAATGATATACTCGTATGCGGGTTTATTGAAACACCTGCTTGCATTCCGCATTTTTTAATTGTTTCAATACTTCTGTGCAAATGAGTTGATGCTTCATAATGTATTGTCAGAATGTCTGCTCCAGCTTCTTTAAAATCTTGAATATATCTCTCTGGCTGAATTATCATTAAATGAGTATCCAATTTTTTAGTTGTAGCTTTGCGTATTTGTTTTGTTATTGACATTCCAAAACTTATGTTAGGAACAAAAACGCCATCCATAATATCTAAATGTAGATAATTTGCACAGCTTTTATTTATCATGTCAATATCTTTCTTTAATTCTAAAAAATTTGCAGATAATAGCGATGGTGCTATTTCAATTCTTCTTTTTTCCATGTCTTATTTTATTTTGTTTAACAATAATTCTCCAATGCCAATTACATAGCCTTCAGAGCTAAATATAATTTTATTATTTTCCAATAAAAGTATTATTGGGAATTCTTTTCCAGTTATTGAAGTATTTTTTTGTAATAATTCAAATTTTTTGTCGTAGTAATAATCTAATGTATCTGAAAAACCATATTTATTGGCAACAAATTCGGCTTCGTCGTGAAGAAATATTGTATTGATAGCATTCTTTTTCAAAACTTCAATCATTGGAGTTAAATCTCTCATAATGTGTTTTGATGGTTCCGATGAGGGTTTAATCCAACAAATTGCCGTGTATTTGTTTTTGTTGAGAATATTTTCAATATTAATATTTTCATTGTTTTTTCCGAAGATATTTTGAGAATTGAATAATTTCGATTCTGTATTTTCGTTTTCAATTTTTGGAATATTTACTATTAGGGTAGTATCTTCTCCTTCTTGTAAATTAAAATATTCTCTTTCAACAATAACATCTCCGTTTTCCATACGAGACGAAGAGAGTAACATATATTCGCCTGTTGGCAATTCTATTCCATCGTGAAATTTGTCAATTGGAATTTCCCAATCCAAATCCACAGTTTTAAAAATATTGTCGTCTGATAATTTAGCCAAAGCAAAATTAATTCTGTATTTTAATTCGCGATTTTCTATTGCCGATTTCATTCGTATTTTACCTCTTTTTATTTCGCTGTTGTCGTTTTTATCGCTGTCTAATAAAACTTCTTTCCATTGTCCGTCTTTATAAATACGGATATAACCAGTTGCTGATTCTAATTGTGCAGGAATACCAAGTGTTCTGCATACGGCTATGAAGTATATTTTTAATGATTTGTCGTTGGCAATTTTTATTTTATTTACTCCACTTGGTGTAATGACAACGCCAAAACTGTTGATGTCATCTACTTTGATGTCGTTTATCTTTGTGGATATTTTTGATAAAATTTCTGCTTTTATTGTTTCAATATCGCTATAGTAATTGAATTTTTTATATTCTTCATGAATTTCTTTTCTGTATTTTTTTAGCATTTCAAATGCAATTCGAGGATTCAAAACATATTGTTCAAATATTTCTTCAGGAATTTGATTGTTTTTTACTGAGTATGCAAATTGTAAATGTTCTTCAAATACTTCGGAATAATTATCGCACAAGTCTTTTGTTGCAATAACTTTTAATAATTTTGCGGCTTCTTTTCCAAGATTTTTTTTAGACGCTTTTATCAAGAATTTTTCAATTTCTTTGTAATTTCCTCTGCTATTGATAAGATATTCAGATACTTCTTCTGGATAATTATATTTGCTACAAAATTCTTTTCCTTTCTCTTTTGTGTAAAATGTTGAAATATATTTTTCGCGAATACTATCTTCTTCTGCTATTCTAATATTATTTTCTTTTTCTAATTGTTCGTCTGTGCTTTTGCTCATTCCGGGAACAGGAACTTTATATATCACATGTTTTGCAGGATATTTATTTCTGTCTAATACAATTTTTATCAATCCTTTTTCTTCAGGTTGTACCGTTCTTACAATGAAATTTTTATCGTTGCTCACATAAACATCTAATGCACCTATACCTGTTTGAAAAAATACTTTCCCGTTTTTGTCAGTTTGTTGACTTAACAATGGATACATTTCTGCATAGTTGTATAATTGAAATTGAACAGAAACATTTTCTAATGGATTGTTTTTTGAATCTGTAACAAGGATTTCTATTTCTTTTGTGGGAGCATAATTTGAGATGGAATTTATTGCTACATAGTTATCGGTAACAAATAAAAAGTTTTTGTTATCGCTTGCAGTTTTCTTTCCGAATTCTTTTGCATAAACCAACATTGTGCGAGTTGCAGGAATATCAAACCAGCCTCTGTTTAATTGTGGTAAAGGTTCACAGGCTCCTAAATATTTCCATGTTCCGTCAATCCAAACTTCTACCCAAGCGTGGTTATCATCGGTATGAGCCCATCTGGGAGTGTAAACTTGTCGTGCGGGAATGCCCACGCAGCGAAGAGCATTTGTCAGAAAAGTAGATTCTTCTCCACAGCGTCCGTAGGCACGTTTTATTGCTCCTAAAGGACCAATTGTTCTTTCATCTGTTGGTTGATAATTAACTTTTTCGTGGCACCAATGGTTTATTTCCAATGTTGCTTCTTCCAATGAATATTCCTTATCAGCAAAACGACTTTTTAATTCTTCAAATAACAATATTCTTGTAGAGTCGAGATTTTCATTGTTAATACGTGGAGGCAGTACATAGGATTCAAAGATATCGTCTGGAACATTTTTTGCCCAAGCAAATGTGTTTTTCGCTTCAATGGATTTTTTTACTATTTGCAGATAGAAATTAAAGTCGTATTCGGCAAAATCGCTTAACGGCATATAAGCAAACAGAAATTTCAAATAATGCTGCTCGTCTTGTGCTAATGTATCACTTTCTACTTTCTCAAAATAATTATTGCAATAATTTTGTAATAATTCTTTCTTTTTTTGGTAGTCTTTATCTAAATTTGAGTCGTAGTTATTGTTATTGCAAGAATAGATGCAAATTAATATTAAGAAAAAAAAAACGATTTTTTCATTGTAAATTATTTTTTATATATTTTTCCTTCAATTTCTTTATTCAAAACCATCAATCCGTTTGATGCAAGTGCTTGCATTTCGTCTTCTCCTTTATATATCGCCCAATTCGGAGTAATAAAGGCAACTTTCTTGTGAATAAAGTTACAGAAGTAATCATCTTTTGCGATTCCACCTGTAAGTATGATAGCATCAACTTTACCGTCTAATACTACGGCTGCTTCACCGATAGATTTTGCAACTTGATATGCCATTGCATCACGGTAGAAAATAAATTTTTGGTCTCCGGCGTTACATTTTTTTTCTACTTCCCACGCATCGTTTGTTCCTAAATAAGCAGAATAACCACCTTTACCTTTTATCATTTGTTTTACTTCATCGTAAGTATATTTTCCGCTGAAGCAAATTTTAGCAAGTTGTCCTACAGGTAAAGTTCCTGTTCTTTCCGGAGAAAAAGGTCCTTCGCCGTCGAGTGCATTATTTACGTCAATAACTTTTCCTGCTCTATGGGCACCTGTTGAAATTCCTCCACCAAGATGAACTACAATCAAGTTTAAATCTTCGTATTTTTTCCCGTTTTCTTTTGCATAACGGCGAGCAATAGCTTTTTGATTTAGTGCGTGAAAAATGGATACACGTTCAAACAATGGATGACCGGTAACTCTTGCAATATCTTCCAATTCGTCAACAACAACAGGGTCAGCAATATAAGCTTTCACATTTTTTAAACTTTTTGCTAAATCTTCAGCAATTAATCCGCCTAAATTACTTGCATGTTCTCCCATGCGTGCTTCGATGAGGTCTGATTTTAGATCTTCATTTACTTCGTATATTCCTGATGGTATTGGTTTTATTAAACCGCCTCTTCCTACTATGCAATTAATTGAGTTTATATCTATATTATTATCTTTTAACAATTCTACAATCTTTTCTTTTCTAAATTCATATTGAGAAATAATTGTTTTGAATGGTGCTAATTCTTCAACAGTATGTTTAATGTTTTTTTCAAAAATGTTGTTTTCATTATCATACACAGCAATTTTTGTTGATGTTGATCCCGGATTAATTGTTAAAATTCTATATATCATTGTTGTTTATTTATTTGTACAAAAATAATATTTTTTTCATATTAAAAAAAATAGTTAGTCAAAAAAAGACTAACTATTTTTTATTTAAAAATTTATGTTAAATATTATTCTTCAACTTCTCCGCCAAGCATCTGTTGGAATTCTTCCATTGAAATTTCGTTGTAATCGTCATCTCCATAGAACAAATTTCCTTTTGGTTTTTTGGTAGTGATTTCTTTTACAGTGTATTTTATTGTTATTCCGTTAATAGTATTTGACCATTCCATTGGGATACCATTAATTTTAGTTGTTAAAAGTGAAGTAAAAGTTTCATCTATTGTATTGTCTACTTTATAATCAGTAGTGTAATAGAATTCATTTGTATTGCCTTCTTTATCAACAATTTCTGCTTTTTTGCATTTGATTCCTGCAATTGTTTTGCTTTCTTCAATATAATTTATTGTTGGTTGTTCTGCATCTTTCTGTTGTTCGAGAAGTTTAGCTCTTTGTTCTTCAAGGTCTTTTTTTTCTAATTTAATTTTTATTTTTTGACCCATCATGTCCAATAAAATCAATCCGTTTCCAGCTTTTTTATCTTCAATGTTAGACATGCTGTACATTGGAGAAGTTTGTTCTACTCTAACTTTATTTCCATCGGTTGCGATTAATAGACCTGTTGGCATTTGCATTTTTACTTGTGGATCCATTTCTTCTTCGCTGCTGCAATCAATAGCATAAGAAATTGTTCCAACAAATGGTTTTTGAGCGAAACCGGTTAATGATGCTATCATAAATAAAATAGCTACTAATAATGTGTTTTTTTTCATCGGTATAATTTTTAAGTTAATGTTTTTCCTTATTACAAATATGTTGCCACAAATTTAATTTATTTTAATTTATTTAAAAAATTTAAAGTGAGAAAATTCTTCCTTTCTTCCAAACAGATATTGCTTGTGCCCATGTAGGCTGATATGCGTTGTCTCTGATTAATCTGTATTTGCTTGTTTTATTTGTGTTTATGTTTTTTTCAAATGTAAATAATAATCCTGCAACTGTTGGATCTTGACCATAATACCATTCTTCACCTTCGTCAGAAAGATTTAATATTGTTGGAGGACCAAAAATTACAAATATCATTCCTCTGTCACTTTTCCATCCATCTTCGTCTTCTGTAAAAAATGTGTTGGCTAATTCTATACGACGATAAAATACGCGTATTTGCTCTTTTGCCAAAGTTTCACTTTTTGATAATGATAACCAATAATTGTCAATAGCATTTTTTACATTATCAGAGTTTTTTATTTCTGTTACAATTTTGTTTGTCGTAAATAATGATATTGGATCTATCATTTCTCTAACAGTAGTTATGTTAGGATATGAATTGTTTTTTGCGACAATGTCAAAAATATATTCCCCGCTTGCAGTATCCTTAAAAATATAATTGCCGGATTTTGAAAACGTTATTTTATCGTTGCAAGTGTATAAGAATGTAGAATCAGCAATTAGTGTAGTTTCTTTGTTAATATTTATTTGATATGGTGGGTTGAATTCATAATTTTTTTCCGAAAAATATTCTACTTTGATGCTACAGTCTTTTCTGCAGGAAATTGTGTATTCGTGATTTGTTTTTAAATATTTTTTTGAATTAATATTCCTGCCAATTTTGTTTTCTTCGTATATTAAAAAATCGTTTGCAGAATAATCCTGGAAATTTGTAATTATAGTTACATAGCGTTGCGAAAACTGTTCTTTGTTGTCGTAAAGCATCATATTTAATCTATATTTTGATTTTTTAGGTACTTTTATTGAAAAGCTGTTTGAAATAGGGGCAAATGAGTTGCTGGCAGGATATTTTATTGTTGCACTGTCGCATAAAATATTTGTGCTGTCGCGGAGTACATATCTGATAATAAACTCATTTTTTTCGTTTGGATAATTTGCCCGTGATTTAAAATTTTTACTGTTAAACGAAGCAACAAAAAATACGGTAGCAGTGCTGTCACTGTCAAAGTAAATATTGTGACTGAAAGTAATTGCAGCTTTACTTGGATTGTATAAATATGAAAAATTATATGACTTTGTTTTTGTAGTAGGAGTAGGGCTTGTGTATTTGTTTTGAGTACAAGAACATATCACAGCGAGCAAGATAAACAAGTAAACAAGTTTCATTTTCATTAAGTATAATATTATACAAAGATAAATTATTTTTAGAAAAAAAATTTTTTTTGTGAAAGAAAGATAAAGATAAAGTTATTTTAAAAAGTTTTTTAGTTCGGTGTTTCCTTGTCTGCTAATTTTTAATATTTTACCGTTGTTCATTGTTAATGACATGGCAATTTTTGTCCCTGAATTTATTTCTTTGATAAAGTCAATGTTTATTATTGATGAACGATGAATTCTTATAAATTTCTCTTTTGGTAAATTTTCTTCGAAATATTTCATCGTTGCGTGCTTAATATATTCTTTATTGTTTGCAACAATAACAGTGTAATCTTCGGCGGCAAGAATGTAAGAAATTTCTTTTATAGGAATAATATAGGTTCTGTCGCCTTCTTTTACTGGAATATGATCGAGTTTTGATTTTTCGCTATTATTCGCATTATCTTTTGATGACATTTCTGCAAATCTGCTTTTTGCTTTTTCTATTGCTTGAGCAAAACGTTTTTTTGAATATGGTTTCAATAAATAATCTACAGCATTTTTTTCAAAGGCTTTTACTGCATACTCATCGTAAGCGGTAGTAAAAATAATTAATGGTAATACTTCTAATTTTTCTATTAACTCAATGCCTGTTAGTTGTCCCATCTGAATATCCAAAAATACTAAATCCGGTTTTTTTTCGAGAATTGCTTCCAATCCAGCTTTGCCGTTATAGTATTCTCCAATATTCATTATTTCGGGGAAATCGCTAAGAAATTCTTTTATTATCGATATTGCTAATGGTTCGTCTTCAATTATTATTGATTTCATTTTCTGTAATTATTGGAATTGTAATTGTTATTATAAATTTAGTATTTGTTTTTGTAATTTTAATTATCTCTTCACGATCGTAAATAAGATACAGCCTTTCTACTAATGATGATAATCCAAAACCGTTACTGCTGCTTGATGTTAGTTCCGAATTATAATTATTCGAAATTGATATTTCTATATCGTCACAAATTATTGCTGCCGAAAATTTTATTGTAATGATATCGTTACTTGGAGCTACGGCATGTTTTACTATATTTTCAAATATAGGTTGTAGTAACATTGTTGGAATATATAAAGATACCACTTCTTTAGAAATATCTTCTTCCAATATTATTCTGTCGATAAATCGTAATTTTTCTATTTCAAGAAATAATAGCCCGTTATTGTATTCTTCGGCCAGTGTTACAAAATTATTGTCTTTTTGTTTTATGCTATAACGAAAATAATTGGAAATATTTACCAACATTTCTCTTGCTCTGTCGCCATCGCTTTTTATTAAAGCATTTACAGAATTCAAACTATTGAAAAGAAAATGTGGATTGATATATGCTTTTAAGGTATTCAATCTTGTTTCTATTAATTTCGCTTTTAATTTTTCTTCTGAAACTGATTTTTCATTGTACTTTATAAACAAAAGTAATAAGTAAAAAAATAATACATCAATGATATACAATAATGAACCCATGAAAATATGTGGAAATACTGCAAGATTATTAAATAGTAATATCCCAAATATTTTTTTTATGCTGATTAATAGCAAATGATTTGATATGCTCCACATTAATACCACAAAAACACCTAGGATAAAATAATTAAAAATATTTAATAATATCCCTTTTTTATGTTTTTGCATTATTATTATATGCCATATTCCTATTCCAATAACGAAAAAAATAGTTATGGAGAAAAAGAAAAATAATATGTATAATGGTAAATTATTTTTAGCGACAAAGCATACTAATGAAAGAACTATAATTAATATTATCGCGTAAATGGCAGCGTATAATTTATAAAAAGTGCGATATTTAAGCTCAAATTTCATAGTATATTGTTAATCTAATATTTCGCCACCACCAAAAAGCATTTCCGATTTTATTACTAGTTTCCGGCTTTTCTCTCCGTTATCAAAAATTTTTATTTTTCTTTTGTTGTTAATGCTTCCAAAAACGTCACTCGATTCATAACTGATATCCCAGGTTTTGGGTAAATATATTTTTATTTTACTGAAAACACAATTTATTTGTAAAATATTAATTCCTTCTGCCAATTCGGCATTACGTAAATCTATTTCACAACTACAAAATATTAAATTTATTGTACCTCCTTTGAAATTTTTGCTGTCACAATTAATTACTAATTGTGAAAAATTTGCAGATTTTTTTATTGAGTTTTCAGAAATTGTAATTTCATCAGTATCCTTTATGTTTTTTCCCTTATTTGGAAAATACATCCTTTTTGGTATAATAATTTTTATAAACAAAAGAATTCCGAGAGCTATTAGCATTAATGCCCAAATATTTTTGCTAAAGTCCCCAAAAATGCTTTCCATTAAAAAGATTATTCCAAATATAATTAATAATACAGGCAAAAACCAAAATCTTAATCTGGATACTATCAAAAAGAGCATTCCTAAAATTATTAGTAATGTATGCCAAGAAAAAATAAGATCGAATGTAGTATCTGTAATTATGCTCATGTTGTTTAAGAAAATAGTAGTTCCTGTGGCTATTAATAATAATGCCATAAAAATCAGACAATGCTTAGTGGTATTATGGATTTTCCATAATATTTTTTTCTGTTCGATATTTCCTCGTCGATTAATCATAGTTTTTCCTTCATTACAAAGATATTTACTTTTGTTATTGTAAAATATCGATTTCTTTAAATAAACATTTTTTAACGATTAAATAATTTTTTTTATTAGCGTTTTTTTTTATAATTTTACAAAAAAAATTTATGAAAAAAATTATGGTATTAATTATTGTGCCTGTTGTGATTCTTACTTCCTTATATAGTTGTAAGCAAACTGTTAAACAAGAGGCCAATAAAACAGAAAACAGTGAAATGCAAAAATTAGTTGACGAATATGCAGAAGTTGAACTTTCTGCCGACTTATCTTATCTTTCTGAAAACCAAAAATTACTTATTGCAAAATTAATTGAATGTTCAGATATTATGGACGATTTGTTTTGGAAAGATGCTACAGGTGTAAGCAAAGAAGAATTCTTAAGCCAAATTCCAGATTCTTTATCCAGAAGATTTGCAGAAATTAATTACGGAGCTTATGACCGTCTTGATAACGAAAAAGTTTTTTTATCTGGTTTTGATAGCTTAAAACCTAAAGGTGCCAATTTCTATCCAAAGGATATTACAGAAGAAGAATTTAATGCTCTTGAAGATAGCAATAAAAATAGCGACTATACTTTTATCAGACGCGATAAAGATGGAAAATTATTCGTTGTTTGGTATCACGAAGAATATGCAGAACAAATCGAAAAAGCTGCAAAATTATTGGAAGAAGCTTCAGAACTTGCAGAAGATGAAGGCTTTAAAACTTATTTAAAACTTAGAGCAACTGCTTTACGTACCGATGATTATTTGGAAAGCGATTTGGCTTGGATGGACATGAAAACAAATTTAATTGATTTTGTTGTTGGTCCTATCGAAACTTATGAAGACGGTTTTAGAGGAATTAAAGCTTCTCATAACGGTCAAATTTTATTGAAAGACATTGAATGGACAAAAAAACTTGAACATTTCACTGCTTTATTACCAAAATTGCAAGAAAGTCTTCCTGTAGATCCAGAATATAAAAAAGAAAAACCCGGTCTTGGAGATCTTAATGTTTATAATGTGATTTATTATGCAGGAGATTGTAATGTTGCAGGAAAAAATATCGCTATCAACTTGCCTAACGACCCAAGAGTACATCTTGCTAAAGGTTCTCGTAAATTGCAACTTAAAAATACAATGCAAGCAAAATTTGACAAAATTCTTGTTCCAATTGCTAATTTGTTAATTGATGAAAGTCAAACAAAACATATTAAATTTGAAGATGCTTTCTTCCAAAATGTTATGTTCCATGAAGTTGCTCACGGTTTAGGTATAAAAAATACTATTAAAGACAATAAACCGGTTCGTGAAGTTATTGGTGAATATTACAGTGCAGTAGAAGAAGCAAAAGCAGATCTTGGCGGTTTGTATATCGTTACTAAACTTGCAGAAATGGGAGAACTTCCTGGTAAAGATTTGATGGATAATTATGTTACTTTTTTGGCAGGTATTTTCCGCTCAATTCGTTTTGGTGCTTCTGAAGCTCACGGACAAAGTAACCTAATTCAATTCTACTATTTCCGCGATAATGGAGCTTTTGAATTTAATGCTGAAACAGGAAAATATAAAGTTAATTTTGATAAAATGAAAGCTGCTGTAGAATCTTTAGAAGGAACTATTTTAAAAATTCAAGGCGATGGTGACAAAGCAGCTGCAAAAGCAATGGTTGACAAAGCTCTTTCTATTGATGCTCAACTACAAGCTTCTCTTGATAAAGTTGCAAATGAAAATATCCCAAGAGATATTGTTTTCAAACAAGGTAAGACTGTTTTAGGTTTATAATAAATTCTATCTTCGAACAATATAAAAAGGCCAAGAAATTGGCTTTTTTTATTTTGTGAAACAGTCAATAATAAGTTTTTTATTTATCGAAAAAAATTGCTTTTATCACAAAAAAAGGTTACATTGTATAAAATTTTACTAATTATGAAAAATAATATATTTATCATTACAGCCCTTTTAATTATGTCTGTGCCATTCATACAATCATGTGATGGCGAAGAAGAATACAATGAAGAAAACAATGAGGAAATAAATACATTAAAAAAGTTATCTTTTGAAATTATTTGTGAAGATACTATTGCTCCATGTATTGTACAGTTCAATAATACATCAATAGGTTATGACAAATTCTTTTGGGAATTTGGAGATGGTAGTACTTCGGAAGAAAAAAATCCTACCCATGAATATGAAACAGATAGTACTTACGAAGTTATTTTGAGAGATAAAGATGATAATGCTAATTACGTAAAAAAGACTTTCAAAGTATATGATTATAGAGATAAAAGGGTTGGTTTTTATAATTGTGATGTTTATAAGAAAAATTATGGTTATAATTCTAATAATGATTTAATAATAAGTTATGATACCGTTACTGATATAGTTGAAGTAGAAAAGACAGGAGATTCTTTACTTATAATGTCTATGATCCCAAAACAGATACCGTCAGGTTCTGTTGTCACTGCATTATTGAAAGAGGATGGATCTTTTAATTCTTCCTATGATTCATCTGGACTGTGGGGTTTTAATGGAAATTTTGTAAACGATAGTGTTTATTTATATTTTGTTATAGGTGGGCATAGTGGTCATACAGAGTACAGATATTCTGGTGTAAAAAATAATAATTAGAACAAGGTAAGACTGTTTTAGGTTTATAATAAAATTTTTTCTTCGAACAATACAAAAAAGCCAAGAAATTGGCTTTTTTTTATTTTGTTAAACAGTCAATAATAAGATTTTTTTTATTATGCTTTCTATTATTGGCACAAGTGAAAATAATATTGAAAAAACTTTATAAAAATTTTGAATAAAGAAAAAAAAAACTTATTTTCGTATTTAATAATTAATTAATATTTTCAATGAAAAAAATATTTTTGTATTTCTTATCACTTTTCTTCTCATTCTCTTTGTTATCACAAAGTAAAACAGTTTTGGAAATTGGAGACCGAAAAATTACCGATGATGAATTTATGTACTTCTTTTTAAAAAACAACAATTCAAAGGATGCTTACAGCTACAAAGAACTAAGAGATTACATGGATATGTTTGTTAAATTTAAGATGAAAGTATATGAAGCAGAATCTATGAAAATGGATACTTCAAAAAATTTCATAAATGAACTTAATGGCTATCGTACTAAATTGGCTCAACCATATTTAACCGACAAAAAAAATGAAGAAGAAGCAATTCGTGAATATTACGACCGCTTGTCTTATGTTGTAGATTGCAGTCATATCCTTATTCAAACGCCCGCCGGCAATAATGATGATACTTTAGAAGCGTACAATAAAATCTGGGACATTTACGAAGAAATAAAAAACGTTAACGATTTTGAAAAATTTGCAGTGAAATATTCACAAGATAAATCTGTAACAAACAACAAAGGAAATCTTGGCTTCAGTTCTGTTGATCAATACGTTTATCCATTCGAAAATGCCATGTATAACACCGAAGTAGGAAAAATTTCAAAACCATTTAGAAGCTCTTTCGGTTATCACATTGTTAAAGTAAACTCAAAAGTACCTTCAAAAGGAAAATATAAAGTTGCTCATATTATGAATGTGGTTCCAGAAGGAGTTTCAGTAAATGACAGAAAAAAAACTAGAGACATGGTTTTTGCTGTATATGACAGTATTAAAAATTCAAAACTAAGTTTTGAAGATGCTGTTGTAAAATATAGTGAAGATAAACGTACTGCAAGTAAAAAAGGAGAACTTGGCTGGGTGGAAATTAGCAGTAGATATATTCCTGTTTTTAAAGAAGCCGTTTTTAATCTGAAAAATATCGGCGATATTGATTTAGTTGAAACTCATTATGGCTTTCATATAGTTAAATTATTGGAAATTGAAGCCGTAAAACCTTATGAAGAAATAAGAAATGAAATTGCAGCAAAAATTCAAAATACTGTAAGAACTCAAAAAAGTAAAACTCTTGTTCTTGAAAGAATTAAAAATGAAACTAATTATAAAAAAGTTCAAGAAAATTTAGATGCAATCTCCCCTTTATTCACAGATTCTATATTTAAAGGCACATTAGTTGTTGAAAATATTGACAGCTACACTAAACCAATTATCACTTTCGCAGATAAGGTTTATTATCAAAAAGATTTTATCAACTATGTTATGAAATATAACAGAAGACAAAATATTGTGCCGATGAAATCTTTTATTGCAGAAAGACTTAGAATGTTTGAAGAAGATGTTTTAACAAAATACGAAATTTCAAAATTAGAATTAAAATATCCTGAATTTAAAAATATTATCTCGGAATACCATGACGGAATGCTCTTATTCCAAATATCTGATGAGAAAATTTGGGGTAAAGCAGTTAAAGATACTGTTGGTTTAGAAAAATTTTATAACGAAAATAAAAATAATTACATGTGGAATTATCGTTATAATATTGTTAATTATGAATGTAAGGACAGCAAAGTTGCAAAGTCGGTACAAAAACTGGCAAAGAAAAAATCAAGCGACGAAGAAATTACTAAAAAAATAAATCTAAAAGATTCAACTGCTGTTGTTGTTCTTAAAAAATATTTTGGAGAAAAGAACAGTGACAGTAATATTGAAAATTACATTTCAAAATATAATATTCCGGAAAAAAAATTATTTTCTAAAATTATTGTAGAAAACAATGAAAATAAAATTAATGTAATAACCATAAATGTAATTTCTCCGGAAATAAAAAAACTTTCCGAAACTAAAGGTACAGTTATTGCAGATTATCAAAAAGTATTAGAAGAAAAGTGGATCAACGATTTGAATAAAAAATATAACGTTGCGATTCACGATGATGTGTTAAAATCTTTAGTAAAATAATCATTATATATAATTGAATATTATGAAAAAAATTTCTTTAATAGTAACGGCGTTGGTGT
>CAZBPT010000003.1:63887-69558 GCA_964493875.1 uncultured Bacteroidales bacterium | reverse complement strand
ATATAGATTGTTCAAATTCTGCTTGTGATTGTTCAAATTTGAAGTTGAATATTTCACATTTCTCTTTAAAATATTCATAAGTTTCTTTTGGAAAGAAGAGAAACGAAGAGTCCCCAATAATTTCAAAATTAAAAAACAATCCGAATAATAATCCTTTGTTATTAAAGCTAATAACAGGATTATCTGCAGGAAAATATTTATCTTCAAAAAGAATATGTTTAGCCATTATTATTAATTATAGACTCGCATAATTTTAAGATATTTTCGTTTGCTTCAACTTTAAAGGATTTCAGACCGATTTTTTTTGCTGACTCAATATCTCTGTCGCTGTCGCCAATTAAGTAAGAAGAATTTATGTCGATGTCGTGATATGCGATAGCTTTTTCCAACATTAGTGAGTCTGGTTTTCTACATAAACATTTTGTGAAGTCCGGGTGATGGGGGCAGAAATAAAAGTCATCTACTCTAGTATTGTATTTTTCGAGATAGAGGCAAAGTTTTATATGCATATCTAACAAGTCGCTTTCGTTATATAATTTTTTTATTATACCTGCTTGATTAGAGATTATTATTATTAAAAAACCATTGTTTTTCAACAAAGCAATTGCTTCACCAATGCCTTCATTGATAATAAAATCATTTACATTACAAGTGTATTTGCCGATTTCTTTATTAATAACGCCGTCTCTGTCTAAAAAAACTGCTTTTTCCATATTAAAAATTAGTTAATTTGCTAATAAAATTTAAAAATAATGATGGTTTTAATAAAATGGGGAAAATAAAACCATAGACTGCTCCCCAGAAGTGCGCATTGTGACCAATATTGTCTTTGCCAACTTTATCCATAATAAAACAATATACTAAATAAATGGCTCCGAAAATTATTGCTGGAATTGGAATTGCGAAGAAAAGGTATAGCTTTTCCCAAGGATAAAATAATATAAAAGTATATGTTATTGCAGAAGTGGCTCCTGATGCTCCTATTGCTATGTAGTAGGGATTATTTCTGTGTTTTATTGTTGAATAAATTGATGACACTACAATTGCAGATAGATATAAAAATACAAATAAGAAAATACCAATAATTCCCCAATTTGCGTAAAAGTTATATAATGTTATTTCACTAAAAGTGTAAAAAACAAACATATTTACTATTAAATGCATCCAATTGGCGTGTAAAAAGCCACAAGTTAGCATTTGGAATATCTTTTTATTATGGAAAACGTTATAAGGTTGCAATGCAAGTTTATAGAAAAACTTTTTATTGCTAAATCCAATTATGGAAATAATTGCCGTAATGGCAATTATTATCAGGGATGGAGATTTTAATATTAAAGATAGAATATTCATAATTAATAAAGAATTTTAAAAATTAATTCTTTGAAAATATCTTCGTTAGATTCTCTGCTAAGTACTCCTTTATATTTCAAATCTGCTTCTTTTAAGTAAGAAATATTATTTATTGTTCTGTCAATATTAAAATTTGATGCGGCTAAAACATAATCTTTAACAAAAAAAGGATTTACACCTAATTCGTTTGAGATTTCATAATCGGATTTTTGTCTATAATTAATACAATGTAATATTAGAATTTTTGTAAAGAAGTTATATAAGTTTGAAAATAACAAAACTAAATTGGTACTATTCCTATTTTGAGTAAAATAATCAATAATTTTTATAGATGTGTAAAAATCTTTTTTCCCGATAGCTTTTTGTAATTCAAAGATATTATATTCTTTGTTAACACCAACGTATTTGCTAATATCTTCTGATGAAATTTCATTTTTTTTGTTCCCAATTGCGATAAAGAGTTTGTTTATTTCGTTGTTAATCAATGATAAGTCGGTTCCTGTATGAGAAATTAGTAATTGCAGTGCTTCTGAAGAGATAGTCATTTTTTTGTTTTTCAGTTGAGTCGTAATCCACGAAGCGGTTTCGCGTTCGTATAATTTTTTTGACTCGAAGATAGTTCCGATTTCGTCGATTATTTTAACGACTTTTAATCTATTGTCTATAGATTTAGTATCTTTAAAACAAAACATAAGTATTGTAGATTTAAGGTACTGATTTGCGTAAGATTCTAGTTGCTTTAAATCTTTTAGAAGGTTTTGAGCTTCTTTTACGATAATCAACTTTTTTTCGCCAATGAAAGGGAATGTTTTTGCATTAGCAATAATATCTCTCATTGTGCAATCTTTTCCGTAAAGAACAGCGAGGTTAAAACTTTGTTCTTCTTCAGGAATAATAGAGTTGATGCATAGTTTTGATATTTCATCAATAAAAAAAGCCTCTTCTCCATATAATAAATATATTGGCGAGTACTCTTTATTTTTTATTTTAGAGACAACGGTTCCAAAATTTGCTTTTTCTTTTGCCATAATTTTTATGGGAAGAAAATATTATTTGCTTGCGATTTTGAAGCCTTCTTCTAATGCTTTTATATTGGCTTCAACAATATCGTCTCCTTTTTTACCAAAAAGAATTTTTATGCTTTTTTTAATTTCTTCAATAGGAATACCTAAAAATGGAACAACGGCACCAAGAATTACAATATTTGAAGAGCGAGCAGAATTAAGATTTTTTGCTATTGTGTCTGCATCAATTGCAATTTTATTTGGAAGAGCATTTATTCTTTTCATTATTTCTTCTTCTTCAGGATAATCCGGAATATTTTTAAATGCTGTAGTGTTTGTTATTACATATCCGTCTTTTCTTAAAAATGGCAAATAACGTAATGCTTCCATTGGTTCTACTGAAATAATGATGTCGGCTTCACCTTCACAAATTAAATCGGAATAAATTTCTTTGTCGGAAATTCTTAAATGAGATTGAACATCTCCGCCTCTTTGGCTCATTCCGTGAACTTCTGATTGTTTTAAAAATAAATTATTATTTACTGCTGCGTTGCCAATTACTGCGGCAATTGTTAAAATTCCTTGACCACCAACACCTGCTAATATTATATCTTTTTTCATTTTTTTTTCTTTATACAAATTTAATATTTTTTTTGTATAAAAAAAATTTCACATAATTAAGATTTATTTTTTTCTTTTAAAAAATCTGAATATTTTTTTTAATGATGTCAATTTTTCCATACCGCGATTTAAAGGACTTGAATTTATGTCATCAAAAATTTCCAATACAAAATGTTCATTTTTTTCTTCAGGAAAGATTACAATTTTTGAATTGTCGGGGAATTGTTTGTCTAATTTCTGACAAATATTTTCTAATGCACCTTTATATGAAATCGCACCTTTTCTAATAGAAGAAAAAATTATTAAATCGTCTTTCTTCGCAATAATATTTATGTCATTCAAAGAATTCCAACTTTTTGGATTTATAAAATGAATTAATATGTCGACTTTTTGATATTCAATTAGATGGAGGGCGAAATTTTGGGTTTCTTTTGTGCAATAAAAAGTTATGCTAGCATTTACGTCTTTTGCCAAATCAATAACTTTTTGAAACCATATAATAAACCCGATTTCTAAGTCAGCAAAAGGAAAAGCTACCAAAATTATTTTGTCGAAATAGTTCAAGGCTTGTTTAAAATCGCAAATAAAAATCGAGATATTTGTATTTTCTATTATGCTGTCGGAAGTTCCTCCCAAGAAATATTCAACAAGTTTTCGTGAGTGTTCCCATTCCATAAAAATAATATCAATATCGTTTTCTTTTGAAAACCTTACGATTCCACTCGAAATATTGTTGTCAATAGATATTTGTGTATTTGATGGTATCTCATTTTGAACAACAATTTCAGATGCTTTTTTAAGCATTTCGCTTGTTTTTGAATAATTCTTTTCAATATTTTCATCAGAAGCGACAACTGAGAATAAAGTGATATTATGTTTTAATTTTTTATTTATTACTGTTGAGGCAAATTCAATAAGCTGTTCTATTCCTGTTCCAAAAGTCGCAGGTATTAATATATTTTCTTGTTTTGTAAAGATAATTTTTCTTTTATTTTTATCAATTTTTTCATCTTCCAAAATTATTTTTTTTGAAGCTTTTTCAGTAACAAAAGAAGCAATAATACAAGTTATTAATATTAGTAGGATAGTGGCATTTAAAATTTTGTCGTCAATAATGTTTTTTTCTTGTCCAACAATTACGATGGCCAATGTTGCAGCGGCTCTAGAACTGCTAAGTCCAAAAATTATTTTTCTTTGATTTGAATTAAATCCTGAAATAATAGAAGTAATAAATGCTGCTATCCACTTCCCAGACAATGCTAGAACGGAAAGTATTATTGCGTAAATAATAATACGGTAGTCGGTAAATATTATTCTTAGATTCACTAACATTCCGATGGAAACTAAAAAAATTGGGATGAATAATGAATTTCCGACGAAATTTATTCTGTTCATTAAAGTTGATGAGTGGGGAATAAGGCTGTTTAGTGTTATCCCTGCAATAAAAGCACCTATTATAGGTTCTAATCCTGCTAATTTAGCGATTATTGCTGCAAAAAACACTACGAATAGTACGAAAATAAATTGAGCATTTTTTTCAGTTTCCAACTTTTTAAAAAATAATTTTGACACTTTTGGAACAAGCCAAAACATTATGATAAAGAACAAAATTATTTTAATAAAAAATCCCATTATATTTAATGAGGAAAAATTTTCATTACTTCGACCGATGATAAAAGCAAGAATAATTAATACTGCTGTATCGACGATAATAGTACCACCAATTGTAACAGCTACGGACTTATTGCTCGCCAACCCTAGTTTACTAACAATTGGGTATGCAACAAGAGTGTGAGAGGCTGTCATTACGCTGATTAGTGCAACTGCTATTGTGGAATAATCTGTAAAATAATATAAAATCGGGAAACTTATCAAAATCGGGAAAATCAGAGTTAAAATACCAAACAAGATACTTTTGTATTTGTTGAGTTTGAATTGTGTTAAATCCAATTCCAGTCCCGCGATGAACATTATGTACAATAAACCTATATCTGCAAATAATTTTATGTAACTATTTTCCCCAACCAGATTAATTCCGTATTTTCCGATAAGAACTCCGGCTAATATTAGACCGATAATACCGGGAATTTTTATTCTTTTAAATATCAGTGGAATAACAAGAATTATAAGCAAAAAAATTGCAAAAAGAAGTATTGTGTCTGTTATTGGTTCTTTTAATGGTAAGTAATGAAAATTAAAATCAAACACAATTATTTATTTTGGCAAATTTAATGTTTTTGCAGATAAATTTTTGTTATTTTTTTCAGCAGGGTATTTTTTTTATTCTGTTGAGATGCCGCCCGCCTTCAAAATCAGTTGTAAGAAAGTTCCTCACAACATTTTTTGCAGTTTCCATGTTAATAAATCTTGCAGGTAAAACACATATATTTGCATCATTGTGTTTTCTTGCCAATTCTGCGATTTCTGAATTCCAACAGAGTGCGCTACGAATTTGTTGGTGTTTGTTCAATGTCATATTAATTCCGTTTCCGCTTCCACAGATTGCAACACCAAAATCGCATTTTTTTTCTTCAATAGCTATTGCCAATTTATGTGCAAAGTCGGGATAGTCGCAACTTTCATTGGAGTAGCAACCAAAGTCAATAATTTCTGTTGAAACATATTTGGTTAAAAACTCTTTAATTTCATTTTTTAATTCATAACCGGCATGGTCATTTGCAAGTCCTATTATCATT
>CAZBPT010000003.1:60675-63787 GCA_964493875.1 uncultured Bacteroidales bacterium | reverse complement strand
AATATAAAATTTATTACAAAGAAGCGTGCAGTCCAAGAGAAGAAAGAAAAAAGAAAAGCCTTTCCCCAAAATTTGAAGGATTTGTTTTTTAGTTCTATATTTGATGTTTCAAAACCATTTGCCATATTGTAGGCAGCATTTTTCCATCGCTTTATTAATCTTATGTTGAAAATTTTTTTAATCATTTTTGAGAAAACGGCAGGATTAACAAAAATTGAATATCCCATTAATATTGTCCATAGTAATTTTATGATATATCCTGCTATTGTGAAGTAAATCAAATTGTTATAAAAAATGCTGTTGTTATCTGGAAATAAAGCAGAACCTGCTACAAAAAATACTATCGGAAAAAATAAAGAAAAATATAGTTCATCGAGAAAAGATGTTGCCACAACAATAGAAGTACTTTTTCCTATCTCGAGACCTTCTTTCCATATAAAAATAGTTGCTAATGCCGTTCCACCAACGGCAGACGGTGTTATTGCGGATGTAAATTCCCACAACATAATTATTCTTAAACACTTTCGTAGAGATAATTCTTTTTCCGATAAAACTTGCAGTCTGATAATGTAGCCATAATCGCGAATTACCATCATTAAAAATGCCATAAAAATAAATAGGATAAAAAGATATGAAAATTTTAAGATTGAAAAATCTACTGTTTGTAAATCACGAAAAATCAACCAAATAATGACAGCCAATCCAATAACTACAGGAAGAATTATTCTCCATAGTTTCAGATTATTTCTAACTTCATTATGTGATAAAGTGGGAGAGTTCTCTGTTTCTGTTGGATTTTCTTGATTTTTTGATTCTATCATCTGTTTTAAACAAAAAAAAATTATGTTTATTATTTTTGATTTATTAAAGATTTTAAATGTCAAATTCGTTATCGGTATATTTTACATAAAATTCTCCTGAAGGATAGCCGTATCCGCAAAATATTATTCCGTAGTTATTAATGTTGAGTCTCATTCCTTCTTGTAAATTATTATTTATAATTGACCATAAATTATTGCCTTTTTTGTTTTTGCTGATATCGTGTACAATAATAATCTTTTTGGTATTAATTTTATCGGCATTGATATCTAACAAAAAATCATTAATAATATTTTCATTGCTGTTGGAATTAATGACAAATAAATCGAAATGCTTTTTTGTGATTATTTTTTTTACATCGCTGAAATTTTTTTCTTCAACGGAGAGGATTTTTATAGATTTTGATAAATTAGAAAAAAAGTTTTTATAGTCATCATCATTAAATAATTGTAAAATATTTTTTACTTTATAATAGTCAATAATTTTTTGAAAGGTAATAACAAAGTAATCGTCATAAAAAGAGTAATAATTATCTTTGTTACTTTCAGAAATTGAAGAGTAGAAAAGGTAATCCAGATTTAAAATATAGTCGTTAAAAATATCTGGAATTTTCCAATTTTCTTTTGATGATATAAAATATTTTAAGTTATATTTTGTTAGCAATTTTTTTTTTAAAGATAATCTTTTTCAAATAATTTTGAAAATAAAAAAAAAGAAATTCTAGTTCAACTTCAAAATCGTAGGTTTTTATTGCTAAGAGAATTTGGCCCTAAAAAAATAAAAAACAAAATATTTTTTTGTATCTTAAAAAAAATTTGTAATTTTGTAATTAATAAAATTTCTAAACTTAAATATATAACAATATGTCAGGACACAATAAATGGTCAACCATTAAACGTAAAAAAGGAGCAGCAGATGCTAAGAGATCAAAAATATTTTCAAAATTAGCAAAAGAAATTTCCATTGCAGTAAAAGAGGGTGGAGGAACTGATCCTGATTATAATTCAAAATTAAGAATTGCAGTACAAAATGCCAAAGGTGTAAATATGCCAAAAGATAATATCGAAAGGGCAATAAAAAAAGGAGATACCGAAGGTTCGAATTTCTCTGAAACTACTTTTGAAGGATATGCACCTCACGGAATAGCTTTGTTTGTTGAATGCTTGTCCGATAATAATAATCGTACTGTATCAAGTGTTCGTTCTGCATTCAATCGTTTCAGTGGTAGCTTGGGAACAAATGGTTCTTTAAGTTTTATGTTTACTCGTAAAGGCGTTTTTGAAATTCAAAGTTCAGAAATAAAAAATTTCGATGATTTTGAATTGGAAATAATTGATGCCGGTGCTGAAGATATTGATATTGATGAAGATACTGTTACTGTATATACAGCTTTAGAAGATTTTGGTAGCGTAAACAAAAAGTTGGAAGAAATGAAAATTACTGTTTCAAGTGCTGGTTTACAAAGGATACCAACAGATACAAAAACAATTCCTGTTTCAGAAGCTAAAACTGTTATTAAATTAATAGATTATTTAGAAGACGACGACGACGTTCAGAAGGTTTTCCATAACTTGGAAATTACCGAAGAAATGTATGAAGATTAATATTCTTCTTCGTTACCTGCTTTTTTCTTATTCATTATTTTTGAACGATGAATAAATTATACACAAAAAATAATTTTGCAATCGTATTTATATTTATTTTGTCACTTATTTTAATCTTACTTTTAATAAGTTCGCTAAATATTAATTTCAAAAATAATTATATTACTATAAAAAATGTTGATATACTTTTTGATGTTAGAGATAACAGAAAAGTTGATTTGAGTCTAAAAAAAATCCCCTCGATTTTAAATAAAGAAAAAGATGACTTCCCTTGTCCTTTAGGTGTTCAATGTTTTGATAATTATTCCGACGTAAAACACCCATTTGATACATTATTCGCTCATTTACTTTCTAATAAAAATGCTGTCAGAATTGCTTGGTATGGTGATTCATTTACAGAAGCAGATATTTTACTTGGATATTTTCGCGATACACTACAAAGTATATTTGGAGGAAGAGGAGTAGGAATTGTACCAATTGTCGCAGCTTCTCATTCTTATAGAAATACAGTAAAACAATTTTATGGTTCATGGAGATATTATAATGCTGTTTATAATAAAACTTGTGACTATCTGGGTATTTCTACTACCGTTGCTATTCCTTATGTTGGAAGTTATGTAATTTATAAAAGCACCGATAGTGTAAATTATGGTAATTATAAAAACACTAATGCCTTTTCGCAAGCTATT
>CAZBPT010000003.1:23099-60575 GCA_964493875.1 uncultured Bacteroidales bacterium | reverse complement strand
GTTCTTCAGTTTGGACTTAATATTATGTGTTCTGAAACGAAAAATTACTCTTTTTTTGAAAAATCTTTTGGGAAACTAATCAAAAAATATCAAAAACTTTTTCCCGATGTTCCTATTCTGATAATATCAATTCCTGACCGATCTACGATGCTTTCCGGAGAATATATAACAATGCCGACAGTATATTATTTGTTGGAAGCACAAGAAAATATTGCAAGAAACAACAAAGTTGTATTTTGGAATCTCTTTGAAGCGATGGGCGGAAAAAATTCAATGGCAAAATGGGTTGAAGAAGGGAATGCCAATAAGGATTATACTCATCTCAATTTTCGTGGAGGAAAAAAGTTATCAATGAAACTATTTGATTCCTTTAATCACGAATTTAATAATTACAAAAAAAGAAATTTATATGATAATAAATAAAATAAAATTTTATACCGTTTTCCTTTTCTTATTATTATTATTAAATAGTTGTATGTCTCAAGAAGATGATAGAAAAATTTCTATTAAGAATCCGATAAATTATTCATTTTGTAGAAACTATAATTATATAGATACAGTTGCAGATACAGTTATCTTAATAAAGAATATTGATAATTTCTATAAAAAATTACTCTATGCAGATGACAGTGTTATTACAATTGTACATATCGGAGATTCGCATCTTCAAGCAGGATTTCTTGGAAACGAACTTAGGAAAAAATTGTTGACGGAATTTGGAAATGCAGGAAGAGGATTGATATTCCCTTTTAACTTATACAAATCCAATCAGCCAAACGACTTTTCCCAGAAAACAACAGTCGGAAAATGGAATGGTACAAACATCGTTCAATATAAACAAAAATATCCTTCGGGAATAAACGCCGCTGTATTACAGACAGAAGATACAGGAAATATCTGTTTTAGTTTGAAAAACAATAATATTGATAATTCTTTCGACAAAGTTACAATTTTTACACCAAAACTTGATTCTGCTTACGATTATATTGTATATGATTCTGATAATAAAGAAAAAACTTATTCAAATTATGATTCATTAAAAAATAAAAGACAATATTTTTTTGACAGCCTTTCAAATTCATTTTGTATCGATATAGAGAAAACTGCTGACAATCAAAAGCAATTTTTGTTACATGGAATATTATTGGAAAAACAAAAATCAAACGGGATATTGTATAACGATATTGGAATAAATGGAGCTACAATAAATAACTATAATAATTCTCCGCTTTTCTTTGAACAATTAAAAGAATTAAACCCAAGTTTAATGATAATTTCTTTGGGAAGTAATGACGCAGCATCAAGTAATGTAAAACGTGAAGTAATAAAAAAACAATTAAGAATTTTGATAGACAAATTGAGACAAGAAAATCCAGATTTATCAATAATACTTGTAACACCAGTTCATCATTATTTCAATAAAACTCTTCCTCATGCAAAACTTGAAACAGAATTTTGTAATGCAATTTATGATATTGCCTTAGAAAAAAAATGTGCAGTAATAGATTTATTTGGAATAGGTGGAGGACCGGGATCTTGTAAATATTGGAAGGAAAAAAAATTATTACAAAGCGATGGCATGCATTTTACTGTTGAAGGTTATAAAATTCATGCAAACTTAATTTATAATGCAATAATAAATGGCATACATTGATGCTGGTAAAATATTAAATGAATTGCTATTCAATAATGAGCCTTTATTATTGAATACTGCTTTATTCCTATTTTTATTTTTGTTCTTCATAGGAATCTATTCTCTCATATATAAAAAAATAAAAATACGTAATATTTTTGTTGTCGCTTTTTCTATATATTTCTATTATAAATCGGGAGGAATATTTGTTCTTTTGTTATTATTATCCGTTGTTGTCGGGTTTTTTATTGGGAAATTTTTAGATATAAGCAAGAAAAAGCCGACAAGGATATTTTTATTAATATTGAGTTTGCTATATAATTTGGGATTATTGATATATTTCAAATATACAAACTTTATTTTTTCGGAATTTTTCTTCGTTATGGGGAAAAGCTTCACACCCTTTAATATAATTGCACCAATCGGAATATCTTTCTTTACTTTCCAGGGTATAAGTTATTCCGTAGATATTTACAAACGGCAAATAAAACCGATATCTAACATCATTGATTATTGCTTTTATTTAACGTTTTTTCCAAAAGTTTTAGTTGGACCATTAGTTAAGAATAAGGAATTTATTCCACAGATATCCAACGAAGTAAATTTAACTAAAGATAATTTTGGGAAAGCACTTTTTTTGATAATTTCCGGATTGATAAAAAAAGCAATAATTTCTGATTATATTTCCATGAATTTTGTCGATAGAATTTTTGATGATCCGTTATTATACAGCGGAATAGAAAATTTATTTGCTGCTTATGGCTATAGCCTACAAATATATTGTGATTTTTCTGGTTTTACTGATATTGCACTTGGAGTTGCCTTGTTAATGGGTTTTACACTTCCTGAAAACTTCAGATCTCCATATAAATCTACTAGCATAACAGATTTTTGGAGACGTTGGCATATATCTCTTTCAACATGGTTAAAAGATTATTTATATATCTCATTGGGAGGAAACAAAAAAGGGAAACTTCGTACTTATGTAAATCTTTTAATAACAATGTTATTAGGTGGCTTATGGCATGGGGCAACATTAAATTTTGTCTTTTGGGGACTTTTTCACGGCATAGCATTGGTTTTTGAAAAAATTACTAATTCATATAAACTATTTTCAAAAAATATCTTTCTAAAAATTACCTCAATTTTTCTTACTTTTAATTTTGTAACATTCTGTTGGATATTTTTTAGAGCCGATGATTTCACTATTGCATATAATTTAATAAAGCAAGTAATTTTTTCATTTCATGGAGAAATATTATTTGATTTTATTGTCAGTTATAAGTATGTAATGATATTATTCTTTTTAGGATTTTTACTTGTCTTTATACCAACAAGATGGAAAGATTTCTTAAAGAAAATATTTAATAAATCAAATATCGTTATAAAACTTATAATAACAGTTTTGGTGATATTTATAGTGATGCAATTAAAATCTTCCGAAATTCAGCCGTTGATTTATTTTAATTTTTAATAAAATCAGATTTTTTACAGAAATTTATTATCATTTCAGTATTAGAAAAGTAAAATTATCTAAAAAAATGTATCTTTGTAAAATCATAATCCAGAGCTAAAATATTATTATTTTAAATGTCTTAGGAGAAGATTTGGCAATGAATTAATAAAATATTAGCAGATAAAAATTACTTAAAAAACTTAAATATGAAAGTATTATTAATAAACGGTAGTCCTAATGAAAATGCTTGTACATTTACAGCATTGTCCGAAATTGTAAAAGCCTTGGAAAAAGAAGAAATTTCTTCTGAAATTCTACAAATCGGGAAAGACCCAATTCAAGGATGTATTGCTTGTGGCGCGTGTTCTGACAGCGATTTATGTGTTTTTGATGATGATATCGTTAATATAATTATTGAAAAAGCAAAAACTGCCGATGCTTTTATTTTTGGATCACCAGTTTATTATTCCGGACCTAATGGCAGTTTAATTTCTGCTTTGGATCGTGCCTTTCATGCTGGGTCAGTACATTTTGCCTATAAACCCGCTGCTGCAGTTGTTTCTGCTCGTAGGGCTGGTACAACTTCGGCATTAGATCAATTGAATAAATATTTCTCAATTTATAACATGCCGATAGTATCTTCTCAATATTGGAATATGGTACATGGAAATACAGCTAAAGAAGTTCTGAAGGACAAAGAAGGATTGCAGATTATGCGTACTCTCGGTAGAAATATGGCTTGGCTCTTAAAATCTATTGAGGCAGGAAGAAAACAAGGTATAACAATCCCTGAACCAGAAGCAGAAAGACAAAAAACAAATTTCATTAGATAATTTTCTGTCTCTTAATTAAATTGTAATTTTAAATGAAAAAAAACCGTAAAATTTTTAATCTAAATTTCAGCTCTTTTGCAAATAATATAAAATCTTTTCTAGTTCTGTTTTTTTTAATAATAACAACAGAAATTTTCGGACAAGCATTTTATGGTAAAATTTTAGATAAAAATAACGGTGAAAATTTAGCTTTTGTAAATATTGTTTATAATTCAAAAAATCAAGGTATCGCAACTGATATCGAAGGAAATTTTATCATTCCCGACAAATCCAAAATTGAATTTTTAAAGTGTTCCTATATAGGATATAAAACAAAAATAATTAATTCATCGGAATTAGTTAAAAAGAATAAAATTACAATACTACTTGAACCGGATGAAATGTTATTGTCCGAAATTGAAGTTTTTCCAGGAGAAAATCCTGCTCATAGAATAATAAATTTGGTAATTGAAAACAGAGATAAAAATAATCCCGAGAAGCTTAGTAGTTTTTGTTATCACTCTTACAACAGAATGCACTTTACCATAGATTATTCTAGACAGAAAAAACGTAAATGGCTCTTGGAGCAAGATTCTATCAAAAATATTCAGAAAGATTCACTAAATATTTCTCAACAAGATTCTCTGATTTTATCTAATAAAGACATTGAAAATGATAGCACAATCATAAATAATGATACTAACGACAGTGTTTCCAGTAATAAAATGTCGATGACGGAATTGTTCAACAAGCAGCATCTTTTTTTAACCGAAGTTATCACAGAAAGAAAATTCCAATCCCCGAATAACAATAAAGAAGTTGTTTTGGCTCAACGTATGTCGGGATTGAAAAATCCTGCTTTTCTTTTGCTTACCAGTCAATTTCAGTCAATGTCTTTCTATAAGGATTATATTGAGATATTAAACAAAAAATATTTAAGTCCCATCAGTAAAAATAGCGTTCGTCAGTATTTTTTTGATATTGAAGATACAATGTATAATGAAAAAGGCGATACAATTTTCATTATTTTTTATCGTCCTTATAAAGGGAAAAATTTTGAGGGAGTGAAAGGATTGCTGCATATTAATTCAAATATGTATGCCATAGAAAATATCACTGCCGAACCAGCAGAAAAGCATCCTCTCTTTGATGTAAATATCCAACAAAAATTTGAATTCGTTGATGATAAGCAATGGTTCCCCGTTCAATTAAACACAAATATTGTATTAAACAGCTTGCAAGTTGCAAGTGATAGCATTGTTGCACCTCTTATAGGGATTGGAAAATGTTATATTTCTGATATTGAATTTGACACAGTTTTTCGGAGAAAAGAATTTAATCAGATTGCCGTTGAAGTAAAAAACGATGCAGCAAAAAAGAACGATGATTTTTGGAATGAATATAGATATGAAAAATTATCAGACCAAGATATTGAAACCTATAGAGTTGTAGACAGTATCGGAAAGGAAATGTCTCTCGACCGCATTGTTGAAGGAATTGAAATACTTGCTACCGGAGCAATTCCAATATCTTTTTTTAATATTGATTTAAATGATATATATTGGTATGATGATTGTCAAGGACATAGGCTTGGATTGGGCTTGTCCACAAATAATCGGATGAGCAGATATTTTTCTCTCAACGGATATTTTGGATACTCTTTTGGACTAAAATCTTGGAGTTATGGTGGAGGAATTAATATCACTCCATTTCCTAGTCATAAATCGGATTTAACCTTGAGTTTTAATTATTCTAACGATTTTGAACTAAGTGATAATTATAATTTTTATTCTGCCAATAAATTTGCATTAACAAATTCAATTATCGGAATGTGGCAAACAGAAATGGATTCTGCAATGACGTTTAAGCCTGCAGTTTCCTTTACATTGCTAAAATATCTTAACATAAAACTGTCTTATAATTATTCTGAGCGACAAATATTAAATCAGAACAGATATTTGTTTGAGGGCGTTGTTCCTGATAAATTTTACTTAAATGAAGCTGGTTTGTTTCTTAGATATGCTTATAAAGAACAATTTTTACAAACACCAAGAGGAAATAGAATCAGTTTAGGAACAAAATTTCCAATATTCTATCTTAACATTATTAAAGGATTGGAAGTTTTGAAATCGGAGAACGATTATTGGAAATTTGAAACTTCAATTTCAAAAACATTTACTATAAGAAACTTTGGCGAAACAACACTATATGCCGTTGCTGCAACAGTTATAGGAAACCCACAATATTCTAACTTATACATGATTACCGGAGTGAAGTCATGGTTGAATTTTAATAATGTTTTTAATACAATGGGAGTTAATGAATTTATTTGTGACAGATATGCAAGTATCTTCCTATATCATAATTTTGGATCTTTATTAATAAAAACAGAAAAATTCTCTCCAGAATTTGTATTATTTACCGGCGCAGCTTGGGGCGATGCAAAAAATATTATTCAAACTGAAGATAATTCTTATGCAAAACTTATGAATAAAGGATATTTTGAATCTGGTTTGCAGATTAATTATTTGTTGAGTTACAAAAAATTCTTTGGAATGGGTGTCGCTGTTTATTATCGATACGGAGCTTATCATTATCTTAAAGAGATTAAAAATTGGGCTTTTAAAATTACCGCAACCGTTGATATACGTTGATTGTTTGTTAATAATTGATTTTTTTATAATTACTATCGAAAAAAACAACAAATTTTTTTATTTTTTAATTATATTTGTATTCAAATAGTTTATGAAAGAATTTTCGGGTATAATAATTTCAGATGGCATAGCAATTGGTAAGGCGACAAAATTTTTTCATAAAGATTTTTCTAAATCTAAAAATACAGATGCAAATACAGTTTCAGAAAACCATCTGAAAATAATAAATAACGCGATTTTAAAATTGGGAGATCAATTAAAAAAACTCCACGAGAAATTCATTTTAAACAATCAAGAAGATCTTGCCGAATTGATTAACATTCAAATATTACTGTTAGAAGATGTTGAGTTTTCAGGTGCCATGATTCGCTGCGTTGAAGATGGTAAAACTGCTAAAGAAGCAATAAAAACTATTTCCGATAAATTAATTGAAGATTTTAAATTAATTAATGACAACTATTTTTCTGAACGAGCAAAAGATATTCATGATTTATCATCGCAATTACTCACAATTATTGATTCTTCTGACAAGATTATTGAGATATCAGACGATAGTGTGATTGTTTGTGATGACATTTCTGTGAATGTTTTCTTGGAACTTCCTCATGATAAAATTTCTGCCGTTGTTCTTTTAAAAGGAAGTTTAAATTCACATCTGTCTATTCTTTTAAGAATTTTGAAAATTCCTGCAATAATATCAAAGGATAAGTCAATTATAGAAATTGAAAATGGAGAAAATATTATTGTTGATTGCGATAATAAAAAAATAATTATTGATATTAATAATGATGATTATTTTAAACTCAAAGAAGAAATTTTCAAAGATAAGCTTTTGAAAAAACAACTCTTTGAAAAGTACAAAAACAAAGAAACTATCACTCGTAATCGAAAAAAAATTCATTTATTTGCAAATATTGCATGCGTTGAAGATGCAGTTATTGCAGTTGAAAATGATGCTGAGGGTGTTGGTTTGCTCCGTACAGAGTTTTTATGCAGTAACAGGGAAGTTGCACCAAGTGAAGAGGAGCAGGAAGAAATATATTTTAAAATTGCCAAAATATTAAATGGAAGATCTTTAATAATTAGAACTTTTGATTTTGGTAGTGATAAAAAAGTAAATTTTTTGGATTTGCCGAAAGAAGATAATCCTGCATTGGGATTAAGAGCAATCCGCTTGTGCTTGCGTTATAAGGAAATGTTTATTTCTCAATTACGTGCCATTTACAAAGCTGCTATCAGAATAAATGAATTATTTCCAAACTCTATTTCGATAATGTTTCCTATGATTGTTTCTTCGTGGGAAATTGATAATTGTATAAAAATCTGTAAGGATATAGAAAAAGACTTGAATCTTCAGTTTAAAGTAAAATTGGGAATAATGATAGAAACACCAGCTGCTGTGGTTATTGCCGATAAATTAGCACAATATGTTGATTTCTTTTCAGTTGGAACAAATGATTTAATTCAATATACTTATGCTATTGATAGATTGTCAAGTGAATTAAATGAATATTTTCAACAATTAGATTATTCTCCAATATATGAAATGTTGAAAATGATATCATTAGCGGCGAAAAGAAATAATGTAGATCTAGGAATTTGTGGAGAAATGGCATCTGATATTAACTTTACTGAATTTCTCTTAGAACAAGGGTTTACAGAATTTTCGGTTAATCCGAATAAAATATTGGAATTAAGAAAAAACATTTGCGAACTTTAAATAATAAACGATGAAATATTTACAACGACTAGGAAAATCTTTAATGTTACCGGTAGCTATACTTCCAATAGCAGCTATTTTTATCGGCATTAGTAATTGGATTTTCTTTTATTATCCCGACAATATCATTGCCAATATACTAAGTTCTTCCGGACTAATATTATTGGATAACATACCTCTATTATTTGCTGTTGGAATTTCAATAGGAATGTCTGTAAAAGGCGATGGAACTGCAGCTTTATCTGGATTGGTTTCTTGGCTCGTAATCGTAACGCTTTTGTCACCCAAATTCATATCTGTTTATAGAGGAATTGATATTGATATGGTTGATCCTGCTTTTGATAATGTCAAAAATGTTTTTGTCGGAATTATTTGTGGTTTGATAGCATCTTTCTCGTATAATAAATTTCATAAAGTTAAACTGCCGGCTGCATTATCTTTCTTTTCTGGAAAGAGGTCGGTAGCTATTATTGCCGGTACTTTTTCTTTACTTCTTGCAATTATTCTTATTTATATTTGGCCATTAATGTATGATGGTTTGCAATATGTGGGAAAAGGTATTGCTACTTTAGGTCCTATCGGTGCAGGGATTTACGGAATGCTTAATCGTCTTTTGATACCTGTAGGATTGCATCATGCTGTCAATTCTGTTTTTTGGTTTGATATTGTTGGTATTAATGATTTGAAAAATTTTAGCGATTCAACAGGCGTTTTTGGTGTTACAGGTCAATATATGACAGGATATTACCCAATCATGATGTTCGGGTTGCCTGGAGCCGCTTTGGCAATGTATCATACTGCAAAATCTAAAAACAAAAAAATCGTTTCCGGTTTATTGCTAGGAAGTGCTATTGCATCATTTTTTACCGGCGTTACTGAACCTCTCGAATTTTCTTTTATGTTCTTATCGCCGTTCCTTTACGTTATTCACGCAATATTTACAGGAATATCAATGTTGATATGCTATATTCTACCTGTAAGAATGGGATTTGTTTTCTCGGCAGGACTTATTGACCTTGTTTTGTATTGGAGAAATGCTCTCGCTCAAAATCCATGGATATTGCCTCTTTTAGGAATTGGCTGGTTCTTTATTTATTATTTTACCTTCAGATTTTTTATTGTAAAATTTAATTTGAAAACTCTAGGTCGTGAAGACGATGCTGCTGATAATATTAAAGTATCAAATAAATCACTTTCATTCCACAATGTTGCACTTGGAATGATAAAAGCATTGGGTGGAAAAAATAATATTATAGAAATTGATAATTGTGTAACACGTCTTCGTATTACAGTGAAAAAAGCATCGTTGATTGATGAGGCAATGCTTAAATTACATGGCTCAAAAGGTTTTATAAAACTTTCAAATACTGAAATACAAATAATTATTGGTCTTGATGTGCAATTCCTTGCCGATGCAATAAAAAATATTCTTGATAATAATATCTCAGAAACCCAGAATATTAAATCTGAAGGGGTAGAAGAACCCAACATTGATTCCACAGAGCAGGAAGTGATAATTTTTTCTCCATTGAGTGGGAAATTAGTTAAAATTCAAGATGTTCCTGATATTACTTTTTCTGAATCATGTTTAGGAAATGGTGTTGCAATTATTCCCGATACAGGAGATGTTTTTGCACCTTTTGATGCTGTTATTGAGCAAATTTACGATTCTTCTCATGCTATTGTATTAACTAACAATTCGGGAGTTACTGTACTTATTCATATAGGACTTGATACAATAAAATTAGATGGTCGTGGCTTCAAAACTTTTGTTGCTGTTGGTGATAAAGTTAAAATGGGAGATATTATTATAAGAGCAGATTTAGATTTGATAAAAGAAGAAAACTATAATACGATTACTCCAATTGTAGTTATCGAGTCGGACAAATATTCTATGATGGAACAAGTTGATAGAGAATTTGTCAAAGCAAAAGAAAAAATTATATCCTTAAAAATTAAAGACAATGACAGAAATTAATGACCATATTATTAAAGATTGTGTGGGTATTCATGCAAGACCTGCAGGGCGTTTGGTTGCTATCACAAAACAGTATGATTCTAAGATATCATTAATCTATAACAATGCAAGTTATGATTCTAAAAGTTTATTGGCAATTCTTAAATTAGGAATAAAATCCGGAGAAAAAATATCTTTTTCTTTTGATGGTGCTGATGAAAAAAAGGCGAAAGAAGCTGTTGAAGATTTTTTAAAAACAAATCTTTAATTTTTATTCCTTTTGTTGTTTAAAAATATTCTCTCTTTCCAAAGAAATACTTCAAATATTAGTTTCTAGAAATTTTTCTTGTAAAATACTACTTTAAAAATGATAGTTTCTGTCGATAATGTGAACCTTATACAGTTATGACTAACGAGATAAGTTTTTCAAAGTGCATTTAGACAATATTGCTTAATATCTCGCTTCTAAATGTACATAACGTTTAGAAGATATTATCAGCAAAAATAATTAAATTTAATCGAGAATTAGAGTATCAAATTGCAATTTATTATTTCTTGCAATAATAGATTATTGTTTTTCTTCTTTTTTGTCGATAATTTTGTTTATCCCACTCTTTAATTCACTTTTAATAATTGAAGAAATGTTATCAACATCTACAAGTTTGTCTCCGAATTCGTCATGTCTGTAAATTTCCTCTAAAATATGGATGTATTTATTTCGGATAAAACTACGTTTTAATTTTAATGTTTGCGAAAGTTCACCACTTGGTTGTGTCCATTCATCTACAACAAGACGGAACCTTTTTATTTTTTCATATTCTGCCAAAGTTGAGTTAATCTCGTTAATTTCCCTTTGAATTTTTTTTATTACCACCGGATTCTCAATTAACTCATTATGATTTTTATAATGAATTTTGTGTTTTGCTGCGTAGAAGTGCAAGTGATTAAAATTTGGTGATATTAATGCACTAACAAATTTTTCGTTTTCACCAACAACCATCAATTGTTCGATAAGATTAGAAGATTTGAATTTATTTTCAATAACTTGTGGTGCAATATACTTTCCTCCCGATGTTTTAAAAATTTCTTTTTTTCTGTCGGTAATTTTTAGATAAACATTTTCATCAATAATACCAATATCTCCGGTATGGAACCAACCATCTTCGTCAATTACTTCGGCAGTGAGTTCAGGATTTTTATAATATCCTTTCATCACACAATCGCTAGAAGTTAATATTTCTCCGTCATCGGCAATTTTTACTCTGACACCTTCTAAAATTGGTCCAATAGTTCCTAATTTTCTCATTCCGGGTTTCCAAGGTGGTAAATTTACCGATATTACCGGTGAGGTTTCAGTTAGTCCATAACCTTCGCAGATAGTGAATCCTGCAGCACTAAATAATTTTGACAATCTAACTTGAAGTGCTGATCCTCCAGTAACTATAAGCTTAAGATTGCCTCCAAAGGTTTTCTGAAATTTTGAAAAAACTAATTTTCTGGCAATCTTTAATTTAAAATTATAAATAGCACTGTTATTCGCTTTTTCATCAAAATTATAACCTAAACGTATTGCCCAGAAAAAAATAATTTTTTTTAATCCTCGTAAATCTTTTCCTTTTGCTAAAATTCCATCATAAAATTTTTCTAAAACACGAGGAACAGCATTGAAGATTACCGGTTTAGAGTATTGAATGTCCGATAATATTGTACCAAAATTTTCAGAATAGTAAATACTACTTCCTTTCCATTGAAAAGCATAATTTAACATTCTTTCATAAATATGGCAAAGAGGTAGAAAACTTAAACAGTGGTCTTTATATACGTTAGGTAAGTGCTTTAATAGAGGTTCAGCGTTTTTTAATATATTTTTATGAGAAAGCATAACACCCTTGGGCACACCTGTAGTTCCTGATGTATAAATAATTGTAGCAACATCATCTTCAGAAATTGATTCTTTAATATTTTCAATTTCCTTTAGGTATGTGGTTTCTTCGTCACTGCCCAATTGATCGATTAAATCGTATAGATAATCAACTCCATCAAATTTTGTGAATGATATTACAAATTTTATTTGTGGATTTCTTTTAACCCAATTTTCAATTTTGTGGTAAATGTCTTCATTTGCAACTATAATACCTACAGTATCGCTATGATCAATTACTTTTTCAGTTTCTTCAATCCCGAGTGTTATATATAAAGGAATATGTCTTGAACCAATCATAGAAATTGCCATATCAGTGATATTCCATTCGGGCAATGACGGAGAAATTGTAATAATATTATCTCCTTTTTTACATCCTTTTTTTAATAAGCAGCACGCTGTTTTATGAGAAAGGGTGTAGTAGCTTGTTGCTGATACGCATTTCCATTCTTTTGTGATTTTATTTTTGCTACAAAAAGCTGTTTCCGATTGTTTATATTCAGAATTATACAAATCTAAAATATCGAAAATTCGTTTTACTTTTGTCATAATATTTAATTTAAATTTCTTATTATTGATTCCATTTTTTACCTTTGGAGCTGTTTCCAAAAGGGCAAGAACCGCATTTTTTCCTATGTTTTATTGTAGTGCTAAGCCAAAAACGGTAACCTACTGTCGCCGTAAAAGATTTCGGTTCAAAACCATATACTAATGAAAATAGCAAATCGTGTTTGTCACCTAACATTAAATTATATTCAAATTCGCCTAAGCCGCCAATACTATATTCCCAAGAGCCGTTTTTGTGCCAAAATTTTTCTGGAAAAAACCCGTTTTCTTCCAATCGGCATTCTCGTCCGTAAAAAACGACTCCGGCTCCGATTGAAAAACCACTTTTATACACTTGTAAGAATCTGTATTTTAACCCTGCCTGAAAAAACATCGCTGCATGTGAAACTGCATCACTCATGCCTCCAAGCATAAAACGAACGTTTAACTCATCAGAATATATAAATGTTTCAGAACTTAAAATTACGCAGGGCGTTACTACAAATGAAGCATTGGAATCGATCTTGTTTTCAAAAAATACTTTGTTTTGCTCCTTAAAGGGATGCAAACTTATTGGCGAAAATTTTAATGATAAAGCTGTTTGTGATTTTATATTGTTAGTTATTCCAGTGAATACCAACATGAAAATTGTAATTTTAATTAAAATTTGATATGATATATTTTTGAAATATTTATCCAAATTAACAATTTTAAGTTCCAAAATTAACTGTTTTTGCAGAAAAAAAAAAATTAATGTTTATTTTCTCTGTAATAATAATCTTTTGTAAGCTTAATAAATTCATCTGTATAATCGTGCCGATTTTCTTTCTCTATCGTAATATTTTGAATATCAATTTTAAAATTGGGCGATTTAGCAAAGAAGCCGATAATTCTTTTGCTATCATATCCAATTTTGGGGATGACAAAAATTTTTTTTCTTATTGACAATTTTTTTGTTTCTGCAAGTTGAATAAATTTTTCCATTTCAATATTTGGATAGATTAGCACCAATAAGCCATCATCCGATAATAGTTCATTTGCTTTTTCGGCAAGAATATCCATTTTTAGCTCCAAATTATGTCGTGCAATGGCTCTGCTTTTTATTGGAGACGCTTCTCCATTTGTGAAATATGGCGGATTAGTTATTATTAAATCGTATTTTGTATTATTATCGAAATCTTGAAGAGAACTGTGAAAAATGTTTATTTTATCTTTCCATTTCGATTTTAATACATTTTTCTTTGCAAGTTCTACAGCATCTGGATTTATATCTATTGCATCAATTATTGCTGTTGTTTTTTGAGCAAGCATTAATGAAATTAAACCACAACCGGTGCCAATGTCTAATATTCTTTTGCTGTTTACAGGATCTGTAATTGCTGCCAACAGTACACCGTCAGTTCCAATTTTCCATACATTTTCGCTTTGCTCTATCTCAAATTGCTGAAATTTAAATATATTTTTTTTCTCTCCCATTTTTTCCTAACTTGTTGCAGTTGATTTGTTATCTAATAATCAATATTTTTTCAATTTTAATAATTTTATCCCCTTCAATGATTTTTATTATATATATTCCATTCAGAAATTTTACTGTTGATATTTCCGAATTATTTGATATATTTGATTTTTTATCTATCAAATTTCCTATTACATCATATATAAAGATATCAAAATTGTTGTTTTTTGAATTTGAAATTAGAAAATAATTAGCACAAGGATTAGGAAATATTGTATATTGTTTGTTTCCATCGTCGTTATCATAATTATTAAATCTCATTAATTTGCATAAATTTGCATTGCTGTTTATTGGGTCTAACCAATATGATAATTGAGAAGTAGAGTCATTCCCCGTAATTTGCCATTGATAATGTAACTTTGCAAAATAGTCGTAATTATTGTTATTTTCACACGAACTGCTACCTCCCGAAACTGTTCCGATAATATATCCATCCTTGTTAAGAAGAGGAGCCCCAGATGATCCAATGTCAGTAACTCCGAAGCCGTTTTCAGTTGCCGACCATCGTAATTTCCAAAAAGCATCTATATAACCTGAGACTTCAGGGTTATTAAAAGTTGTAGAAATTGCAGGATTTAGAAATGTAGATATTTTTTTTATATCGCCGCGAGGATGATGAATACAAACACCATTTTCTGGATTGTCATTTGTTCGTTGCCAGCCGTTATATACCAAATTTGCTTCTGCAATTTCACTTTTTTGGGCATTTGTGAGTTCCAAAAGCAAAAAGTCGCTACCATGATCCAGAGGCGATTTTGCCAATTTTTTCGCGCCAGTAAATGAAATCGCTTTTGGTTCGCTTGTTTCATGGTCTTGGCAATAATTATTTTCAAAGTTGAAATCGAATCGCCATTGCAAAAAATCATTTGCATTAGCATATTCGGCACAATGTCCTGCTGTAAGAATATAAAGGCTGCTGTCGCCGGCAGTATTGTTGATTAATGAACCTGTGCAATAACCTACAGAACTGCCATCAACTACAAAAATTCGTGCAATTCCTCGCTGAACATCCTTATATTTTGCTCCTTCGTGGCAATTAATATTTACATTACAATTTTCGGAACTTCCAAAACCAAGAGACTTTCTGTTTTCTTCTTCAAGATAAAATATTTTTGCTACACCCGAAATATTAAAATCGCTAAATGAAAAATCTGCATCAGCCGGAATTTTATATTCAATAATTATTTCGTTGTCATAAATATTTCCTATAGAGTAGGATAGACCTTTTTTATTGTCATAATTGAAATAAGGGCCTAAACTGTCTGTTCTGTTTTGATTATAGACTGTAAAGGAAGAATTTTTTTTGATATTAAAATAATCAAAATGTAATGAAATTGCTTTTGCATCTTTTACAGAAATTCTTAATGTCCATTTCTTTGTTTTTTCACAATTTGTAAATGTTCCAGAATTTGTGACATTAATATTTGTTGGAATAATATTGCCAATTTTTAAGAAATTGCTTTTATCTTCATTAAAATATTCATCCTCTGCCGATAATTTTATAATATCTTTTTCGTAGTCGTTTTGCGACAATAATTTTATTGAAGAAACAGCTATGATAAAGAATAAAAATAAAAACTTTTTCATTAAAAGATAATTACGTTGCTATTTATTAATTATCATAAATTATTCAATAACAATTCTTTGTCCTTGGCTGTGACTTGTAAATTCGGGAGCATACATAGATTGCATAGTTGTGATTCCATTGCTAAAATCGCCTTTTTGTGTCACAAGTAATTGATATTCAAAGACATAAACTCCTTTATTTAATCTGTCTATAAAGAAATTCATTGAAGCATCTTTAATAGATTGATAGTAGCCTAATCCTTCCGACCATTTGTAAGAAGAAATAAAATCAACAGGTTCAAAGCAGGCAGCACGTAAGTCTTTTAGATGAACGTATTCCATATCTCTGTCAACAGAAATTTCTATTCTAACAGTAACTTTATCGCCAACAGAAAGTTTATCTTTTTCGATAGGGATTATTACTTTGTTTTTGCCGTCTTCAGCTGTACGTTCTACAAAAAGTTTTTTATCTATTTTAAGAGGAGTTTCTTTGAAAGAATTTATTTTATCAAATTTTTCAACATATTGCCAATAAGCAGCACCCCAAGAAGCCGAATTTTCTTTTTTCTTCACAGAAATTTTTCCGAAATTCTTAGAAATTTCTTTGCCACTCCATGATTTTTGAAAATATCCTGTGCCTGCTTCTTTATTAATATCTTTGTCGTTTTTTACGTCAATAGTTTCTTTTCCTACAGTTATTATAGGATAATCGGTTGTTGCCAATAAATTATTTCCTTGTAACATTAATGCAGAAACTGCTTCTACAGTAGCTTTTGTTGTTCTCCAGTCTTGTGTTTGTTTTTGTTTTATTAACCAGATTTTCATTTCTTCAACGTCGGATAAATTAGCAACTGGATCTATTTCGCTGAAAGTCTCTATTAGCAATGCTTGTGTTTCGATTGGTGCTTCATACCAGAAATATCCTGTTGAGTATTTCCAATACATTCCCATTTCTTCGTTTCGCATAGCATTTTCTTTCAATGATGCAACAATATTTTCTGATATTTTAGAATTGTCAAAACGATGTAATGATAATGCAATCATTCCTTTTTCATAGAAAGATTTGTAAGTCCAATAATTTTCGCATTGTTTTTTGAAGTAGTTAAATGCTTCATTCATTTTTGCAGGAATAGCAATGTCTTTATAAAATGAACGTGCATATAAATAATGAATTATTGAAGTTCCTAAATGATCCTCTTCTAATTCTTTTTTCGTGTAATGTTTTTTCAAATAATTGTATGTATCTAACAATTCATCGTCAATGAACGAAATTGCATTTGTTATCATTCTATCGCAATTAGTATTTGAAGATTTAAGATCTACACCCAATTTTGATAGATGACCAAATCCGGCAACAATATGTTGAGTTATGAATTGACTTGATTCATAATTTCCTTTAAACCAACTCCAACCGCCATCGTTATTTTGGTTGCTTTCAAGTTTTTTCAATGTAGCTTTACTTTCTACAGATATTCTGTTTTTATCGAATAAAATTCCCAATTTTTCTTTTCTTTGGCTTTCGTTATTTCCGTTTTGCATCCACGGAGATTCTTCTAGTAGGACATTTTTTAATTCTTGATTTTTTTCTAGATTTGACATTAAAGCTTTGCTGTCGGGATTAGCTTTCCACATGTCAAAAACATTTCTGATTTTTGGGTCATTGTTTGCAATATGTGCTGCGAGAGAATTAGCATAGAAGCGAGAAAATGTTTGTTCGTTGCATTCGTAAGGATACTCCATAAGGTATGGTAGTGCCAAAATTGCGTACCAAGCAGGATTTGATGTGTATTCCAAAACAAATTTTTTACTTTGTAATGTATTTGATTTGTTGTTTTCAAATGATAAAAATTTAAATTCTTTTGTTCCTGCTTTATTCACGGGCATTTGAATTGCTTCTGTGACCAAAATTTTGTCAGATAAAATTGGTAAAAGATGTTCTTCTCCGTCAATATGCTTGTCGCTTTCTGCCGTAATTCTTATTCCAACAGTTGAAAGACCTTCTGGAACTTGAATTTCCCAAGAAACAGAAACATTGGAATTTGAATCTGCAGTAAAATCTATTTCAGAATTCTCAATTTTAAATATATTGTTTAGATTATCAAAACTTTCGTAATCGTATAATTCGATTTTTGCTTTTCCTTTAATTTTGTTTTCAGTGAGGTTGCTAATTTTTGTGGATATTGTTATTTTGTCGTTTTCTCTTAAAAAACGAGGTAAATTAGCAGTTGTCATTAGTTCTTTTTGTGTTATTAAAGAAGCAGATATTTGTCCGATTTTCAAGTCTTTGGTATGAGCCAATCCCATAAAATTCCATCTAGTAAGAGCATCGGGCATTGTAAATGTAAATTCAATTTTTCCATCTTTATTCGTTCTTAAATTTGGATAAAAAAATGCATTTTCAGAAAAATTACTGCGGATATTATTTTGATTATCTGTTCTCCCATCAGCATCAAGTCCGCCTAAAAGACCTTCTGCTTTATCTTTGTTACCTGTGATATCATCTAATTTTTCTTTTTTCTCTGCTCCTGATTGCGCAAATTGTTCTTCTGCTTCTGCAACAGCAACAGTACTTTCTCCAGAAGCAGTAACTGTTTCATCAAAAGCCATCATAGGTGAACGATGTACATTTTTAGTATAATAATAAATACCGTTAATAATATCCAGCAAATTCAATCTTGGATTATTGTAAGTTACATATGAAATATATTTAGGATATTTGATAATATGTCTTTCTGAACTAAGAGTTGATAATGAAATGCTATTACCTATATATGATCTGTAATAACTATACATCCAAAAATTCCAATAGTTTTTTGCAAAAACATCTAGAGAAGCATCGTACATATTGGCTAAAAATTCTGCATCAGCAGGAATCGAATCTTTATCAACAATACTAACGGCACCAACAATTGTTTGACCAGGTTTTACTGTTAAATCTCTTATTGTAAGTGATTTGAAATGTAATTTTTTATGTTCATATTCAACTCCAATATTATTAGAATAATCGTAAAGTCTTCCGTCGTGAACAAACATAACATTGAAAGATATTCCACCATAATAAGCTTCGCTAATTGGTATTTCAATGTTTTTAACATTTCCACTTATATTTATCACTTCTTCTTTTATTTTTTCGCCTTTGTAGAATAAAGAAAAATGAGCCTTAACATCTTTATATGCAGAGCCAATTTTTAGATTTACAATGTCTCCCGGCTGTGCGTTTGTTTTGTCGCAATAAAAGAAGTTTGTTTTTGTATATGGCATCAATGTGTCTTTTGAAGAAATCAAAATAAATTCAAAAGTGTCGTTAATAATATTTCCTTCGCTATCAGTTGTTTTTGATGTTATTCTGTAAGCACCCGATTCCCATTTAGAAATATTTTCAGGTAAGAAGGATTTTTTATCTTTTGTATTTATTGTTGTTTTATATACAATATTTTTTGCCGAGAAGTTTTCAAGTCTATCTTCAAATTTGTAGATATTTCCCGGGTATTTTTGATACCAATCGAATTCGCTGTAAAGAGGGTAGTCTATTTGTCCAAGATTACTGCTGCGTAAAGGCATTTGTGGAGTGAATAAACTCATCACAATAATCTCGACATTTGAAGGAATATCTTGACCTGCAATATTTTGAGCCAGTATTTTAAAATCCTTGGCATTTTCTTTTACAATTATATTATCATTTTCTGTTTCTAATATTAGTCCTACTTTTGATAATCTTATTGTTTCAGAAGTTTCATGTGTTTCGCCGTTAATGTCTGTAGCAGTAATATTTACTTCATAATTGTAAAGAATATTTGAATTATTCAAATTTTTATTGTCAGCAATAGCTTTGAATTTTATTGTATAATTTCCGCTGTTATCGCTGGTGGTTTTGCCCGAAGCAATTGTCACAGGTTGATCTGTAGGTATCCACCACCAATACCATTTCGAATATGATGAGCTTCTTGTTACTGTATATGATATTTGTGCATCAGATAATCCCACTCCAGAATATGATTTTACAGATCCATTTAACTCAACATTATCATTAAATTTATATTCTTTAGCTATTGGATTTGTTGTAATTTCAAAATTTGGTCGTTTATATTCTTCTACTTTTATATAATTATGTGAATTAAAACGTTGATAAGAAGCTTCAATGGTAAATTGTCCAGTAAGAACAGAACTCGGGAGGACAAAATCACCTGAACAACTACCAAACTCGTTTGTTACTAAGTTCATATTTGATACTTCCTGCCAATTTACATCAAATAATTTTATTGTTAATGGCAAATTTGCAGCTATTTTGTTTCCTTCATCTGATACTGAGTAAGAAATTGCTTTAAAATGAATAGTTTGGCCAGGTCTGTAAATAGCCCTGTCGGTGAATATATTCGAATAATATCGGGTAATTTTTTCTTTTTCTTTGTCTTGTATGAAATGATTAAAACTCATTTCGTTGTATGTTTTTTGTCCTTCGTGTTCTATTTCAATTTCATATTGTCTCCAGTAGTTGTTTGTTTTAGAAGGAATATTTATCAAGCCCTCTTTATCGGTTATTATTTCAGCTTCTTTTTTCTTTACAGCACCCTTTCTGTCCCAAACTTCTACAAAAAACGAAATTTTTGCTCCTTCAATTCCAACTCCATTCATATTGTTTACCAAATAGTAATCATATCTATTTGGATTCTTTGACGGTCTTGAAACTATTGATAAATCTGTTACTTGTACAAATTGATAAAAAATTTCAGAATTGTTTGTTGATAATTCATTACTTTCATTAAGCAATAATAGATATGATCCTGCTTTTTGAGGATTAATAAGATATTTGCTTGAATGAGTATTGTAATCGTTATGAGTTTTATTAAAGTCAATAACTTCGTTTGATACTAACTTAAATTTTTTTATTTTATTAATCAATTTGGAATTGTCAACCTCATAAAAAGCTTTAATTTCTTCATATTCTTGATGACTGCATTCATAAATACTTAGATATAATTTGTCAACATTTTTATGTTCTATCAGAATAGGGAAAGCTCTGTTTACATTTACAAAATTTTCTACATTAAAATTAACATATTTGGAATGTATTGTTTCCAGTAATTTTTTTGAATAGTCTGTGTGTTTTGCGTTGGGAAATGCTTCGATAGATTTTTCGATAATTGCTAATGCATTTTCTTTTGCTTCGGCTGCATCGTGACCGGGATTACTTAAAAAATTATATGAATTTCCCAATTCAATATAGTATTCTGCTAATTTATTGTTTATCAGCACTACTTCTGGATAACTTTCATATATACTCTTGATGTTTTTTATTTGATTCAACCATAATTCATGATAGTGGTCCAAATCAGGAAATTTATTTTTCAAAAAATCCAATCTGTTCAAGTCGCATGCTATAAGAGCTTCTCTATTGTTTTTATCTTCTAATCTTAATGAGAGCCATTTTTGATATACACAAATTGAGCTATAAAGGTATGATCTTTCGGCATTATTAATTGTTATTTTTGTAAAATTCTCTGTATCTGATAATAGGTTTTCATCTGAGAGTTGTTCGTTGCTGTTATAGTTATAGTAATAATTTTCTTGAAAAATATTTGTAAGAATAAGGTTTGCAACAACATCATACATTGTTGGTAAGTTATTGCTCTCATTATCAACTTCGTAAAAAAATTCAGGAAACTCCGACGTTTTTATAGTTTTCAAATTATCTGTAAGAGCGAGATTTGCATTTTTAATAATATTGAAAGTAAAAGTATTTTTGTCCCAGGTTTCAAAACTTGAAGTTTCATAATTTGAAATTGTTGAACGTCCATTTATTTTATAACCGTTTTGTTCATAATAAGTTTTATACAATGAAGACAATGCCAAGTGAAGAAAAGGGGAAATATTTTTTCTATTGGCAAATTTTGCTGATTTAATTTCGGAATCAACTTTTTCTATTGATGAAACAATTCCGGATTCTTCTAGCTGCGTATTATATTTAATTTGATGAAAAATAGCTTTAATGAGTTGTTCTTCGTTATTTTCTTTATCGGCAAGATTATAAATCTCATCAATTACTTTTTTTGCTGATTGTGGCAGTGCATTTTCTTCAAAATTTAACACTTCATCCCATTTTTCATTGTAATTAGTTTGGCTTTTTAGAGAAATGCTTAATGCAAACAAAATGAGAGAACAAATAATTTTAATATTATTTTTCATAAGCTTATTTTTTAAATCTTAAATCTTAATTCTTAACAAACAAATATAGTATATTTTTAATAAATAAAAAATACATCAACATATTTGTTGATGTATTTTTTGTTATTTATTAAATGATTATTAAATGATTACTAAATGATTACTAATTAATTATTTGTAAATTATAATATTTTTACAACAATAGTAATGAATTACAAATTTAGCAAGCAATATCTGTATAAAAAAGTGGAGTAAAGATATTATTGGCTAACTCTAGCTTCTTTAATTCTTGCTTTTTTACCGCTAAGTTTACGAAGATAATATATTTTAGCTCTTCTAACTTTTCCGCGTTTGTTAACTTCAATTTTATCGATAAAAGGAGAATAATAAGGGAAAATTCTTTCTACTGCAAAAGTTCCTAAAGTCTTTCTAACAGTAAATGTTGCAGTGTTGCCTTCGCCGTTGCATTGAATAACAACTCCTCTATATCCTTGTATTCTTTCTTTATCGCCTTCTTTTATCTTGTAGCTAATAGTAATGGTATCGCCAGCCTTAAATTCAGGATAATTTTTTTCTTTAGCATTTTTTACATTGTCTAATTTTGCTAATTCTTCGTTTGCTACTTTCATTAAATCCATAACTGTAAAACTTAATATGTTTTTATCTATTTTTAAGAATGCAAATGTAGCATTTTTTTTTGTTTATAAAAAATATTTTTGCAAAAAAAAACAATATTATTAAAAAACTATGATTATTTTTATTTTATTGAACATTTTCTTTTGTTTTATTCGTTTCTAAAAAATATTAGTATATTTGTATTTATAAATTATGAAAGTTAAAATATTATTGTTTTTATCATTATTATGCTTTTTGCTTAATTGCCCCAGGTCTTTTTCTCAAGAAACCGACTTTTTGCCAATTAATAAAGATAGCGATGTAGAGCTTTTTGATATTGATTTTTTTGGAAATTATTTTTCTGTTAATGATAATGTCTTAAAAAAATATGACAAAGATTATAATTTTTTGTTAAGCTACGACAATAAAAAATTTGGGCATATATCGCAGGTTGATGCTTCAAATCCTTTTGTAACTTTATTATTTTATGAAAATTCTAATACAATTGTTTTTTTGGATAATAAATTTAGTGAACTGTTGAGTCCCGTTAATTTAGATGATTTGGGATTTTATAATTCTCAAATTGTTTGCAATTCACAGAAAGGTTTTTGGCTTTTCGATTATCAAAAATCTTCAGTTTTTTTAATCGACCATAATTTAAAAACCCTTCAGCAAAGTATTCCTCTTTATAGCCTTCTGGGTAATAACTTATTAATTTCTATGAAAGAAACTAATAATTATTTAATTCTGTTCCTTGATAATTCTTCTGTTATTATTTTGGATCAATTCGCAAATTTTGTAAAAAAATACAGCCCGCCAGTAGATAATAATATTTCTTGTAAATCTTTTAATGATAAGCTTTTTTCACTTGCAAAAGAAAATTTAACGATTTATGATATCACAAATGATAGGGAAGAAAAATTTATTATAAAGAACTTGCCAGAATTTTCTGATTATAAAATTATTAATAATAATTTTTTATTTTTGCACAAAGGGAAAATATATAAAAAAGAATTATAAGAGTAAAAAAAATTTTTTTAATTGAATAATTATTTGTATTTTTAAAAATTAAAATTTTTACTATGCATATAGCTTTAGCAGGAAATATTGGTGCTGGAAAAACCTCATTAACTAAACTTTTAGCAAAGAATTACGGTTGGATACCTCAATTTGAAACAATCGATAATAATCCTTATTTGAGTGATTATTACCAAGATATGCAACGATGGTCATTTAATTTACAAATATTTTTTCTTAAAGAAAGATTTAGAAATATTATAGATATTAAAAAATCAAAAAAAACTATTATCCAAGATAGAACAATTTATGAAGATGCTTGTATTTTTGCACCGACATTACATGCAATGGGCTATATGACTGCCAGAGATTACAATAATTACGCTGATCTTTTTCGTCTGATGACTGAATTGGTAAAAGCACCTGATTTGTTAATCTATCTGAAGGCCAGTGTACCAAAACTTGTTGAACAAATTCAAAAACGAGGCAGAGAATATGAATCTTCTATTCGTTTGGATTATCTTTCTAATCTTAACGAACGTTACGAAGCGTGGATAGACTCTTATGATATTGGAAAATTTATTGTTGTTGAAGTTGATAATCTCGACTTCGTAAATAACCAGGCTGATTTGGCTGTGGTTATTGATAAAATAAATATTTCTTTAAATGGCCTTTTCCAAGGATATTAATAGTCGCTAATTAGCACAATATCTATTCTTCATTTACAAAATATAAATATTAAATTTGCTTTAAAATTAAAAAGATGAAAAAAATATTAGCAATATTCCCTTTATTCGTATTTTTTGTACTGTTTCTTTCTTGTAATAATAAATCGGAAAAATCCCAAATAGCATTATTTTTGGGGCAAGAAAATGATAGTGCAGTTATTATTACAAATAAAATAATGTATGATGTTCCTATCGTAAATTTATTGATAGGTAATGATAGATCTAAAAATAATAGGGATTGGTTTTGGGAAAACATTCCATGTCCAGATTGCCAAAATTTTACAAAAGGATTATTAGAAGATGTAAAATCAGGTAGATTGCCTATTTATGAATATGATTTGGTTGGGACTTACGACACATTAATAGAAGTACCATCCAGCGAGTTAGATGATTTTCTTGAATCAAAATTAACTTATAATTATGAAACTTACGATACTGTTAAAAAGAAACTTGTACCGCAATCTATGGTCCTTGATGAAAATAACATTAAAGAAATTCGTTTTTTAGAAGAATGGTATATTAAAGATGGCGAGTTTCACAAAAAAGTAGTTGCATTCGCTCCATTTTTTACTATCAACGATCCTAATTTTTCACAGGAACAAAATACAATCTTTTTTTGGGTTAGGTTAAAACGAGATTAATTAAGAATTTAATTTGTTTTCTTTCTAGCGTTTTCTATAAGGGTATCACCTTGTTTTTTTGCATTTTCAATTAGTTTATCTCCTTGAGTTTTTGCAGCAGAGATAAGATTGTTACCTTTTTTCCTTGTTTCCAATACCATCGCATCGGCTTTTGTTTTAGTTCCTGCATTTGCTTTTGCAGCATTAGCTTTTGCTGTATCAATTAACTTCTTGGCAGCAAGTTCTTTAGCTTTTTTCTCAATAGGGTTATTTGCACTTGCAATCATTTTGTTGGCTTCATCTTGTGCTTTTTCAATTAATTTTTCACCGGCAGCTTTTTCAGCCTCTACAAGTGCGTCGGCTTTTTTCTGAGCTTCTGCAATAAGTGCATTCGACTGTTTTGTAGCATTCGCAATAAGAGCATCGGCTTGCTTTTGTGCTTCTTCCAATAATTTTTTTGCTTGTGCTTGTGCTTCGTCAAGAGCTTTATTGATTTCTTCTTTAATAACTTCTTTAACTTCTTCTACAATTTTGTCTTTCATTTCGTTTAAACCGATGTCAAATGTAGGTTTATTTAAGAATCCTCCAATTTTCAAATTTAGTTTTATAACATCGCTTTCGTTCACTTTTACTCCCATTGATTTTGCTTTCTCTTGTAGTTTTGAAACCATATCTGTTGTACGAGCATTCATGTATGATTTTGGAATTTCAATTAATGTATTGTATTTTAATGATTTATCCAAACCAACATATCCTTGATCTACATTGAAATTCATTTTGTCAATATTAAATTTGAAAGCTTCTGTAGAATATTTTCCATCAATTATTTTAAACATCAAATTTGTATTTTTTAATGTAAAGCTTTTAATTCTATCCATTTGTAATATATCGGCAATTTTTTTCAATGATTCAACATTCACTAATCTGCAATCAATCAATCCTAATTTACCGATGATATTTGTAGAAGAATAATCGGGAGTCATAGTTTTAATAAATTTTGTTTTTGCCTTAATATCAATAGAAAGCAATCCTTCAGCATGATTTATTACCGGCATATATTTATTGAAAAGTCCAAAAGTTTTAATAGCATTTTTGGGTGCAATTTTATCAATATTAATATTCATATCAGTATTTGCAAAGTCCATATTTGCTGCTTCATAATATCCAGATAATTTAATATTTCCTTCAAAAATATTTGCCGATAAATTATTTATATTTAATCGAGAGTTTGCAACATTAACAGCTAAGATAGCATTGTTTAATTCTATGTTGTCATAAATCAGTTTTTTTACATTTGCATTCGCTTTTACATTAAGGAATTTTGGAACTTCAATAATTGCAAATGAACTTGCTGTATCATTAGTTTCAGTTTGTGTTGTTGCTGTTGCTGTTGCTGTTGCTGTAGTATCTGTAGTATTTGCAATTGGTTGTGACAAAAGTTCGGTAATATTCAAATAATTTGAATTAATACTTAATGTTCCTTTTAAATCAGCAGAATCCGACAGAATATATTCTAAATAGTCGTCAAGTTTTCCAGCAATAGCCAAATCATTTTTCCCGATTTTTACTTCAAATTTTTTCAGGTCAATATATTTAGGAGTGAAGTTTAATTCAGCAATCGGAACTAGAACATCATTATCGAAAAAATCTTGATTTTTGAGTACTAAATCTTGAATTTCCAAGTTTCCAACAGCTTCAACTTTGTTGTATTGTTCTTTTTCAATATACGAGAGTAATGTTTTAACAGCTAAATCCATTTTAAAAACTCCGTTAATATTTCCTACTTCTTCAATAGGATATATTTTTTGAATATCATTAAGATTAATTATTCCTTTTGCAGAAAAATCTAGATTGGGGTCGGAGATAGGTGTTTGTAATTTTGCTGTTAAGTCGAAATTGTTTTCAATAATTTTTAGGTGAAATTTAGGTATATCAACTACAGTATTGTCTAAGATGCCAGTGTTGTTATTTACTTTTGCAATGATGTTTATGTCGTCTACAGAAGCAGGTAAATCGGGGTATTTGAACATGGCATTTGCTATTGATAAATTTGCTCCGAAAGCAGGATAACTGTCTCCAACCATTTTTCCTTTTGCATAAGCGTCAAGTGCAACTTGTCCGTTAGCTTTTATGTCGGCAAAGTCTTTTGCATAAATTACAGGAATCATTGATAGGATATTTTTAAATTCTGTTGATTTTAGTTTTAATTTTAGGTCCATATCAATGTCATCAGGAACAGCAATAAAGCCTTCTAATTTAAGAGCCAAAGCGTTAAGGAGGATTTCATTTTCTTTAAAACTGAATTTCCAATTATTCAAATCGGCAGTAAGTTCTGTATTAATTTTTACTACAGCTTTTGATAGCAGTGGCATTTGAAAAATATCAAAATTTACCGATTTTGAATCCATTTCTAATGTTATGTCTGTAACGGTGTCAGATAAATTACCATTTAGTGAAAGGTTTAATGCTTCAAAATCCATAAACATTTCATAGGGAATGTCGCTATAATGAATATTTGTATTTTTTATTGTGATATTGTCGGCTCTAACATTAATATGAAAATCTTCTTCAGTGCTATCCTCAACTTGTAGAGAGTCTGGAATCATAATATCCCAATTGAAAGAATGAAGACTGTCTTCTGTAAATTTAACGTTTATTGTGGCATCGCCAACAGCCAATTTTTTCAGATGATAATCGCCACTAAAAGCACTACATAAATCAAAACAAGCGTCAAATTCTCCAAGTTTTGCCAAGGTATCTCCTTCAAAATATGTTTTGTTTAATACTAAAACATTTTTCATTCTTAATGTCGGATTTGGAAAATTCTTGATTAAGGTAAGGTCAAAATCTTCAATAGAAACTTCAGCATACAGCATTTTGTTGGCTTCTTTTAATGCCAATTTCACTAATTTGTTTTGGAAAAACATCGGAACAATAATAATCGTGGCAAGGAATAGAATTATTATTGAAGAAATTGTTATAGCTGTAATTTTTATTGCTTTTTTTGTTTTCATATATGTTTTATTATAATGTAAAAATAATAATTATTTTAATTAAAATAAAAAAAATGTCATTTCATAATGACATTTTTTTAAATAATATTATTTTTAATATTTTTTTTTCTATTTGCTGATTTCTGTCTAATCTTCTATGTTATTAACAATATCTCTACTTGTACTTTAATTTTCAGTAGTATTGTTAACGTAATTTTCTTCTTCTTCTACTTCTCCTTCTTCTTTCGTATTATTATCGGTGTCTTTAATAGAATCTACAGAAGCTCCTTTTCTTTTTCCGAAAATTTCTTCGAGGTCATCGCTAAAAATAACTTCTTTTTCTAAAAGTTTTTCAGCTAATTTTGCAAGTCCTTCTTTATTTTTATTTAATACTTCTTTTGCTCTTAAATATTCTGTATTTATAATATTTTTCACTTCTTTATCAATAAGTTCGGAAGTTTTTTCGCTAAAAGGTTTTGTAAATCCAAATTCGTATTGACCTGTTGAGTCGAAGTATGAAATATTTTGTAGTGAGTCCGTCATACCATAGTAAGAGACTATAGCGGTAGCTTGTTTTGTAGCTCTTTCAATGTCGTTTAACGCACCTGTAGAGATTGTTTCGAAAGTAATTTCTTCGCTGGCACGGCCTCCCAGTATTGAGCAAAGTTCGTCAAGAATTTGTTCTTTGGTAGTAAGTTGTCTTTCTTCTGGAAGATACCAAGCAGCCCCAAGAGATTTTCCACGAGGAATGATAGTAACTTTTACAAGAGGGTTAGCATGTTCAAGAAGCCAACTTACAGTTGCGTGTCCTGCTTCGTGGTAAGCGATACGTTTTTTTTCGTCTAGAGTAATAATTTTATTTTTCTTTTCCAAGCCTCCAACAATTCTATCAACAGCGTCTAGAAAATCTTGTTTTTCGATTGATTTTTTGTTTTTTCTAGCGGCAATCAGAGCAGCTTCATTACAAACATTTGCAATATCTGCACCACTGAATCCGGGAGTTTGTTTTGCGAGAAAATCGGGTTTTACACCTTCAGATAATTTTAAATCCCGTGTGTGTACTTTAAAGATATCTTGACGTTCGTGAATGTCCGGTAAATCTAAATATATTTGTCTGTCAAAACGACCGGCACGCATTAAAGCACTATCCAAAATATCAGCTCTATTTGTAGCGGCAAGAATTATTACTCCGCTATTTGTGTCGAAGCCGTCCATTTCAGTAAGAAGTTGATTTAATGTGTTTTCTCTTTCATCGTTGCCACCCATATTTGCATTTTTACCTCTTGCTCTACCGATAGCATCAATTTCATCAATAAAGATTATGCATGGAGATTTTGATTTTGCTTGAGCAAATAAGTCTCTAACACGAGAAGCACCAACACCTACGAACATTTCAACGAAATCGGATCCACTTAAAGAGAAGAAAGGAACTTCTGCTTCACCTGCAACGGCTTTAGCCAATAATGTTTTTCCAGTTCCGGGAGGGCCTACTAATAAAGCGCCTTTTGGAATTTTTCCTCCTAAATTTGTGTATTTTTTGGGATTTTTCAGGAAATCTACAATTTCCATAACTTCCACTTTTGCTTCTTCTAATCCGGCAACGTCTTTAAAGGTTATTTTAATTCTTTTTTCCTTATCAAAAACTCTTGCTTTAGATTTTCCGATATTGAAAATGCCACTGTTTCCGCCTGCACCTCCGCTCATTTTGCGAATGAAAAAATACCAAATAACACCAAAAACTCCAAATAAAATTATCCAATGGATAATACCGCCCCAAACATTGCTCTCGGTGTCTGAACTTATGTTTATCCTATCTTTGATAGGTACATTCTTTTGAATTTCATCAAGTTTCTTTTCAAAAGAATCAAAACTTCCAATTTTTAAAAAATAATGAGGACCTTTATTTGCCCCAATACCAAACATTCCGTTTTTGTCAACTTTGTAATTGTTGAGTTTGTCTAATTTAATATATATGTCGGCACGAACTCCATTAACAACAACAATCTTTTCAACATCTTGATTTTCGATTATTGGAATTAATTCCTTAAATGACATTTCGGATGTAGGGTTACTACCAAATGGATAAAATAAAGTAACTATAGCAAGTATTCCTAATATTATTGTGAAAATCCATAATTTATTTTTACCATTTTTGTTATCGTTGAAGTTTGGAATAGGTGGTTTACCCTGATTCGAATTCTTATTATCCATATAATGTTTTTTAGCTTATTGATTTAAAATCTGCATCTCCCCATAATTGTTCTAAACGATATAGTTTTCTGGTGTTTTCCAAAAAAATATGAACAACCACGTCCACGTAGTCTAGCAAAATCCATTCCGAATTTTCTATTCCTTCAATATGCCAAGTTTTTTCTTTTAAAATTTCTCTAGCTGTATCTTCTATGTGTTTTGCTAAAGTAATTGCATGTATTTTTGAATTAGCAGTACAAATGATAAAAAATTTTGATACAGAATTTTCAATTTTTGTTAAATTGATATTAATGATATTTTCGGCTTTTTTATCTATCAATGCCGAATTTATTACTTGTGAAAGTATTACGCTGTTATCTGTTTGCATTAAACAATTTTTGATTATTATAATTTTTAGATTTCTAAAAAATTTTGTAAAAATAATACTTTTTAACGAAAATAAAAAATTTAACTAACATACTATCATATATAAGTTTATTTGGTAAAAATTGTATTTATTCTTTTAATTTTTTATTGTATTTTTATTACTGTTATTGTTTTTTGGTATTTTCTAATTATTATTATATAAAGTGAAAAAATATTTTGATTTTCTCTATTTTTTATTTTACTTTGTAAATTAAATAAGAAAATGGAAGAAATTAAGGATTCCTTAAATTTTTTAGAACAAATTGTTGAGGAAGATATACAAAATGGCAGATATTCGGAAATTATTACACGTTTCCCGCCAGAACCAAATGGATATTTACATTTGGGTCATGCAAAATCTATTTGTATAAATTTTGGTCTCGCAAAAAAATATGGTGGTAAAACAAATCTACGTTTTGATGATACTAATCCTGTAAAAGAAGATACCGAGTATGTAGACTCAATAAAGGAAGATGTTAAATGGTTGGGATTTTCATGGGCAAATGAATTTTATGCTTCCGACTATTTTGAACAATTGTTTCAATGGGCTATTGTTTTGATAAAGAAGTCTCTTGCTTACGTAGATGATCAAACACAAGATGAAATTCGTTTAAATAGAGGAACAGTTACAGTTCCAGGGAAAGACAGTCCATATAGAAATCGATCAGTTGAAGAAAATTTAGACCTATTTAATAAAATGAGAAATGGCGATTTCCCTGATGGTTCAATGGTTCTTCGTGCAAAAATTAATATGGCCGATGTTAATATGTTGATGCGAGACCCTATTATGTATAGAATAATCAATACTGAACATCATCGTACTGGCAATAAATGGTGCATTTATCCAATGTATGATTTTGCTCACGGTCAATGCGACTCTATTGAAAATATTACTCATTCTATTTGTACTCTCGAATTTGATGTTCATCGTCCTTTGTACGATTGGTTTATAGAGAAGTTAGATATTTTCCCTTCTCATCAATATGAGTTTGCTCGTTTAAATCTAACTTATACAATAATGAGTAAACGTAAGTTGTTGCAACTTGTGAAAGAAAAATTTGTATCTGGTTGGGACGACCCACGTATGCCGACAATTTGCGGTATTCGTCGTCGTGGATATACTCCTGAAAGTATTCGTATGTTTGCCGAAAAAGTTGGTGTCGCCAAACGTGATAACATCATTGACATTTCTTTGTTGGAATGGTGTGTTCGAGAAGATTTAAATAAAAAAGCCAATAGATATATGGCTGTTTTAGATCCTGTAAAAGTCGTTATTGATAATTATCCTGAAGACAAAATCGAATATCTAGAAGCAGTAAATAATCCAGAAGATGAAAATGCAGGAACTCGTCAAATCGCTTTCTCAAAAGAATTATATATCGAAAGAGAAGACTTCATGGAAAATCCAAGCAAGAAATATTTCCGTCTTGCTCCAGGAAAAGAAGTGAGATTAAGATATGCATATTTTATTACATGTACAGATATCGTTAAAAACGAGAATGGAGATATTATCGAAATTCATTGTAGTTACGACCCTGAGTCAAAAGGAGGACAGTCTCCTGATGGACGAAAGGTACAAGGAACAATTCACTGGGTTTCTGCAAAAAAAGCCATAAAAGCAGAAGTGAGACTTTTCGACAGACTGTTTAACGAAGCTTATATGGATAATATTCCTGAAGATAAAAATTATATTGATTATTTGAATCCAGATTCTTTAATAACAATTGATGCTTATATTGAAGAGAATCTTGCAAAATTAAATGTTTTGGATAAGGTGCAATTTGAAAGAAAAGGATATTTTTGTGTCGATAAAGATTCTGATGAAAATAAAGTGGTTTTTAATAGAATTGTAACATTGAAAGATTCGTGGGCAAAACAAAATAAAGATTAATACTATTATTTTATTATTATGAAAAAAATTAAAATTATTGAAGAATTTAAAACCTTTGCCATAAAAGGAAATATGATTGATATGGCAGTTGGTATTATCATTGGTGCCGCTTTTGGTAAAATTGTTTCTTCTGTTGTTTCCGACCTTCTTATGCCTCCTTTGGGAATGCTTTTAGGAAACGTTAATTTTACAGATTTGAAAATTGTAATGAGAGATGCCTATATTGATCAACTTGGTGCCAACATTCCTGCTGTGACTTGGAATTATGGAAATTTCATTCAAACTTTTATCGATTTTCTTATTGTTGCAATTTGTGTATTCTTTATGGTAAAAGGAATTAACAAAATAAAATCTTTAGGAGAAAAGAAGAAAAATGAAGAAGTTGCAAAAGTTGATACTACTCCGGTTCCAACAAAAGAAGAGTTATTATTAACTGAGATTCGTGATTTATTAAAAGAGCAAAATAAAAAATAATATGAAAAAAGTAATTAATTCAAGTAATGCACCAAAAGCAATTGGTCCTTATAGTCAAGCAATTGAAATAAATAATATGTTGTTTATTTCTGGTCAACTTCCTATTAATCCTCAAACAGGAACTATGCCTGAAGGAATTGAAGCACAAACAGAACAAGCACTGAAAAATATTAAAGCGATTTTGGAGGAAGCAGGTTATTCCCTTGCTGATGTCGTAAAAACAACTTGTTTATTGAGTGATATCAATAATTTTGCAGCAATGAACGAAGTTTATGCAAAATATTTTTCTTCTGAACCTCCTGCAAGAGCTGCTTTTGCTGTGAAAGATCTACCAAAAGCTGCTTTGGTTGAAATAGAAACAATTGCTGGAAAAAGCAAATAGTTAACGATTTACTTTATTGTAATTTTTATTGTGGGGGCAAAATTTTGCACCCACTTTTTTTATTTACACACGATTTTTATTAAATAAAAATTTTATTCTTGAAATTTATTATAATATCTTAATAATATAAAAAAGAGGGAATGATTTTTTACATTCCCTCAATTATTTTTATTTTGAAATATTTTTTAGAATATTGTAATCGAATTGATTATGAAGATACTTCCAAATTCATTCGTAGCAGTCAATTTTACTTGATATGCACCCGAATCAGTAAACTGATGCGTAGGATTTTTTTCTGTAGAAGAAGTTCCATCTCCGAAATCCCATAAATATGTTGTGGTTAATCCAAATTCTTGAGTCGTATTTGAGAAAATAACCGTTGAAGGAGCATTCTGATTATTGTTTTCAAATGAGTATGTAAATGTTGGATTTGGTAATTTTGAAACTATTATATTTTTTTCAACAGTGTTTTCAAGATCAAAATTCATAGCTTTTAATGATATTTGGTAATTGCCTGGATTCGAATAATTGTGAACAGGATTAATTACTGTTGAAGTATGTCCGTCGCCAAAATCCCAAAGTACAGAAGTATAATTTATTGAAGTGTTAATAAAAGTTACAACACAAGGAGCTTCACCAGTTAAAGGAGAAAAAGTGAAATTTGCTACTGGTGTTGGAGGTTCTGTAATGGTAATTGTTTTTGTTATAGTGTCTGCTCCATCTGAATTTATTGCAATGAGTTTTATTTCAAAAGTTCCTGAAACTAAATATTCGTGTGTAGGATTTTCATCTGTTGAAGAAGATTCGTCACCAAAATCCCAATTGTATGAACTTGCATCTGTAGAATTATTATCAAATGTTATTGATACTGGTCTTTGTCCTCCATCTGGAGAAAAGTCGAAATCTGCAGTAGGCATTACTAAAACAACTGTATCATTTGGGTCATCTGGGTCATCTGGATCATCTGGATCGTCTGGATCGTCTGGATCGTCTGGATCATCAGGTGCAGCTTTAATTGTAATTGTTTTGGAAATTTTGTCATTTCCTCCTTCACCTCTTACTATTAAAGTGATTTCATAAGTACCACCTTCGGTATATTCGTGAATAGGACTTTCTTCTAGTGATGTTTCTCCATCACCAAAATCCCATTCGTTACGACTGTTTTTTGTAGATGTGTTTTCAAATGATACATTGCAAGGAGCGGTATCGGCATTTTCAACAACATTAAAATTAAATGATGCTTTTGGAGTTTCAAACTTTTTACAAGAACCAATACTTAATAATGTAATGCAAGTAATAAAAAAAATTATTTTTTTCATACAGTAATTTTTTTGCAAATATAATATTTTTTTTTAATTTTTTTAGTGTTATATTTACACTAAATAAAAATTATGGCAACAACAAAATTTAAAGGAAATACAGTGAATATGATTGGCGAAATGCCAAAAGAAGGAAGTAAAGCTCCAAATTTTAAATTAACAAAATCAGACTTATCGGAAGCTTCTCTTGATAATTATAAAGGAAAAAGGATAGTATTAAATATCTTTCCGAGTTTAGACACTCCGGTTTGTGCAATGTCGGTTCGTAAGTTTAATAAAGAAGTTTCTGACTTGAAAAATACAGTAGTTTTATGTATTTCAAGGGATTTACCTTTTGCTCAACATCGTTTCTGCGTTGCTGAGGGAATAAAAAATGTTGAAACTCTATCAGATTATAAAACAGCAGATTTCGCTGACAATTACGGTGTTCTAATGTCTGATGGACCTCTTGCAAAATTATTGGCCCGTTCGGTTTTTTTAATCGATGAAAATGAAATTATCGTTTATAAAGAACTAGTGGAAGATATCACAGAAGAACCAAACTACGAAGCAGTTTTTAAATTATTGAGATAAAAATAGTTTAATTTCGGTATTTGTATTATACAATTCCTTCTCTCATCAAGTCGTGTAGATGAACAAAACCAAGATACTTGTTGTTTTTATCTACAACTACAACTTGTGTAATGTTATTTGCAGTAATTAGTTTTAGTGCATTAACGGCAAGTTCTCCTTTTAAAATTGATTTTGGATTTTTACTCATAATGTCGTAGGCAGTAATGTTATTATGAAAACTATTTTCAAATTTTTGTAACATTCTTCTAATATCTCCGTCTGTAATTATACCTAAAAGATTATTGTCACTGTCGGTAACGGCAGTAGTACCAAGTCTTTTGCTGCTAATTTCCTGAATAATTGTAATGATAGTATCGTTAGAATATACTCTTGGGGTTTCATTTTGAACGTAAATATCATCTACAGAAAGGTATAATCGTTTTCCTAAAGAACCTCCCGGATGATATTTTGCAAAATCTTCGCTTGTAAAACCGTTGGCTTCCAATAGTGCAATTGTTAAAGCGTCTCCAATAGCAAGTTGTGCAGTTGTGCTTGCAGTAGGAGCAAGGTTATAGGGGCATGCTTCAGAATCAACCGTGGCTTTTAAAATATAATCTGCTGATTTTGCCAAAAACGAGTTTTGATCAGAAACAATTGCTATAAGAGTATTTTTTCTATGTTTTATTAATGGAATTAAAACTTTTATTTCGGGAGTGTTTCCACTTTTTGAAATACATATTACAATGTCATCAGATTGAATAATTCCTAAATCGCCGTGAATTGCATCGGCAGCGTGCATAAAAATTGCAGGGGTGCCTGTTGAATTTAAACTTGCAACAATTTTTTGACCAATAATTGCACTTTTACCAATTCCTGTAATTATTATTCTTCCAGTGGATTTTTGGATTTTTTCAACAATTGATGCAAAATCATCGTCAATAAAATCTATGATTTTCATTAATGAATCTGCCTCTTTTTTTATAGTTTTTTTTGCAATATTTATTATTTCGTTCTTATCCATTATTATCTTTTTCTAAATTGTAATATTTTTTTATGACGATTTTTTCACCATCATATTCGCCATAAGTAAAGTTTATCAACCAATCGCCAATGTTTGTAAACATACATGTATCATTTAGTGAGACTTGCAACGGGATGTGTCTATGTCCAAAAACAAAAAAATTGATATTTTCTGTTTCTAAAATTTTACGTGCATGTTTTACTAAATATTCGTGATCAATACTTTTTAGCATCACATATCTATGCTTTTTCCTGTTTGAATTTGACCAAGCGTGTGCAAGTCTAAAAGAGATAGAAGGGTGAATGGTTTTAAAGAGAAAGCGACAAAATGTTGAGCGGAAAATTTTCTTAATAAAATTGTATTTTTTGTCGTAAGGACCTAATCCGTCTCCGTGCCCGATATAAAAATTTTTTCCTGCTATATTTAATTTGCAGGCATCATAATATACGTTTAATTTACATATTTCTGCAAGATATCCATAAGTCCACATATCATGATTGCCGGTAAAAAAATTTATTTTTATTTTTGAATCAGAAAGTTCTCTGAGTTTTGCAAGAAATAGTATATAGTTTTTTGGTACAAAATATTTATATTCAAACCAAAAGTCAAAAATATCACCAAGAAAGAAAATTTCAGCGGCATCGTTTTTAATTTCATCCAACCAAGAAATCAACATTCTTTCTCGTTCTTCTGAGCTTATTATTGAATTTGCTCCCAAGTGTGCATCCGACACGAAATATATTTTTTCCCCTGTTTTCAATATATTAAATATGGTTTATTCCTATATTGCAATAAATTTAATTTTTCCAAAGATAGCGTAAATCTTATTTTTTGCAAAAAATTTTCTGAAAAAAAGTTTCTATTGTTAGTTACTATTTCTTTACTGCCAAATAGAGGAATGTAAATATTTAATGTATTTCGTAAGAAACTAAATTTTATTCCGCCTTCATAATAGAAATTGAAATTTGTAGTTTGACAAATTCCAAGATTTACAAAAACATCTATAGTTTTAATAAATGTGTTTGAATCAAAATTTATAGCGAACATCCATTTTTTTGTTTGTCCAATTGGAGAATAGAGTGTGAACCCGCCATCATTTCTAACAAACTGATGAGCAAAGAAGTTATCATAATCGGTATTTATGTCATTAAAACGACCTAAATACAAACTGTTAAAAAGGTAGTCTTCTATTCCGGTATTTCCCGATAATTTAAAATTATATCTGTCGTTGTCGCTTTTGTTATATAAAAACACACCTCCAAAGAAACGAAGATTCATACCTCTGTCTTTATAATTATAGTGAAT
>CAZBPT010000003.1:0-22999 GCA_964493875.1 uncultured Bacteroidales bacterium | reverse complement strand
ACACACCTCCAAAGAAACGAAGATTCATACCTCTGTCTTTATAATTATAGTGAATTGTGCTTTCTGCTTCTATATATGCTTTTGTATATTTTGGTCCGTTTTCAATAGTTGCACAGTATTTAAATGGATTTTTAAATCTTAGGTTTGCATAGCAATACGATATTATTTGGTAATGGTTTATTTTATAATTATTCAGATTGCTTGCTGAAATATTTTTTAATGTAAATTCTGATACTAAAGCTTCATTTACATCTGTAGCAAGATTGATTTTTGTTCCAATAGTGGCTTTAATATATGTTTTATAAGAATTATCAACTATTGAATCGGTAGAAAAGCGATGAAAATTTGCAAAAAGTTCTATCTCAGACAAAAATGAATTTTGTGGATGAAAATATAGCGAAGCGTTTGCAATACCAGTAACGTTACTTGACTTAAATGCGAATAATGGTATCAGTTGAACTTCGAATTGACGTTTCGGGATAGGTGGTGTGTAAAAAGCCAATCCAAGCATAAATCCGTCAATTGTGTTGTAGGCAGGAATAGGAAGTAATGGTATTTCACTTATTGATGGATTGTCAATGAAATTTGCCAAAGTGATTCTTATAGGTTTATATCTTCTGAAAAATCCTTTGCTAAATGTATTGTTGTTTCTGTTGTAATCAATTGTTTTAAAATCTTTGTCAATAATTATTTCGGTTTCATCTCCAATTGCTATTTTTTTCTCACCTGTGAACCCGTCAATTATATGTGTTGAATCTCCAATTGTAATAAATAAAGGAATTTTTGTTGTTCCTAGATTTTTTACAATGATACTATCTTTTTCTAATCTTTTAATTTTATAATCATTTCTTTTATCATTCTCAATAATATCTTCAAAAAACCATGAAATATCTTTAGGTGAGTTTTGTAAAAAGAATGTTTTTAATTTTTCTGGATAAATATGTGTAAATCTGTATTTTTCGTAGAATGATTTAATTAAATTGTTGAAATTTTCTTTTCCTAAGTATTCTTCGAGAGTATAAAGAGCAGTAGAAGTTTTTGAGTACGAGTTAGCGTAGTAATTTAGTGGCGATTGTTGTTCTGTGGATAGATTTGGTCGTTGACTTATATTCTCGTGCTGAGCATAGTTAAAGATAAGTTCATCTATATAACGTGCGGGAAGTTTATTCCAAGAAAATATTCGCCAGTCTCTATTTATAAGTGCTTGAGAAAATGATAAATTCGGATAATAATAATCTAAATATTTATTTTCGTAAAAACTAGTAAAGCCTTCATCTATCCAAGGGTCGTTACGTTCGTTGTTTGCCAAAATACCGTAGAACCAATTATGAGCAATTTCGTGAGTAATTGTTCTTTCCAATTCTAATCTGTTGTCTGCCGATAATAATGTTATTCCTGGATATTCCATTCCACCCCAATCTTTTTCGAAATTTATCACTGCTTTGCAAGTTTTATAGGGATAGTTTCCAATGTTTTTTGAGAAAAAATCAACAGCTTGTTTTACTATTATAACAGAATTTTTTCCATAACTGACTTTTCTTTTTTGTGTATAATAGGCTTCACACAATACTTCTTGATAATTGTCCAAATAAGTAATTTCTTGTTCAACCCAAAAATTTGGTGACGCAAAAAATGCAAAATCGTGAACATTATTTTCGGTAAAATTTATCGTCTTATATTTTTGCGGATTCCCGAAACTAGGAATTTTGTCGTATGAATCGGAGTTTTTACAAATTTTTGCAAATTCTTCCAATTTTTGAATTTCGGTTTTTGTTTCTAGATTTCCCGTTGCTGCAACAATATAATTATCTTTTATTGTGATGTTTACATTATAGTCCCCAAATTCAGAATAAAATTCTCCTCTATCCAAATAAGACATAGGATGCCAGCCATTATTATCATATACGGCAGGTTTTGGATACCATTGTGAAATTGCAAAAAAATCTTCATTTTTTACATATCCCAAACGACTTTTTTTCTCGGGAATTTTCACATAAAAATGACTTGTAATTATTGCCGTATCTCCAGAGAAAAGCGTTTCGGGTAAATATAAAATTGCAATATCGGCTTCTTTGTATTCTATATTTGCGGGACTGTTATTTACAAAAAATGATAAACTGTCAATCCAGCCTTTTGTGTAGTTCCGTTTGAAAAAATCTGCATTTCTTTTTTCGTTAATTTCTTGTTTGGCGTAAGCCGTTTGTCGATTTTTATATGCGTTTGGATATAAGTGAAGATAAATTTCATTTAAGTTGTTAGGTGAATTATTTATATATTCAATAGTAATGTCGCCAATAAGACATTTATTTTCGTCATCGAGGAATACATCTATTGAAGTATTTACTTTTTGTTGAAAATATTCTTGTGAATAAATATTATTTAGAAAAAAAAAAGCAAAGGCAGATATCATGATAATATATTTTGCTTTCTTGTTCATTTTTAACATATTTAATTCAATAAATTTATTTTATTCAGCTGTGCAAAAATACAAAATTTATTTATATTTTTTTTATTTTAAAATTTCTTAAAAAAATTACAATTCTGCGATAAGTTCAAATTCTGTTGCATCTACAATAGTAACGTTGTAAAAATTTCCAATTTTTAAGTTTTTGTCTGTGTATATAATCACTTCGTTATCAACGTCTGGCGAGTCAAATTCAGTACGAGCAACAAAATAATCATCTTCTTGATAATCAATTATTACTTTGAAATTTTTCCCGATTTTTCTTTGATTCAGTAAAAAAGAAATGTTGTTTTGCATTTCCATAATTTCATCTGCACGTTTTGTTTTTATTTCGTCAGAAACTTCATCTTTATAGTTTTTATATGCATAAGTATCTTCTTCAGGAGAGTAGGGGAAGATTCCAAGTCTGTCGAAATTTATTTTTTTTACAAAATCATACAATTCTTTATAATCGCTTTCTGTCTCTCCCGGATGTCCTATCAATAATGTTGTCCTTATAGCAATATCGGGAATTTCTTTACGGATTTTTTCTAATAATTCTACTGTCTGTTTTTTGTTGTTCCCTCGCTTCATTGCAGATAAAACATTATCGGAAATATGTTGCAAAGGAATATCAATATATTTACAAACTTTAGGATTGTTTTTAATTATTTGTATTAATTCTTCAGGAAAATTAAAAGGGTAGAGGTAATGTAATCTTATCCATTCAATTCCTTCAATTTGAGATATTTCTTCAATTAATTCGGGTAATAAATATTTTTGTTCTAAATCGTATCCGTAGTAACAAATATCCTGTGCAATAATCAATAATTCTTTCACATTGTTTTTTGCAAGGAATTTTGCTTCTTCCAAAATATCTTCAATGGGACGAGAAACATATTTTCCTTTTATTTTAGGAATTGCGCAAAAAGAGCATTGTCTGTTACAACCTTCTGCAATTTTTAAATATGCGTAATGTTTTATTTCTTCGTCTTCAAATATTCTTTCAAAACTTTTCGTTTTATTTTCTACTTCTAAAACATCTAATATTTCGGAGAGATTATAATTTCCCAAAAATACATCTACTTCGGGAATTTCTTTCTTCAATTCTTCATAATATCGTTCTGCAAGACAACCAAAAACAATTATCTTTTTTTTATTTTTTTTAGAATTATTTTTCTTTGCATCAACAAGTCCTAAAATTGTTTCAATTGATTGTTCTTTTGCATCTTGAATAAAACCGCAAGTATTTACTATTGCAATATCAAAGTCAATATCTTCGGAATTATGATATACTTCAAAATTTGAATTTTGTAATTTTGCTGCTAACTGTTCTGAATCTACGGTGTTTTTAGAGCATCCAAGTGTAATAATATTTACTGTTTGTTTGTTCATTTATTGTTTTTTATTACTTGCTAATTGACTTAATTTTGTAATTTCTTGTTCGTTTTCTAATTTACAAATTAGTAGAATATCGGCAGTATCAATGCAGATAAAATTTTCGAGATCTTTCAGAACAATTGTTTTCCCTGATGTAGATTTAATGAAACAGCCTTTAACGTCTTCAGCAATAACATTATTTGAAATAATAACATTATCATTGCTGTCTTTTTCTTTTAAGCTATATATCGAGTTCCATGTTCCCAAATCCGACCATGAGAAATTTGTCTTTTTTACAACTACATTATCGGCTTTTTCCATAACTCCGTAATCAATAGAAATTCCTTCAATTTGTGAATATATTTTATTTATTGAATTTTTTTCTTTTTGAATAGTCGTTAAATCAATTTCCTTGTTAAATATTTCTGTGATTTCAGGTAGGTATTTAGAAATTGCCTTAATAATGTTTTTGTTTTGCCAAATAAAAATTCCAGCATTCCATAGATAATTACCGTCATCAAGAAATTTTTTAGCTGTATCTAAATTTGGTTTTTCAGTAAAATTTTCTACTTTATAAAAATTGTTTTTGCCCAAAGATAGTCCGGATTTTATATAACCGTAAGTTGTGGCAGGACGATTAGGATTAATCCCTAATGTGATTAAAACATCGTTGTCGGCATATTCTAATGATTCGTTAATATCATTCAAAAATATATCTTCTTCCAAAATTAAATGGTCAGCTGGTGAAACGATAATTTTTGCATTTTTGTTTTCGGCATTAATTTTTAATGCTGCATATAAAATACATGGGGCTGTATTTCTACGCATCGGTTCTGTTAGAATATTTGATTCGGGAATCAATGGCAATTGTTCTTTTATAATATTAAGATAATTGTCACTGCTGACAACAAAAATATTATTTGGAGAAATAATCTTTGCAAAACGGTCGAATGTTTGCTGAATTAGTGTTTTGCCAACGCCAAGAATGTCTATGAATTGTTTTGGCATTTCTGGACGGCTTTCAGGCCAAAAGCGACTACCGATTCCTCCTGCCATTATTATGCAGTAAAAATTTTTATTCATTTTAATTTTTAAACTTTAACGCTTTTTATCTTCTTTTATTATATAAAAAAAAAGAAAGCAAATTCCTTTGCTTCCTTTTTATTTATGAGTTTTTTTATTAAGAAATTTCAATTTGTTTTATAGTTTTTGCCAATTCTTTTTTAGGCACTGTAACTCTTAATATTCCGTTCTCATATTTTGCGGAAATTTTCTCTTTGTCGATATTTTGTGCTAGTGAAAATTTTTTATTGAAACTTCCGTAACAAAAGCCTTTGTATAAGTATCTTTCGTTTTCTTGTTTTGTTTCTTCATTTTCTTCATATGAAATTTCTAAAAAATCATCGTTTGTAACAATTTTGAAATTTTCCTTTTTTAATCCAGGTGCTGCTAACTCAACCGAAAACTCATTTTCATTTTCGAATACATTATAATCCGGGTTAGAAAATTTTTTTATATTATCAAAATTGTCGTCGTTAAATAATAAGTCAAATACCGATGGGTAAAATTGATTGTTAAATTTTTTTACTAACATAATTTGTTTCCTCCTTTTATTTTTAATTTCTTTTAGTTAAATAATTTTTTCCCTAATACTTCAATTTATATTCCAAATGGATATTTGATATAAAAATCAGACAAAATGGCTTTATTTAACTGTTAATCAATGACAAAATTTCTTATTAAGAGACAAAATATCGTTTTTTTTAATAAAAAAAAGACCGCTATCAAATAACGGTCTCAATATTTAGATTTAAAATAAACTATTTATTTTTTCAAGAAACTTTTAGAAATCATAGCTTCTTGAGTTTTTATTTTGATGATATAGTTAGCTGCTGGTAAATTGCTGATGTCGATATTGTTTTCAGCATTATTGTTTGTAGAATAATAAACAACTAATCCTTTAGCATCAAGAATTGTAATAGATTCAATATTTTCAGCAACAACAGTTAATTGTTCGCTAGCAGGATTTGGGAAAATATTAACAGTTTTTGTAGTATTATCTTTCACAGAAACCGGAGTATCAATAGTGATATAATCGGTTTTTGTTTCAGTGTCGTTTCCGCCTGTGTTTTCAACATATAAAGAAACTGTATAAGTTCCGTCTTCAGTATAAATATGACTTGGGTTTTGTTCTGTAGATGTATTTCCGTCACCGAAATTCCACAAATAAGAATCTGGAGTTCCTGCAGTTCCCGTGTAAGTGAAACTGAATTCATCATTTGCAACGCCGCTTTGTGTATTAACTGAAAAATCGCAAATAGGAGCTTCTATTGCATCATTAATGATAATTGTACCAATTAATGTATCTTGTACTGTTGCCGAAGCTAATTCGCCTAAAATCGGAATAAAAGGTACTATGTCTGCATAAATATTGTATGTGCCAGCTGTTGTAGGAACTCCGCTTATGTCAATACAATGTGGTACACCTGAAGTCATTTGTTCAACATCACGACACCATGATAAACCATCAGGAGTTCCAGTTACATTATCTACTCTAATTTTTTGAATAACACTTATGCCCATATAAGTTGTAGGTGGAATAATGGTAAGAGTTAGGTTATATTGAACGCCTACTGTTCCTTGAGGGAAGTCTTCTGGCATTGGGCACATTTCACCAGATAAATCTTCGGGATCAGCTCCTCCTAATGTTCCATCAATACAATTAGGATCAGGTACACATTCACATATGCTTTGAGAGTAGATGTTTGCACTTGCAATAAATAATATTGCTAGTAGTAAAATTACATTTTTTTTCATTTTTTTCATTTTTTTAATTTTAAATTTATTTGTTAATCAGTTATATATTAATTTATTATAACTTAAAGGTAACCATTACTTCGAATCTTCTTGGAGCACACATATCAGATGGTCTTCCTACGTAAGCTTGGTTTAGTAAGTTTCTTACAATAATTACGGTTTTAATGCTATTACTGAATTTGAAGCCAAGATTTACATCGATATTTAAAGAGGTCATTTTTGCATTTTTTATTCGGTAATCCCAATATCCCGGGATTAACATAGCATCACTAACCATTCTTGCCAACAAATCGAAATCTTGTTCCATTTGATCAGTAACAGAACCTGCTTCTCTTTCGTTGCAAAACATGCGGTCAATGTTAACAATTCTGCTCTTCCATTCTAATGAAACGCCTGCAACTATACGACGAGAATCAACTTGTATATCTGTTTTTATTGAATGTTTATATCTGTATTTTAATAATGGAGAATCAGTAGAAGTTGTGAAGTCAGGAGTTTTATCTTTGTATATAGGATAATTATATGTATAAGATAAAGTAGCAGAAAGTGTTGCTTTGTTGATTTTTCCAACAATTCCTCCGCTTAAATCAACGCCTGTAACAGCAACAGTTTTAATATTTTTAGCTATAAATCCCATAACAATATTTCCCTCATGAGCAGCTAATGAATCAGAATGTAATGGAATTTCGTTTTGAGTATTCTTGTCGAGTATTGCGAATGTGAATTCTATCATGTTTCTTATTTGTTGATGATAGACAGAAATATCGGCGAAACCTTTCCAATGTCCATTAATAGAAAAACCTTGTTTTATCCCAACTTCTGCATTCCAGCCATTTTCGGGCTCTAGATATGGATTTGGAGCAATAATGAAACTTCCGTTTGAAAAGCTTAATCCAGTGAATTTTTCCGAAATTGCAGGGAATCTATAACCTTGACCTATTGAAGCACGTAAAAATGTTGTTTCTGTAAGTCCGTAATTTGCTCCTAATCTGAATACAGGTTTAATAGGAATTTCTAATGTTTTTTTGCCTAAATCAATATTAATTAGTGATACAGTTTGTACTGTATCTAATAGGAAATATTCTCCTCTAAATCCTCCTGAAATTTTTAGTCTGCCAAATTTTACATCTAGCTGAGCATAAAGTGCGGTGTTATTGCCAAAATGATTTCCAAAAAGATTTGAAGATACAGTTGAATATGATTCTACTAAACCTGCAGTTAAAGTCCATCTTTTCGCAAATGTATTGGTATATTGAAATTCTGCGTAATATATGTTTGAATTACTGTTACGACTTGTGTCGTCGGGAGCAAAATTTTTAATTCCGAAGTAACGAGTACGAAGACTTATCTTTCCATGATTTTTTGTATAATAATTAATAAATGGATCGAGGTTCATTCTATATCCTTGAATTGGAGAGGACATTTGTAAATTTGGATTGTTATTATATGGTAGTGTGTCTGAAGCCCAATTAAAAAAGTCGCAATTAATTACAGATTGGAAATTGGAATTCACACCTATAGCTAAACCTTCAACTTTTTTAAATCTGTAACGCATATTAATGTTAAAGCGGCTGTTTTTGGAATATCCCATTTGGCGATAACCTTCATCTGCGAAAAGATTCCCACCAAGAACAATATCAAAATTTCCAAATTGTTGTTTATGGTTAAAACTTAATCCGCTATACATAGGAGGTTTTACGAAATAGTAAATACTTTTTCGCCCAATTATTTCCATAGGGTTTCTGCCTTCTTCGCTGTAGAACCCATTTCCCCACCATTTCCAAGATTCTTCTTTAGGATTTCCGTAAATTCCAACAAAATAGGAGATGTTTGTTTCTGGTTTTGGACCAGGATACGAAGAACGGAGATTTACAACACCACCAAGAGCTGAAGATCCGTATAGAGCAGAAGCTGCTCCTTTCACTACTTCCACTTGTGCGATGTTTTCCATTGGAATATAATTCCATTTAACATCTCCCGCATCAGCTGACATTATTGGCAAATCATCCATTAATACAATGACACGGCTACCCGCACCATAGCTCCATCCGCTACTTGAACGGATGCTTATCTGACCGTCATTTACATCAACGCCAGAAAGTTTTGTTAAAGCATTTGTTAGATTAAAAGTATTTTTATTTTCCAATTGTTGCGGTTTCAATATTTCCATAGAAACTGTTACTTCAGAAATCTTTTGTTCATACTTCCCTTCTGATACAACAACTTCACTTAATACTTGCGATGTTTCGCTAATTTCATAACTTAAGTTTAAAGAAGAGGAAATATTAATTGTATCATACAATAATTCATAACCGATGTATTGCACTTCCAATAAATATTTTCCTTTGGGTAAGTTAAATGAGAATTTTCCATTCAAGTTCGTGGCAGCACCATAACGTTCTTTTTTTGTAAGAATAGTAGAATTATTATCTTCTTTTAAGGAAAAATTATCTTTAAATTCTACTGTAGAAATGTTTACACCAAATAGAGGCTCATGCGTTATTGCATCGGTAATGGTACCTTCGATTGTAAAAGTTTCTCTTTGGGTGTTTTGATTCTGTGAATAGATACTCGGAATGAAAAATAATTGCGTAATAATTACAAAAAGTAATATTTTTTTCATTTGCAAAATTTTTTCAAAAATAACATTATTTTTTATAAAAAAAATTTTTTTTTTGCAAAAAGTTGTATTATTGATATATAAATGCCTTATTATTAGCGAATTATGCTTATTACCAGTTCGCTACAGATTTGTTAAAAATATCTAATGCAAGTTCTTCACAAATTTGTTTCATCAAATCTTCTTCAACAGACATAAGTGACTGAGAACTATCGAAGTCAGCATAACGAGAGAATGTTGTGTCAAAACTTTTTTTAGGGTCTTTTGTATTTGTAAATTTTACTTTAATACTGATTGTCAGCCTTGTGAGAGCGGATGTTTCATTACCCTGGAATGCTTGTGGAGAAACACTGTAATTTGTAATTTCTCCTTCAAATATCAAATCACCGTTATCGTTTGTTTGTCCTAAATTTGTTTGGGTGGTAAATTTGTCTTTTATCGTTTCTGTGAGAACGTTGCTTAAATTCGGTTGAACCAATGTAGCTCTATTGTTGAAAAAATTAACTTGTACGGTTTTAATGTCCGGCGAAATATCTGCACCAGTGAAGGAATAATTTACTTTGCATGAGCATAATAAGGCAAGTGAAATTATTAATAAATACAATCTTAATTTTTTCATTTTTTAATATTCATTAAGAGTTAAAGTGAATAATCTTTTATTTTTCTATAAAGAGTACGTTCTGAAATTCCTAGTTCCAATGCAGTTGCTTTTCTCTTATAGTTGTTTCTTTGCAATGCTTTCAAAATAATATCTTTTTCGTAATCTGCTAAGGAGGTTATCTCTTCTGTTACTAATTCGTCGTAATTAACATCAGAATCGGTTTTAATATTTATCTTGCTTTTGTTTATATTAATATTGTCGATGTTGCTCAGATTGTTAATTTTATTGTTATTCATCTTGTCAATATCGGCAAAGGAATAATTATCGTACATAAAGTTGTTGTCAGGCTGTTGAATTTTCTTTTCCTGCTGATTAAAACTTTGGACTGAAGAAATTGGGTTTGTAGAGATAATGTTATTAACCAAAATTTTCAAATCGTTAACATCTTTTTTTAAGTCAAATAGAATTTTGTATAAAATTTCTCTTTCGGTATTAAAATCAGCGGAGTAATTCTTTGCTGCTAGTACTGGTAAATTAGAAATAGTAGATTCAACCAAATACCCCTTAAGAATATCAGCTGAAATAAATCTGTTGTTTTCTATTGTTGAAATTTGCTCGGTAATGTTTTTTAGTTGTCTTATATTTCCTTTCCAAGAATAATTTTCGAGTATGGGAATAGCATCTTCTTCTAATTTTATAATAGGCATATTATATTTTTCTGCAAAATCTGAAGCAAATTTTCGGAATAGGAGATATACATCTGATTTTCTTTCTCTTAATGGAGGTATATGTATTGGAATTGTGTTGAGACGATAGTATAAATCTTCACGAAATTTACCTTCAGATATTAAAGAAGAAAAATCCATATTAGTTGCAGCAATTACTCTGACATTTGTTTTTTCAATTTTTGATGAACCTACTTTCATATATTCTCCGGTTTCTAAAACACGAAGAAGTCTAACTTGTGTTGATAATGGCAATTCAGCAACTTCATCAAGGAAAATTGTGCCGTTGTTAGCTTCTTCAAAATATCCTTTTCTGTCGGAACTTGCACTTGTAAATGATCCTTTAATGTGCCCGAAAAGTTCGGAATCAATTGTTCCTTGAGGTATTGCACCGCAATTCACTGCTATATAAGTATTTAATTTTCTTTTGCTCAGCGAATGGATTATTTGTGGAATCCTTTCTTTACCGACACCACTTTCTCCTGTAATTAATACGGATATATCAGTTGTAGCTACTTGCATAGCAATATTGATAGCTCTATTTAAAGCGGGCGAATTACCAATAATATCAAATTTTTGTTTTATAGCTTGGATATCCATTCAAATCTTTTTTTTACAAAAATAAGTATTTTTTTGTAAAAATTATTATTATATTTGTATAAATATATTAATTATGAGGTCAATTTGTTTTTATTTTCAAGTACATCAACCTTTTCGATTAAGGAGATATAAATTTTTTGATATTGGTCATGAACATTATTATTATAATGACTTCGAAAATAAATCCATTATGAGGAAGGTGGCCAATAAATGTTACTTGCCTACTAATGCAGTCTTTTTGGAATTGATAAACCGTTACGGAAAAGATTTCAAAATAGCGTTTTCTTTTTCCGGTGTTTTTTTAGACCAACTCGAAAAATATGCTCCTGATGTTCTTGAAAGTTTTCAACGTTTAGTTGATACTGGCCAGGTTGAAGTTCTTGAAGAAACTTATGGGCATTCGTTGGCTTCTTTAAAAAATAGATATGAATTTGAATGGCAGGTGAAAATGCACCGCGAAAAAATAAAAAAATTGTTTGGCGTTGAACCTAAGGTTTTTCGTAATACTGAGCTTATTTATTCTGATCAAATAGGTCAGTATGTTGCGGAAATGGGTTACCAGGGTATTATTACTGAAGGAGCAAAACATGTTTTAGGTTGGAAGAGTCCAAATTATTTATATTCTAATGCAATAAATCCGAATTTAAAAGTCTTGTTAAAAAATTTTAAATTGTCTGATGATATTGCCTTCCGCTTTTCAAATCGTGGATGGGAAGAATGGCCTCTTACTGCAGAAAAATATGTTTCGTGGTTAAATGATCTTGATAGCAAGGAACAAACTGTAAATCTATTTATGGATTACGAAACCTTTGGAGAACATCAATGGGCAGAAACTGGAATTTTTGAATTTTTGAAAGCATTACCTGAAAATATTTTAAAAAAATCAGATTATTGCTTTACTACACCAAGCGACTTAATAGATAAATTTGATCCCGTTTCTAAAATAAGTATTCCTTATCCAATTTCTTGGGCAGATGAAGAACGAGACCTTACAGCTTGGTTAGGAAATGAACTTCAAGACGAAGCTTTTAATAACTTGTACTCATTATACGAAAGAGTACGCGAAGTTAATGATGAATCTATTTGGCGAGATTGGAATTATTTACAAACTTCCGATCATTTTTATTACATGTGCACAAAATTCTTCTCTGACGGAGATGTCCATAAATATTTTAATCCTTATGATTCTCCTTACGAAGCTTTTGTGAATTTTATGAATATTCTTTCTGATTTCATTATGAGATTAGATAAGTAATTAATTAGTAAATCAAAATTAATAATTAAATAAATATTTTTGTAATTATGAAAAAAAAATTACTATTTGTCTTACCATTAATATTTTTTACTATTAATATTATGGCACAAGATAGAGATGTTGAATTCTCTTCAAAAGAATTCCCCGGGCGTTCTAAGGAATTATCCCTAGCAAAAGAGCAATTAAAAAATGGTGAAATCCTTATCGATGATAAGAACTACGATGAGGCTATTAAACTATTGCTAAAAGCACAAAAATTTAATCCCAACAATTCAACTTTAAATTTTGATATTGGGTTCTGCTATTATAATACACCTTTAAGACACGAGTCTTTATCTTTTTTTGAAAAGGCATATAAGTTAAATCCTCAAATAAAAATAAAAGGGTATAACAATATTAAATATTATTTGGCTCGTGCAAATCAGTGGAATTATAATTTTGATGATGCTATAAAATTTTATAAAGAATATTTGCTTACTTTGAGTTCTAAACAATCTTCTGCTGAAAAAACTATCATAAATAAATATATTGATGAATGTCTTAACGGTATTTCTATTTTGAAAGATACTGTTGAAGTTAAAATAAAAAATTTGGGTGAAAACGTTAATAGTGAGTATAAAGATTATGCTCCTTTGGTTGTTTCAGATGGTTCAAAATTATTTTTTACTTCTCGTAGAAAAGGTACCGGTGGCAATGTTTTTGATTCTGACGGTCTGTATTTCGAAGATATTTATGAAACCAATAAAACAGATACTGTTTGGTCAAGAGCACGAAGTGTTGGCTCTCCTTTAAATACTAAAGGGCATGATGCAATTGTGGGATTGTCGCCTGATGGTCAGCAAATGTTTGTTTATGTAGATAAAAATGGTGGAGATATTTACATATCACAACTAAAAGGTTCAAGATGGATGAAACCGGAACCTCTTTCCAATAAAATTAATACTCCAGCACATGAATCTAAAGCATCAATTTCTTATGACAATAAAACATTGTACTTTATTTCTGATAGGAAGGACTTATCAAAAGGTGGAAGAGACATTTTTTATTCTACACTTGATGATAGTGGAAATTGGTCAGAACCGAAAAATTTAAGTGATGTAATTAATACCCCTTATGATGAAGTAGACCTCTTTTTACATCCTGATGGAAGAACAATTTATTTTAGTTCAAACGGTCATAATACTATGGGAGGTTTCGATATTTTTAGGTCTTATTTAAAAGATAATGGCGAATGGGAAACCCCTGTGAATATTGGCTATCCAATAAATACTCCCGACGACGATGTGTTTTTTGTTATTACAGCAAGTGGAAAATTTGCTTATTTTGCTTCCGCCAGAGGTAATAGTTACGGAGCCTATGATTTATACGAATTAAGTTTTCCAGCTCCTAAAAAGGAAGAAGTTAAAGAAAACGAAAAACCTGCAGTTCAGAACAAAGTATTTGTAACTTTGGTGAAAGGTACTGTTACAGATGCTGTTACAAAAATTCCTCTTGAAGCCAGTATAAATATTGTAGATTTACAAACTTCAAAAATGGTTGCCAGTTTCCTTACTAACAGCTTTACAGGTAAATATATCATAAATCTACCTTCAGGTAAAAATTATGGTATTAATGTAACTCGTGAAGGCTATTTATTCCATTCAGAAAACTTCAATTTACCTGATACGGCAGATTTCCAGGAATTAGTTGTGGATATAGAATTACATAAAATTGAAGTTGGAACAATAATTACATTAAAAAATATCTTCTTTGACTATGACAAATCAGTACTTCGTCCAGAATCTGAAACCGAGTTGAATAATGTAGTAGATGTCTTGAAAAATAATGCAAGAATTAAAGTCGAAATTTCCGGTCATACCGACAGCAGAGGTTCTGACGAGTATAATAAAAATTTATCTCACGCTCGTGCCAAAACAATTGTTGAATACTTGATAGAAAAAGGAATTGATAAAGCCAGACTCACATACCAAGGTTATGGAGAAGAAAATCCTGTAGCTGATAATGATACAGAAGAAGGAAGACAGTTGAATCGTCGTGTAGAATTTAAAATTATTGGAAAATAATTTTATTCTTAATAATATGATAATAAAAAGGAACAAAGCTAATTTTTTTGATTAGCTTTGTTCCTTTTTTTAAAGAAAAATTATCCAAAAAAAATTAATAAAACCGTTCTTTTTATAAAAAAAAGCAGTAAATTTGTAAAAAAATTACAATGAACTTATTAGAACAAATAAAAGCAAACGCAAAGTCTAACAAAAAGAGAATAGTTTTACCAGAAGGAACAGAAATTAGAACATTAAAAGCTGCAGATCAAGCATATTCTGAAGGTTTAGCAGAAATAATTTTGATAGGAAATCCTAACGAAATTAATAAAATGGCTAAAGAAAATAATTTAACAAATATTAAAAATATTAAAATTGTTGATCCGAAGGAACACGAAAAGAAAGCAGAATATGTAAATCTTTTATATGAATTAAGAAAATCAAAAGGTGTAACTATCGAAAAAGCAACAGAATTAGCTGAAGATCCTTTATATTTAGCAGTATTAATGATTAAATCGGGTGATGCTGATGGAGAAGTTGCAGGTGCAGGAAATGCTACTGGTGATGTATTACGCCCAGCTTTTCAAATTGTTAAAACTTTACCCGGAATTTCTGTAGTTTCTGGTGCATTTATTATGATTTTAAAAGATAAAGAATTTGGTGAAAATGGATTAATGGTTTTTGCCGATTGTGCAGTTCATCCAAATCCAACAGCTGCCGAATTAGCTGAAATAGCAGTTACTACTGGAAAAACAACACGTGCAATTGTAGGTTTTGAACCAAGAATCGCTATGTTGAGTTTCTCTACAAAAGGAAGTGCAAAACACGAAATGGTTGATAAAGTTGTTGAAGCTACAAAGTTAGCAAAGGAAATGGCTCCAGATATGCAAATTGACGGTGAATTACAAAGTGATGCTGCAATTATTCCTGCTATTGGTCAATCAAAAGCTCCTGGAAGCAAAATTGCTGGTCATGCTAATGTTCTTGTTTTCCCAACATTGGAAACAGGTAATATCACTTATAAATTAGTTCAACGCTTGGGACATGCCGAAGCTATAGGACCAATTTTACAAGGAATGGCTGCTCCAATTAACGATTTGTCTAGAGGTTGTTCAGTAAGCGATATCGTAAATCTTATTGCTATTACTGCAACACAAGCAGCAAACATGAAATAATATTAAATAAATTTATTTAATAAATCAATTTTCCCTTGATAATTATCATTAAATGAAAGTAGGATGTAAATATGGAACTCATCGAGTTTTAGAACCTATAGGAACTCTTCCTCAACCGGCACTAAAACTCGATAATACTATGGAGATTTACGATAATGAGTTACTAATTGATGTAGAAACTCTAAATATCGATTCTGCTAGTTATACTCAGATACGCCAAAGTTGCAATAACGATATTGATAAAATGAAAGAAACAATTTTATCTATCGTTAAAGAACGTGGAAAAATGCAAAATCCACTTACTGGATCTGGAGGTATGCTTATCGGTACTGTTAAGAAAATCGGCGAAAAATTTCCTGATAAAACTGTTAAAGTTGGCGATAAAATTGCTACTTTAGTTTCATTGTCTTTAACTCCGTTGAAGATTCATGAAATCAAACATTTGGAAGCAGAACACGACCAAATAGACGTAAAGGCTGAAGCAATTTTATTTGCAAGCGGTCTTTTTGCAATTTTACCTAAAGACATTCCCGAAAAACTTGCCCTGGCAGCTCTCGATGTTGCAGGTGCTCCAGCTCAGGTAGATAGAATCGTAAAAGAAGGAGATACTGTTTGTATAATTGGAGGAGGAGGAAAATCCGGAATTTTATGTTGTTATCAGGCTAAAAAAAATGTTACTTCTACAGGAAAAGTTATTGTAGTTGAATATTCTCCTGAAAATGCTAAGAGAATCAAAGACATGAAACTCGCTGACGAAGTAATAATTGCTGATGCAACAAACGTTATGGACGTTTATAATAAAGTAAAACCAATTGTAGGCGAACGTGGCTGCGATGTTACAATCAATAATGTGAATGTTCCGAATACAGAAATGACTTCCATATTAATTACAAAAGGACAAGGACTAATTTATTTTTTCTCTATGGCAACAAGTTTCACAAGAGCGGCTTTAGGAGCAGAAGGTGTTGGTAAAGACATTAACCTCATTGTTGGTAATGGATATACAAAAGGCCATGCTAATCTTACTCTTGGAATTTTAAGAGAATCAAAAGAAATACGTGAACTATTTGAAAAGTTATACGTTTGATTTTTATAAATTTATTATTATTGCACATAATTAAAAAATAAATTATATTTGGATTTTTAAAATAAAAATGATAATTTTGCGAGAAATTTGAATTGAGTAAAATATACAATTAAAAAATTGAAGAAATGCCAAAAATGAAAACAAATTCCGGTGCAAAAAAGAGATTCGATCTCACCGGTTCTGGAAAAATTAAACGTAAACATGCTTATAAAAGCCACATTTTGACTAAAAAATCTACAAAACGTAAAAGAAGTTTAACACATTTTACTACTGTAGCTGATAGCGATATGAAAAATGTGAGATTATTATTAGCAATGAAATAAAAATTTATTAGTAAGTAAAATAAATGTATAACCGAATGATCAGCCAATCGTAAGCAGGCACAAGCTGAAAGTACCTTAAGGTCGCTGACATTCATAAAAATATTAAATTATGCCAAGAAGTGTAAATGTAGTAGCAGCAAGAAGAAGAAGAAAAAAAATAATGCTACAAACGAGAGGTTATTTTGGTTCAAGAAAAAATGTTTGGACCGTTGCCAAAAACTCGTATGAAAAAGGTTTATTATATGCTTATAGAGATAGAAAAACCAAAAAAAGAAATTTTAGAAGTTTGTGGATTCAACGTATTAATGCCGGTGCTCGTATCAATGGAATGAGTTACAGCGAATTTATGGGCAAAATACATAAAGCAAATATTGATATCAATCGTAAGGTGTTAGCTGATTTAGCTATGAATAACCCTACTGCTTTTGCCGCAATCTGTGAAAATATAAAATAACAAAGACATTTTTATTCAGTTCAACTATTTAACCGCTAAATTTTTAGCGGTTTTTTTTATTTGTTTTTTTTTACAATTTTTTTTTCTAAATTTGTATTAATTATCTTTTAGAAAAAACTTTATGAAAAAAAAATATCCCAAATATAAATACTCTATACAGGAAGTTGTTGAATATCTGAAAGAAAAAAAATCAATAGAAATTGAACAATCTTACTTGCGTTTTATTGAAAAAGAATTTGATCTTCCTATTGAAAGAAAAAAAAATAGACGTATGTACTCCGAAGCTGATATCAATAGTATAGAAATTATTTGGGAACTTACGAAGGTTAAAGGTATGACTATTGCCGGCGCTAAAAATGCTTATTCAAATAATCAACCCGAAGTAGTTAAAAATCATTCCATAATCACTAAATTGGAAAAAATTAAAAATAGATTAATTGAAATTAAAAAGGAAATCCAATGAAAATTAAAGATATTGTTTCTTTCCTTAATAAGCAGGTACCGCTATCTTTACAAGAAGATTTTGATAATTCCGGTCTTAATCTGGGGAATTATGATCATGATGTGAAAGGCGTTCTAATTTGTTTAGATGTAACGCTTGACGTTATTAATGAAGCTATTAATGATAATTGTAATTTGATAATTTCTCACCACCCTTTGATATTCAGTAAATTAAAAAGAATTACATCTTCTAATGATATTGAAAAAGCTATTGTTTTAGCAATAAAAAATGATATCTCAATTTTCTGCGGTCACACAAATTTTGATAATTATCATAATGGTGTTAGCTACAAAATTGCTAAAAAACTAAATCTTAAAAATATTTCTGTTCTTTCTCCAAGTTTAAATACTTTAGAAAAAATATCTGTTTTTGTTCCTAATGATTTTGTTGATATTGTTAGGGAAAAAATGTTTGAAGCCGGCGCTGGCAATATAGGAAATTATGATTCTTGTAGTTTCAACAGTCAAGGACTAGGAACATTTCGTGCCAATGAAAATGCAAATCCTTTTGTAGGAGAAAAATCAAAATTACATTTTGAAAATGAAACCAAAGTAGAGATGGTTTTACAAAAATCCAACGAAAAGGCAATTGTTTCTGCAATGTTGTCTGTGCATCCTTACGAAGAAGTTGCTTATAATATTATCACATTAAACAACAATTCTCAAACAGGACTTGGCATTTATGGAGAACTTGAAGAAGAGATATCCGAAGAACAATTTTTGACTTTATTAAAAGATATTTTTTTCGTAAAATATATACGTCATTCGCAGTTAAGAGATAAAAAAATAAAAAAAATATCTTTATGTGGTGGGAGTGGAGCTTTTCTTATCAACAATGCGATTGCTCTTTCTAGTGATGCATTTATCACTGGCGATTTGAAATATCACGATTTCTTTTTGGCAGAAAATAAAATTCTTTTGTGTGATATAGGACATTATGAATCGGAACAATTTACAAAAGAAATTTTTTATGAGATTATATCTTCTTTAAATCCTGATTTCCCGATAAAAATTTCTAAAATAAACACTAATCCAATTTATTTCTATTAAAAAAATAAAAATTCAGAAGAAATAACAAATCTTTCTGTCGCTACTCTAACTCGACAAAAATTGCCCCAAAACGGCAAGATTTCATACTGCAAAAACGTTTTTAACATATATTTATTATTAAATCTAAGATAATCAACTGATTTTAGAATTTGTTAATTGTTTTCCTTTATTTTTCAACATTTTGAAAATCACATAAAATGTTGTGTATATTTGTTAGAAATAATTGACAGAAAAATATGGACGACTTAATTTCACCAAAATATCAAATGAAACTTATCAAATCAGTTGCGCAAGCGATTCGTGATGAATACAAATCTAACAAAGATGTTAGAGAGTATATTAATAAATGGCATGAAGTTCATGATGATAATCGTATTTACTATGCTTATTGGGAGAACTTTTCAATCGTTGAAAATGCAAATAAGAAAATTGATTTGACATCGACTCTTCATAATATGACAGGAGCTGATTTACTAAAGATTGCAATTGACTTGGGTGTAGATACTCCATATTTTATTCCTTCCATTCCAATATTTAAGAATGAGTTGAAAGCAGATTACAAAACAGCATACGACACATTTTCAAAAGCATATAAACAAATTGAAACAGACCCTAGTTTAGCGGTTGGACTTACTAACTCTGCTCTTGAGAGTATTATTAAAGAAATACTAAAAGATAATAGAATTTCAAGTAAAATAACTGGTGGAGAAACGCTTTACAAACTAACTTTAATAATCCTAAAAGAGTTCAAACTAACAAACGAAGACCTTCCTAAAGAAATTATAACAATAGGACGTTCTCTTTTAACAATAAATCAGTCTATTGAAAAATTAAGAAGTGAGAAAACCAACTTTCACGGCAAAACAAATGATGATTATTTAATTAATGACACAATTTATACATTCTTTATAGTTAATTCAGTTGCAACAGTTGGTCTTTTTCTTAATTCCTATTACAAGACAAAATTTTGCAACCCTAAACCCTAAACCACTTTTCCTCAACCCCACATTTCCCCCTTAAAAAAAATTATTTTGAAATTTTATTTTTTAAGTATTTACAAAAATTGTATATTTACATATTAGAAAATAAAATGCTGAGTGGAAATTATTAAGAACGACACAGCAACTATTTATGGAAAGTTTGAAAATTAATATATGGCATTAAGCTGGAATGAAATAAAAGACAGAGCATTAAATTTCTCAAAGGAATGGGCTGACACTTCAAACGAAGAAGCCGACGCAAAACCATTTTTAGTTGAGTTCTTTAATGTTTTTGGTATCAGCAGTAAGAGAGTTGCTACTTTTGAGCATAGAGTTAAAAAACTCGACGAAAAAGACGGTTATATTGACTTGCTTTGGAAAGGTACTATTCTTATTGAAATGAAAAGTCGGGGCAAAAACCTTGACAAAGCATATCAACAAGCAATTGACTACACACACGGACTAAAACAACACGAATTACCAAAATACATTCTTGTTTCCGACTTTGAAAACTTTCGGCTTTTCGACCTCGAAGAAGAAAAACACATTGAATTTAAGCTAAACGACCTTGTAAATAACGTTCAGCATTTCGGATACATTTTAGGATATCAAAAGAAAGTTTACAAAGAACAAGACCCTGCAAACATTAAAGCAGCGGAATTGATGGGAAAACTTCACGACCGATTAAAAGAAATTGGATATACCGGACATCCATTAGAAGTTTACTTGGTTCGCATTCTGTTTTTATTATTTTCTGAAGATACAACCATTTTTAATAAACAACAATTTCAAGATTATATCGAGCAACGAACAAATGAAGATGGTAGTGACCTTGCAGCCAAGTTGCAAGAACTCTTTCAAGTTCTAAATACTCCAAATGAAAACCGTTTCAAAAACCTTGATGAACAACTTGCCGACTTTCCTTATGTAAATGGAAAACTCTTTGAAGAAATTTTGCCAATGGCAAGTTTTGATACAAAAATGCGACAAGCATTGTTAGATTGCTGTTACATTGACTGGAGCAAAATTTCACCTGCAATTTTTGGTTCAATGTTCCAAAGCGTTATGAATCCGACAGAACGCAGAAATTTGGGAGCACATTACACAAGCGAAACAAATATACTGAAACTTATCAAACCTTTATTTTTAGATGAACTAAGACAAGAGTTTGAAAACATTAAGAGCAATAAAAATAAACTTGCCGAATTTCATAAAAAACTAAGTACACTCAAATTTCTCGACCCTGCTTGCGGTTGCGGTAATTTCTTGGTGATTACGTATCGAGAATTGCGTTTATTGGAATTGGATATTTTAAGGGAGTTGTACAAAACAGGACAACGAGTAACCGACATTGGCAATATTCTTTGGCTTAACGTTGACCAATTTTATGGCATTGAATACGAAGAATTTCCTGCACGTATTGCCGAAGTAGCAATGTGGTTGATTGACCACCAAATGAACATGCTTATTAGCAACGAGTTTGGACAATATTTTGTTCGATTGCCATTGAAAAAAGCGGCTAAGATTGTTCACGGAAATGCATTACAAACAGACTGGGAAAGCATAGTTTCTAAGAACGAACTTTGTTATATTCTCGGAAATCCGCCATTTATAGGTAAGCAAGTTCAAAAACCTGAACAAAAAGCGGATATGGAAAAGATATTTTCAGGTGTAACAGGTGGTGGAACTTTAGATTATGTAACAGCTTGGTATGTTAAAGCAGCTCAATATATTCAAGGCACAAAAATTAAAGTTGCTTTCGTTTCAACAAATTCAATCGCCCAAGGCGAACAAGTGGGCATTTTGTGGAATGTGATGTTGAATATGTACAGCATAAAAATTCATTTTGCACACCGTACTTTTAAATGGAGCAACGAAGCTAAAGGAAATGCAGCAGTTTATTGTGTGATAATTGGCTTCGCTAACTACGACACCAATAACAAAAGCATTTTTGAGTACGAAGATATTAAGGGCGAAGCCCACGAACTAAAAGCAAAAAATATTAATCCGTATTTGGTTGATGCAAAGGATATTTTTATAGGTAAACGTCGTAAACCAATTTGCAATGTTCCTGATATTTCATTTGGTAGCATGCCTAATGATGGTGGAAATTTTCTATTTACTGATGATGAGAAAAATGAGTTTATTAAACAAGATTCTAAATCTGAAAAGTTTTTCAAACCACTTATTAGTGCTTACGAGTTTTTAAATGCTCAAAAACGTTGGTGCTTGTGGCTTAAAGATGCGAACCCAACAGATTTAAAAGAAGCTAAACTAGTTACAGAAAGAGTTGAGAGTGTAAGAAAATTAAGAGCAGAAAGCTCTAGACAAGCGACACAAAAACTTGCTGCATTTCCAACTCTCTTTGGTGAAGACAGACAACCAAAAAATAGTTATGTTTTAATTCCAAGGCATTCATCAGAAAATAGACGGTATATTCCGATAGGTTTCTTTGACGAAAATACAATTGCTAGCGATAGTTGTTTATTTATTGAAAATGGAAAATTATATCATTTTGGAGTTTTAATGACGACGATGCATATGGCGTGGGTTAAAAATATGTGTGGTCGAATTAAAAGTGATTATCGTTATTCAAATGAATTGGTATATAATAACTTTCCATTTCCTGAAAATCCAACAGAAAAGCAAATAAATACAATAGAAGAAAAAGCACAAAAGATTTTAGATATTCGTACCGAATTTCCGAATAGTAGTTTGGCAGATTTATACGACCCATTAACAATGCCTCCTGCACTTGTAAAAGCACATAACGAACTTGACAAAGCGGTTGATTTGGCGTATCGTCCGCAACCGTTTACAAGCGAAGCTAACAGAATGGTTTATCTGTTTGAACTTTACGAAAAATATACAGCAGATTTGTTTACAAAAGTGAAACAGAAAAAGATAAAAAAACAGCTTTGATGAAAAACATTGAAAAATATAATT
>CAZBPT010000002.1:66869-77736 GCA_964493875.1 uncultured Bacteroidales bacterium | reverse complement strand
AAATGTTGATATTTAAACAATTAAACAATAAATAAATAAAATCTTTTTTTATTTAGGAATAAAATTGTATGTTAATGTAACGTTTCGCGGTATGAAACCTTGCCGTTTTGGGGCGAGTTACTGTCGAGTTACAACAACTTTTTAACGAGCCACGAAAGCTAGAAAATCGCTGAAACTCCTCATGAAATAAAGCTGTTGATAGCTATTGTCTTTTAGGTTGAATTTAATCTTATTTGTTAGCGTTATCTATATTTTGGTTATGGAGTCGTACTAAATCTTTACGGTCGTAAAAAATCAACTTTTTCGTTTTTTTATCAATAATAGCAAATATTGCATAATTGTCAGTTCCTAATTGTGCAATATTTTTTGACAAAATATCATTAGGGTATTTCTCGAAATTTTCAATCGTGAAATCAAGTAGTTGGTCAATTGCATTATCCCAGTCATCTTTTGACAAATCATTATCGAATAGTAATTTTATAACTTTTCCATCTTTAGTTGGAAGAAAAAGAGATACAGATTTTGACTGACTATATTTTTTTGATTTTTTATCAACTAACATTGAGGAATAGATTGTATGAACTTTTATTTGACGAGCTTTATCTACAATGTTATTAATCCATTTTTTTAGAGCTAAATAGTTGTCTTTTCCAGCTTCATTTAAAAAACCTTCAAAGTATGGTTTGAGTATATAAGCAACAATTGTAGTTGGTATTAACCATTCAAACATGTTCATTGGTCCTGGGGTTGGCTTACGTTTAATTTCAATATCTAATCCTATTGTCTTTAACGACTCTATTTCATTGGCAGAAATGAAATTAGGCATTGATTCTGGAATTTCAATTCCTATATGTTTATTATTATTAATCATATCTAATGCAATTTATTTTTTTTATTATAGTGAGAAGTAGTTCATTTTATTGTATCAAAATATTAGCATAAATGCTTTTTAATGTTTGCCCATATCTTGCCTATACCTGCAGCTTTTTGAGCTTTTTGGCGTGTAGGTATATTTTTCATTATACAAATTTATAGTTTTTTTTATAAATTCAAAGTTTTTTAAAAAATCATTGAATGGAGATTTAAACGGTGGAGGTATGCTTTTCCTGCCTGTGAAGAAATATCTTTCGGGAATGTCAAAACCTATCCTTAGAAGAATTCCGATAATTTATTTTGTTGAATAAAGGAAAAAAATATTATTTTTGTATTTCATATTTATATAAATGAGATTATATTGTGTTTTTATAACCCTCTTATTTGTTTGTACTTCTGTCTTTTCACAGTCGGGGGGAGAAAAAACATATCAATTTTTAAATATGCCTTTTGGCTCGAGAATCGCCGCACTCGGTGGTAACAATGTATCTAATCTTCAGGCAGATTTGAATTTTGTAAATCATAATCCTGCACTTTTACGTCCCGCGATGTCCGATAAATTAATTCTTAATTATGTAAATTATATCAGCGATATTAACATGGGTTCTGTTGCTTTTGCAAAAAATTTTAAAAAAGCAGGAATTTTTGCTATCGGACTTCAATTTAATAATTATGGTTCTTTTACAAATGCTGACTATACCGGAATAAGATACGAAGAGTTCACTGCTGGAGATTACGTTCTTTCCGGATCTTATTCTGTCGCCTTGAAAAAATACGATAAAATAAGATTTGGGGCTTCCTTAAAAATGATTTTTTCAGATTACTGGATAGCATCTTCTTTTGGTGTTGCTCTCGATTTAGGAACAAGTTATATCGATACGGTAAAAAACCTTTCTGCCGGACTTGTTGTTAAAAATCTAGGATTTCAAATGAAAAAATATTCGAAAGATAATTCCGAATCTTTACCTCTTGATATCCAAATCGGATTTTCAAAGAAGTTTGAACACGCACCAATTCGTATTTCCGTTACAGCTCAAGATTTACTTAATTGGAACTTATATTATAAATCATCTCTCGAAATCGAAAATACTGTATTGGGTGAACCCGAAACCAAAAAAACTTTTATGAATAAAGTGGGCGAAGCTGCTAACGAATTTATTCGCCATTTTGTTTTTGGTGTGGAAATAATTCCCCACAGGGCATTTCACATTGACTTGGGATTTAATGTTAAAAGACGTATGGAACTCGCTGTTCCCGTCAAGAGAAGATTAGCCGGATTTTCTGCCGGTGTAGGACTCGATTTACAAAAATTTAATTTGTCTTATGCTATTGGCATATACCATCTTAGTGGACTTTCTCACCACATTGGTGTCGGATTAAATCTTAATTCGATGTATAAGAAAAAATCTTAATTATGAAAAATCTTTTTTTCTTATTTTCTTTCTTATTCCTTTGTTCATTTTCTTATGCCCATAAATTTGCAAAGTTTAATGTTGTTGTTGATAGCGATTGCGGATTGGATGATTTTAGAGCAATAACATATTTTTTAGCATCCAAGGATTTTAATATTAATGCTATAACTACAGTTGATGGTGTATTAAATCCAAATGATGCTGCAAAAAATTTTTCTCGAATATTATATTTATATAATCACGAAGGAATAATGATTGGAGAAGGAGAACCCCGAAATACTTCAAAAAAATACAGCTCCCACGCTAATTTATTTTGGGATAAATTTATCAAAAATCATAATAATAAAACCAATCAAAATTATAAACCCGCAGTTGAAGTATTGTATGATGCAATAAAAAATAACAATAATCCTACGATTATCGTTGCTATGGGACCTTTGTCAAATATTAGTGAGTTATTAAAAACCCACCCCGAAATTATAAGCAAAATTCAATATATCTTGTGGTATTCTTATTTTGAGAATATTTCTCCTTCTGGTTATAATTATGAAACAGACACGCTAGCGTATAATTATATTGCAAAATTACCAATTCCTTTAAAAATTTTATTTTCAAATAACACTCCCTTGCTGTCGGATAGTTTTTATAATGATTGTAAAGAATTGAACACAAAGTATTCAAGAGCTGTTTCAAATTTCTTTTCTCTAAATAATAATCACAAATATAATTTATGGGACGATTTCCTTCCTATCTACATTATCTATCCTCAACAATTTCAAGAACGTGCAATTTCAAAAACCTTGTCGCTTGTCACAACAAAGGAAACTGTGCCGTATGAAAATTTATTCTTAACAATTTTAAATTCCGAGAGAAGAGATGCAGGTGTTGTTTTTAATGAAATTCCAACATCAGGTTTCTTAGTGTCAAAAGACGTTTTGCCAAATGTCGATACAATAATTTCCATCTATGGTTATGATGAATATAAATTAGTGGCTTTGAGTTCCGAAATTCATTCTCACTTAGGCACATATTCTATAATTGGTGCAAAAATGGGATTAAGAGTAATGGAATATTTGCATGTTGGTCTTGATGAAATAAGAATTGAAAGTTTAGCCGGAAATAAGCCTCCCATAAGTTGTTTAAACGATGGATTACAAGTGGCAACGGGAGCAACTATGGGCTATGGTGCTTTTTCCGTTAGTGTAAATGAAGAAATTTTTCCGGGAGCTATTATTTATCATAATAATCGGAAGATAAAAATTTCATTAAAAGAGGAAATCTTTTCAACTATAAAAAATGATCTTTCTTTAATGGTGCAACAATATGGTTATAATACCGATATGTATTGGGCAGAGTTAAGAAATTATTCTATTGAGATTTGGAAAAATTACAATAGATATGATATTTTTGATATTAAAGAAGAATAGAAAGATTATTTTTTTTGTCTTTCATTATAACATTTTCTGCAAAGAGGTTCGTAAGAATCTTTTTCGCCAAGTAGGAGTACTTTGTCTTCTTTAGCAAAGCGGTAACTAAAGTGAGCAATATCACCACATTGTACGCAAATAGCATGAACTTTTGTGACATATTCTGCTACAGCAAAAAAAGCCGGCATAGGACCAAAAGGACGTCCGAGAAAATCCATATCGAGACCTGCAACAATTACTCTTGTTCCGTTATTTGCGAGAGTGATGGCTACATTTACAATTTCTTCGTCAAAAAACTGTGCTTCATCAATACCGACAACCTCAACGCCTCCAGCAAGTAACAGTATTTGTTGTGCTTTTTCAACGGGAGTAGAGCGAATTGATGATGAATTGTGAGATACTACTTCTTCTTTTGAATATCTAGTATCAACACAGGGCTTGAAAATTTCAACGCTCTGTTGTGCAATTTCAGCTCTTCTTAATCGGCGAATTAATTCTTCTGTTTTCCCCGAAAACATTGAACCGGCAATTACCTCTATCCAACCTACTTTCGTTTGTCGTTTTATCGATTCTATAAACATATCACAAAATACTCTTTCTCGCTTATTCTCCTTTATTAAATTCTTCTAATCCTGATTTCAAAAAATTAATAAAGTCATCGGCATTTGAATTAAAAGTCATAGGTTTTGTTAGAACTTTACCGTCAGGAGACATTAAAACATAAAATGGTTGAGTATTGCTTTCAAAATTTACCATTTGAATATCGGCATTAATTTCACCTAATTTGCGTTTTAATTTTTTGTCTTTTATAGATGTAAACTGGTCGCTTTCATCAACAGTTATTGTCTTTTCATCAACATATAATTCTGTTAAAACAACTTCATTGTTAAAATAATTTTGTACTTCTGCATTTGACCAAACTTCTGCTTGCATTTCTTTGCAATTTGAGCAAGAATGACCTGTGAAATATAATAAAATTGGTTTTTCTTGAGATTTTGCACAATCAATACCTTGTTTCCAATCAAAATATGCATTAACATTATATGGTGCGTGAAGAACGTCTGAATATTTTGGCGTTTCACATAGATTGTTTTCTGCTTTTGATGAATTATTTCCACTCATCGTTAAATCAAATTTTTGTGATGTTTTTGGAGGTAATAATCCTGATATTGGAGAAAGGTTTGCTCCGAAAAGACCTGGGAATAAATATAATGCAAAAACAAAACAACTCATTGCCAATAATAAACGGAAAAAGCCTACATGTTCTACCGGACTATCTAAGTGAAATTTAATTTTACCAAGAAAATATATTCCTAATATCACAAAAAGAACAATCCAAATAGCGATGTAAATATCACGACTTAAGAAGTTCAAATGATAATTTTGGTCGATATTTGATAAAAATTTTAGTGAAAAAGCCAAGATAACAAATCCCATGATAATTTTTACAGAGTTCATCCAAGAACCAGATTTCGGGATTTTGTTTAATGCTTTTGGTATTATTGCCAATATTGTGAAAGGAATCGCAAAACCTAATCCAAAACCAAACATTCCTATTGTTGGTTGTAAGAAATTCCCGCTTGCTGCTTGAACCAATAAAGCACCAACAATTGGACCAGTACATGCAAAACTTACAATAACAAGAGTAACTGCAAGGAAAAATGCTGCGAGTAAACCCCCTTTGTCAACTTGACGGTCTGCTTTGTTTGCTAGTCCTGTAGGAATTGAAAATTCAAATAATCCAAATAGAGAAGAAGCAAACACAACAAACAACAAGAAGAAAATAAGATTTGGTATCCAATGTGAACTTAATGTTGTTGTAAAGTCTGCACCAGCACTTGTTAGTGAAACTATTACACCTACTAATGTATATAATAATGTTATTGAGATTCCAAAGATTAAGGCTTTTATGATGGAGTTGAATTTGCTTTTCTGTCCTTGCATGAAAAAGCTGATAGTCATTGGTATCATTGGGAAAACGCATGGTGTTAATATTGAGATTATCCCGAATAAGATTGAAATTAAGAAAAACATGAACAATGATTGATTGTCGGCATTTGCATCTAATGGGAAATTGTTTTCTGTAACAAGAATAGGAGTAGTTGCTTTTGAAGAAGTATTTTCTGATACTACTTCTTCTCCTCCGTTAATTGGAATTATGGTGTCTAATGCGATAACAATACATTTACCGTCATCAAAGCATGCCTGCCCGTCTAATTTTACCGGAACATTAAATCCTTTTTCAGTTTTTACTTCGATTTTCTGAACGAATTTCGCAGTTTTTTCAAAAAACTTAACCTCAACACCAAAAACATCATCAAATTCAACTTTTGGTTCTGGACTTTCAATAACGCTGTCTATCAAACTGTATTTTTCATTTTGAGTAAATTCAAAAAATAACGGCATTGGACCGCCCATTTCAAAATATTGGGAATATAAATGCCAATGATTTTCTATTGTTGCATCAAAAATAATGTTAATTTCTTTTTCATTTACTTTCTCTGTAGAAACATTCCATTTTACCGGATTTTCCATTTGTGCAAAAAGAGAAATAAAACAACCAAAGCTTAATAAAAGTGAAATTATTGTTCTTCTTATCATAATATTATTATAAAAGGCAAATTTAGTAAATAATTTTTAAAGATAAAATATTTTTGTCAATTATTTTTTATATTTTTGCATAATATTTATATGCAGGAGCTAAAACGCAAATTAAATGTTTTATTATTGACGATAATTGTACATCTTATCGTTATAATTGCATTGCTTGTTCTGAAAATAAGTGTTTCTTACGAAGATAATCCTCCAATTTCATATATGGAATTAGATTTTTTAGAGGAAAAAGCTGAGGAATTAGAAAAAGAAGCTGAGTCCTTGGAAGAGGAAATAAATATTGATGAATATATTAGCAATTTAAAAAACTCCGGAATGGCTGCAGGATTAAACAAACAATCATCTTATAACCAAGATAATTATGATGAAATGTCTGAGGCAGAATTAAAAGCTAAATATGAAAGTGATTTTTTAAAAGAAAAATATGGCGATAATCGTTCAAATAGCTTTTATAGAGAAGAGGAGGAATACGAAAACAATAAAATCGATAGAACTCCAAAAAACAATAATAAAACAAATTCTATAAATGAAAATACCAGTTATTCTGGTCCATCTCTGGTTTTTGTTGATTTGGAAAATAAAAATCGCGGGAAACGATATATAGAAGTGCCTGTTTTTACTTGTATGGATGAGGGAAAGGTTGTTATTAATATTACAATTAATCCTCAGGGTTCTGTTGTTTCTACTTCTCTAGCGTCTGTTTCTTCAAAAGGAAGCGATAATTCCTGTATTATTGATGCAGCAAAAAAAGCAGCAGCAAACTCAAAATTTTCATCTATTATCGGAGGAAAAACAGAAAAAGGTAAAATTACTTATACTTTTATAAAACAATAATTTTTTGACAGGATAACTCATTATTCATCTCTGAGAGTTCCCCCATTGTTGCTTTCCAAATATTCCAAATAATCTGCAACAACAAATGTACTTCCACCAATAAAAATAATATCATCTGATTTTGCGTGTTTTTTTGCAGAAAGGTATGCTGATTTTACATCTTTGAAATTATCAAAAACAGAAATTTCAGGATATTTATCTGCTAACTGAACTAAATCTTCAATTTTCATCGCTCTTGGTATGTTTGCTTGAGTTAAATAGTAGCAAATATTATTTTTCTTGTTCAATAATTTTGAAAAAATCTTCTTTGTGTCTTTATCGCTAACAAATCCTATAACAAAATGAACTTTATTTGTTCCTTCCTTTTTCTTATCCTTTTCTTTTAGCGTTTTTTCTAATTGATTAAAAATGTATTTTAATCCTGCAAAATTATGACCTGTATCGCAAATTGTGAGAGGTTTTTCCGAGATAATCTGCCATCTCCCGCGAAGACCGGTTTTTGTAGTTACGTTTTCAATACCAGAAATAATTTCCGCATTGCTAATTTTTGCATTCAAAATTTCTTCCAAAACTTTTATTGCCGAAACAATTGTTACAAAATTTTTTCTTTGGTAAGAACCGCCTAATTTTGAGTTTTTAATTACAATGCTATCTTCTAAATTATTTGTTTTGTCTTTTTTATATATTTGAAAACAATTGTTGTTTCTTATTCTGCAAGAGAATTTTTCAAAAGCGTAATGTATTGGCGATTTTTTTTCGTTTGCGATATTCGTAAAAATGTTTTTTGTTTTGATATTATATTCACCAACAAGTAATGGAACATTTTCTTTAATAATTCCTGCTTTTTCTTTTGCTATGTCAGAAATTGTTTTTCCCAAATATTGTGTATGATCCAAACTAATGTTAGTAATTATAGATAGCATAGGAGTTATTACATTTGTTGAGTCTAATCTGCCACCCATTCCGACTTCAATAACGGCGATGTCAACTTTCATGTCACGGAAATAGCATAAAGCCATTTCGGAGCTCATTTCAAAAAAAGAAGGTTTTTCTTTTTCAATAAATTCTCTGCTGTTATTGATAAAGTCTGTAACGTAATCTTTAGATATTTTTTCGCCATTTACCCGAATGCGTTCTCTATAATCAACTAAATGCGGTGAAGTGTATAATCCAACTTTATAACCTGCAGTTTGTAGAATCGAAGCAATTGAATGAGAGACGGAACCTTTTCCGTTTGTTCCTGCAATATGGATGGTTTTATAGTGCTGATGAGGATGATTATAATATTTGTCGAGATTAATACTTGTGGATAAATCTGCTTTATAAGCTGAAGCTCCAATTCTTTGATACATAGGCAAAGAATTAAACAAAAAATTTAATATTTCTTTGTATTCCATTATATAACAATAGTTTGTATTATACTTCAAATATGCTGAAATTTACGCTTCCGTAGTTTTTATGAGTTAAAAAATATTTAAATTTGCTAAAATCATTTTTTACAGAATGTTCAATTATTAGCCAAGAATCGGGTAATAAAAGTTGTTGTTGAAAAACTAATTGATAAACATTTTCAATATTTTCTAATTGGTACGGAGGGTCTGCAAAAATTATATCAAATTTTTCTTTGCAATTTTGCAGATATTTAAAAACGTCAGTATTAATGACTTTTGCTTGTGAAAAATTTAATTTTGTAAATTGCTCATTAATAAATTTTGCTTGGTTACTGTCGTTTTCTATAGCTATAAGTGATTTGCAATTTCTGCTACAAAATTCGTAAGATATGCTTCCGGTTCCACTAAACAAATCGAGGACTTTTAAGTTTTCAATATTAAAAGTATTGTTTAGCATTGAAAATAAAGCTTCTTTTGCAAAGTCGGTTGTGGGTCTTACTTTTGAATTTGAGGGTGCTATTATGATTTTTCCTCTATATTTGCCTGCAATTATACGCATTTTAAGTTGTTTATGAAATAATATAAATAATGTGGTTGTTGTTCTGTGTAATGGTAGTTGTAACGAAAACTTGTATCAATAGGGGAAAAGTACACTAATCGAAGAAATTTTTTCAGCATAAAAATGGCAGAATTTGTTTTTTCTATAAACCCCGAAATCATAATTTCACTTTCATCTTGAGAGAGTTTCAACTGCTCAAAAATGTTCATGATATAATAAATGATGTCATTGTCACTCTTGAATTTATATGTGTTGAAAAGGAATATTTTTTCTTCTTTAATAACTGCTATTTCAAAATAATCATAGAAAAATTGAAGAAATACTTTTGTTGTATTCCTGTTTAATGACAATTTATTGAATAAGTAACTGTTTTGGATAAAAGATAAAGCAGATGAAAAAATCTTTGCTTCGGGAAATGCTGCCGTAATTTCATTATGATTTTTCTTGTCAATGGAAAACAAAATAATATTTTTTGTTTGTTCGCATTTGTTTGAAAAAAGAATTTCTTTGTCTTTATCGAAATTAAAGTTTAATGAAAAAATTTTTTCTTTTTTTTCTTCTGAGTAAAGAGCTTGAGGAATAATTGTAGCCTTATTTACTGCGTAGGAGCAAAAAACATTTTTAAATTTTTTATTCAGTAAATTATTATCTTTTAAAAAATTTTCAATGCCGTAATCTTCTTTTGTATTGGTAAATGATATTTCTTCTATTGTGTTGTTTTCTTCTGTCCATATATAATACGACAGTCCATTTTGACTAATCAAAATGGACAATGTCGAAGTATCGTTAGCAGTAAGTTTGTTGCTTTTAACAATAAAATTATTCATTTTTTATTCTTCGCTCCAATTCCCTGCTAAATTGTTGGCTTCTTTAAGGTGACCAATTCTTAAGCAAGCATGGTGTTTTATAGCGTTTGTACGGTATCCGTACTGGCTAGATTTATATTTGCCAAGATCTTTTTTGTCAATAACTTCATCCGACAAAGCATCGTCTTCCATCAAATAATAAGTTGTATCTAAAATTTTTCCTTTGTATTGAATAAAAAGAGTATCTTTTAAAATAGGATTGTTAAGACTGTCTTTTACAGTAATTTTTTTAATAGCATAGATATCTTCAAAATTTGTAGATTTCTTATTGATTATTAATTGTTTGTCAAGACCATCTAAAATATCATCATACATTGCATAGCATTGGAAAGATTTAACTAAAACTCCTGAGCCAGTTACTATTGTTGTTGTATCCATAACAAAAGGAGTTTTTTTACCAACAGGGATAAAAGCGAGGTCTTTAATATTTTCCAATAAATAATTTTTTGGTTTATCTTTTGGAAATTTTTTATAATTTTTTCTTAAGTTATAAAGAGAGTCTTTTACTGGGAAAAGTAAAGTATCACGAAATGCCTTACCTGCTTTTATTGCTTGGTCTTCTGTCATTGAATCTTGATTATAATGACCCGTTTTTTTAACAACCTTTAATTGTCCGGTTTCAATAAACTTTATCAACGAATCAAAAGAAGGAGTAAAATATCCCTTTGTATCTTTGTACATTTTTTGAGCTTCTCTTATATCATTTAATCTTATTTTTGTACTTTCAAATCGTCCATTTGACAAAGTTTCAAAGTCTATTGGTTTTTTTATGTTCTTAATAATTAATATAGCCAAAAGAACAGCCACAACGAATAATACAAGACTTCCGCCTATAATAATTGATTTATTTTTCATTTCTTCTTATTTTTTATATATTTTTGTACAAAAATAC
>CAZBPT010000002.1:18984-66769 GCA_964493875.1 uncultured Bacteroidales bacterium | reverse complement strand
TAAAAATCAATTCTGTATTACTCGCTCCAACAGGAAGAGCCGCAAAAGTTCTTTCTTCTTATTCAGGCTATAATGCTTATACAATACATAAACATATTTATCGGAAAAAAGGCATAGACAGTTCAGACAGCAGATTTGAAGTTAATTTCAACAAAAATAAGGATACAATTTTTATTGTTGATGAAGCATCAATGATTGGAAACATTGCAACTGGTAATTCTGATTTTGGTACGGGCAGGCTTTTAGATGATTTATTAAATTATGTTTTTTCAGGAAAGAATTGTCGTTTGATTTTTATTGGAGATTTGGCTCAATTGCCACCAATTTCAACTCCTTTAAGTCCAGCATTGGATGTTAAATATTTACAATCTTCTGGGCTGAGTCTTCACTATTCTAATTTGGACGATGTTTTACGTCAGTCGTTGGATTCTGGAATTCTTGTTAATGCAAATATTATTAGAAACTCAGTAAATGATATTGATTTTGTAAAATATCCAAAATTAAATCTCAATTACCCCGATATTGTTGCCATTTCTTCTGATTCTATTATTGATGAGATAGATTCGGCATACTCGAAATATGGTCTTTTCGAAACAAAAATTATTTGTAAAACAAATAAAAATGCAAATGTTTACAATAATGGTATTCGGAATAGAATTTTATGGAGAGAAAACGAACTTGAAAGAGGCGATTTGTTGATGGTTGTAAAAAACAGTTATACTTCATTGCCCGAAAATGCAGAAATTGATTTTATAGCGAATGGAGATATTTTGGAGATAGTAAAAATAAATTCAATTCAAGAAATTTATAATTGTCGCTTTGCCGATGTTCTTGTTCGTTTTACGGATTTTTTGGAATTAGAGATAAACGTTAAAATTGCACTCGATGCTCTTTCTGTTGATACAGCAAACTTAAGTGAAGATTATTATAAAAAATTATATGAATGTCTTTATCAGGAATATGAATATTTGGGAACAAAGAAAAAAATTAACGATGCAATTTTTTCTGATCCATATTTTAATTCCCTTCAAGTAAAATTTGCATACTCCATCACATGCCATAAAGCACAAGGAGGACAATGGTCAGCAGTTTTTCTTGACCATGGATGGGTGAATTTTGAAAAATTGGAGCCGGGGCAACGCTATGAATTTTTTCGTTGGCTTTATACCGCTTTTACACGTGCAAAGGAAAAACTATATCTTGTAAATTTTAATTCGGTTTTTTTTGAATAATCTTTACTTCCTAAGTTCAAAGTTTTCTCCGAGATAAACTTTTCTTACGTGTTCGTCATTACTCAAATCTTCACTTGTACCTCGTTTTAAAATTGAACCTTTGAACAATAAATACGCACGGTCTGTAATTGCAAGTGTTTCGTGTACGTTGTGGTCGGTTATTAATACACCGATATTTTTGTTTTTTAAATTTGTTACGATTTTTTGAATATCTTCAACTGCAATTGGATCTACTCCTGCAAATGGTTCATCCAATAAAATAAATTTGGGGTCTATAGCTAAAGCTCTTGCTATTTCGGTTCTCCTTCGTTCTCCTCCTGACAGTTGATATCCCTTACTTTTTCTGATGTGGTTTAGCCCAAACTCGTCTAATAAACTTTGCATTTTTTCTTTTTGCTTGGCTTTACTGAGTTTTGTCATTTGAAGGACGGCTAATATGTTGTCTTCTACTGACATTTTTTGAAAAACCGATTCTTCTTGTGCAAGATAACCGATACCGTTCTTTGCCCTTTTATAAATCGGATATTTTGTAATATCCTTGTCATCCAAATAAATTGTGCCTTCGTTAGGACGAATTAAGCCAACTATCATATAAAAAGTTGTTGTTTTTCCCGCACCATTCGGGCCTAGCAACCCGACAATTTCGCCTTGATTTACTTCTACATCAACATTATTGACGATAACTCGTTTCCCGTATATTTTTATTAATCCTTTTGTGTGTAATTTCATTTTTATAAATGATATTTAATAACAACCATTAGTTGTTTTTTATTGTTTTATACAATTTGTTTCTTCAGAAAATTTGCTCAAAATTATAAAAAATTATTGGTTTATTTTATTAATTTAAAAAAATAAGCAATTTTTAATAAAAAAAGTTAAAAAATTTTTTTTTTTAACAAAAAAAATTGTAATTTTGCAATTCAAATTTATAGACAGTTAGAAATGAAAAAGGGAATACATCCAGAAAAATATCGTTTAGTTGCTTTTAAAGACATGTCAAACGAAAATGTTTTTATCACAAAATCAACAGTAAATTCAAGAGAAACAATTGATGTAGACGGAACTGAATATCCATTAATCAAATTGGAAATTTCAAATACTTCTCATCCTTTTTATACAGGTAAAGTTAAATTAGTTGATACTGCTGGTCGTGTTGATAAGTTTAGAACACGTTATGGTAAACACATGGAACAAAGAAATAAAAAATAAATAATATATTTTTTCTTAAAAAAAAAATGAGTAGAATTTTTTCTACTCATTTTTTTGTATTTTTCATTTTCAAAGTTGTTATATAAACCAAACTATTGTTCCAATTAATAATGCAAGAACAATTGCAATAGCTTTTTTAAGGAAAAATGCTTTTTTGTTTTCTGCCAAAAGAGGAAGACCTGCATGTCCATCTTGTACTATACTGTTTGCAAGTAATATTGGAAATGGAATAACCCCTTGAACAAATAAGGATATAAAGATAAGATGAGGTCCCGATTGTGGAATTATCCCAACAGTGACTGCAATTAGTAGCATGATAAAATAATTATCTTCTATCCAATTGTTTATATCAATAAATTGAAACAAACAATTTAAAACTACTAATGTTAATGTAATCCAAATAATTATTTTGACAAAATGTTTAAGAATTATATGTTTCCAGATGTGATTTTTTACAAAATGGTTGCTGCTAAACAGTATTAAGATACTACCTAATAATGATGCAATAATTAATGTTATTTTTATCACTTGTCCTTCGGAACTTTCGTTGTGAGTTACAGAAAATGTTTTTTCATTGTGGTAGCTTTCGCTATGACAGCATTCTGAAATTTGTTCGTCATGAGAATGACCATGATGTTCTTCTCCAGAGGCATGATTGTGTCCAATCGTATTTGTAGCCAAAAGACCCACAATTGCGAGAAGTATTGTTACAATGATTATCTTATATCTATTTATTGTTATGTGTTTAAATGAAAACGAATTATGTGCGTGATGTTCCTTTTCTTCAGTCTCTTCAGTGCAGTCATAACATTTTGATACGGCAATAATACTTTTTTTATTTGTGGGGACGCTAGTTTTCTTTCTTTTTCTAATAATAAATTCAGTGGTAAATCCTGTCGCAATAGCAAGAATTGCCAATATTCCAAAAAGATAAGCGGATTCAGTAGGCATAACCGCCAACATAAAAAAAGCTTCGTCACCAACAGAAGCTATCATTGCTGCGATTAATGTACTTATTGAAATTACTCTTTCGGAATATAATGCCGCAACAATAAGCGTTCCCATACAACCTGGTATTAGCCCGAAAAGAGTTCCGATAATTATTTGTAAATAAGAATTTTTATTTAGAAGAGTACTAAGTTTTTCTTTTGTAGCTAAATTTACAAATTCGATTAAAATCATAATAATAACTACAAAGCTAGATACAATAATAGTTTCATGCAAAACTCCAACCCAATTTACGTCATGAAGTAATTTTTGAATTATTGTGTTAATGTCCATATTTTAAGAAAAGTTAATGGTTTTATTAAATATATTTTGCCGTTTTAGAAACACTGTTTTTTTTCAACTCTTTTGGATTTCCTTGAAATATTAAAGAACCTCCATTTTCGCCACCATCAGGACCCAAATCGATGATGTAATCTGCATTTCTAATTACCTCGGGATTATGTTCTATAATGATTATTGTGTGACCCATATTTCGTAGCTTTATCAAGGATTCTAGGAGTTTTGAAATGTCATGGAAGTGCAATCCGGTTGTTGGTTCATCAAAGACAAAAATTTTTGGTTCTCCTTTTCCTTTCGACAAAAAGCCAGCAAGTTTTATTCTTTGTGCTTCTCCGCCAGAAAGTGTAGTAGAAGATTGTCCTAATTTCACGTAGCCCAGACCAACATCATAAAGAAGTTGCAATGATCCTACAATAGAATTGTTGGTTGTTGTTTTTTCTTGCGAAAAAAACTCAATAGCTTCCGAAACTGACATTTCCAATACATCATAGATATTTTTGTCTCTGTATTTAACATCTAATATCTCGTCTTTATATCTTTTTCCGTCGCAGGCCTCGCATTTTAAATGAACGTCTGCCAAAAATTGCATTTCTACTAAAATGTCGCCCTCGCCCTTACAAATTTCGCATCGCCCTCCATCAGAGTTAAAAGAAAAGTGTCCTGCTGTATAACCATTTAGAACAGATAATTTTTGCTTTGAAAACAATTTTCTTATTTCGTCAAAAACTTTTATATATGTTGCAGGATTGGAGCGAGAACTTTTTCCTATTGGGTTTTGGTCAACATATTCAATATCGGTGATAAATTTTATATCTCCATTTACGTCACTGCAATTACCAATTTTTTCTGTACTTATATTCAGCTTTTGTTTAATTGCCGGGAATAAAATTCCTTTTACTAAACTTGTTTTTCCGCTTCCACTTACTCCCGTAACAACAGTTATTACACCTAATGGAAAACATACATCAATATTTTTCAGATTGTGATGCCTTGCCCCAATAATGTTTATTCTATTTATAAACTGTTTATTACCAGAGGGTAAATTATCATTACTTAATTCTTTTCTTAAATATTTTGCGGTAAGCGATTCTTTATTTTCCAATAACTTTTCTAAGCTTCCTGCAAAAACAATTTCACCTCCGTGTATTCCGGCTAATGGTCCTACGTCAACAATATAATCGGCTGCTCTAATTATTTCTTCATCGTGTTCTACAACAACAACTGTATTTTCTTTGTCGCGAAGAGCTTTTAATACTTGTATTAATTTTTCGGTATCTCTTGGGTGTAACCCGATACTTGGCTCATCTAAAACATAAAGAGAACCAACAAGTCCAGAACCTAATATTGTGGCTAAATTTATTCGTTGTGATTCTCCTCCCGACAGCGTTATTGAAGCTCTGTTTAATGTTAAATAATGTAGCCCTACATCAATAACGACTTGGATTCTTTCTTTTATGTCTTTTAGTAATCTTTTGGCAATTTCAGCATCTTCATGTTCCAATATTAAACTGTCGAAAAATTCTTTCAATTTTGATATTGGAATATCAACCAAATCGGATATAGAGTATCCATTTATTTTAACGTAGTTGCTTTCTTTTTTTAATCTATGTCCTTTACAAACAGGGCAAACAGTATTTCCTCTATATCTCGCAATGATTATTCTGTTTTGAATTTTATGTTTTTGTTTTTCAATAAGTTCAAAAAATTTATTAATGCCAATGATGTCTTTGTTACCATCCCATAGGAGATTTTTTTCTTTTTCGCTGAGTTGGTAATATGGTCTATGTATAGGAAAATTATATTTTGAAGAATTTATAATAAATTGATTTTTATATTCTTGCATAAATTCTCCACGCCAGCAGGCAACGGCATTTTCGAATATTGATAAGTTTTTGTTCGGAATAACTAAGTCTTCGTCTATTCCTAATATTCTTCCAAATCCTTCGCAACAACTACAAGCTCCTAATGAATTATTGAAGCTGAATGTCTGCGGGGTTATTTCTGTGAAAGTCATTCCATCGCATTCAAGTTTTGTAGAAAAACTATAATATTTTGAGATTGTCTTTTCATATTCTGCAATAAGACATTCTCCTTTTCCTTCAAAAATTGCAGTTTGCACAGAGTCTGAAATCCGTGAGTTTTGGCTATTATCACCAACTGTAACTCTGTCTAATACTATTGTTAATTCGTTTTTGTCGAAAAAAATATTTTCATTTTCTAAAAGTAGGTCGTCAATTTTAATAACTTTGGAATCAATAACCAAACGTAAATAACCTTGTTTTACCAAAGATTTTAAAACTGTTTTTATATCATCTTCATTATTAATTATTTGTTTGAAACAAATTAATATTTGTGTGTCATTTTTTAAATTAGTAATAAAATCTACAATATTGCTAATGCTGTGTTTTTTTACTTCATTACCAGAAATTGGAGAATATATTTTTCCTATGCGTGCAAACAACAATTGTAGATAGTCGTAAATTTCGGTTGTTGTGCCAACAGTTGAGCGAGGATTTTTGTTTATTACTTTTTGTTGAATTGCCACAGCAGGAGGTATTCCTTGAATAGAATCCAATTCAGGTTTGTGCATTCTCCCCAAAAATTGACGTGCATATGCGGATAAACTTTCAATATATCTACGCTGCCCTTCTGCAAATAAAGTGTCGAAGGCCAATGAAGATTTTCCTGAGCCTGACAGCCCAGTTATTACAATTAATTTATTATGAGGTAATTCAATGTCAATATTTTTTAGGTTGTTTACTCGAACTCCTTTTAAAATAATTTTCTCTGTTATCTCCGTTTCCATAATAAGCTACAAATTTAACATTTTTTTTGGTATGCTATCTTTTTTTTTGTACATTTGCTTATAATTTTGCATGATGGGAGAGTTATTATTAAAACAAGCAGTATCGGTTTTAAATAATGGTGGTGTCTTACTGGTACCAACAGATACAGTATTTGGTTTAGCAGCAATTCCGTCCAACAAAAATGCAGTGGAAAAAATTTATCAACTTAAAAAACGACCGCTGAATTTGTTTTTACCTATTATGGTTTCTAATATTAGTGCCTTGGAAAATTTATCTGTTGATATTAATGATAATATTAGAAAACTTTTGTCATCTGATTTAGTTCCTGGTGCAATTACTTTTGTTGCCGGTTTTAAAAACGATGCTAAAAAACCTTTGTGGCTTGAAAATAGAGACGAGATAGCTTTTCGTATTCCCGATAATGCTTTTTTGCTTTCTGTTCTAGATGTTGTTGGTGCTTTACTTGTTACAAGTGCAAATTTACATGGAGAATCAAAAACTCCAAATAACATAAATGATATTTTATCCCAGCTTAACGGTAACCCCGATCTAATTATTGATGGGGACAAAGGTAAGGACGTTCCTTCTACAATTATTAATTGTAGGAAGGAAAATCCGGTTATAGAACGTGCGGGACTAATATCCGAAAAAACTATATTTAATATTTTAAAAAATGAATAAAATTATTCTAGGAATAGAGAGTTCTTGTGACGATACCGCTGTAGCTTTGGTAAATTCTGAAGGAGAAATATTATCTTCGGTAATATCTTCTCAACTTGCTATACATAATGAATTTGGAGGTGTTTATCCCGAATTTGCAGCTAGAGCTCATATTAAATCTATCTTGCCAACAGTTCACGAAGCATTGAAAAAAGCAAATATTACTAAAGACGAGATCTCTGCTATTGCTATAACAAGAGGTCCAGGGTTAATAGGCTCGCTTCTCGTTGGCATAAATACTGCAAAAGCATTGGCAATAGGTTGGAATAAACCAATTATCGGAATTAATCATTTGCGGGGGCATTTAAGAAGTGCAGACTTAGAGGAAAAACGAATAATTTTTCCTTCAACTATATTGTTAGTTTCCGGAGGTCATAGCTTTTTAGCTTATATGACAAGTGAAACCGATATAAAATTGTTGGGTTCTACTCTTGACGATTCTGCGGGAGAGTGTTATGACAAAGTAGCAAGAATGTTGGGATTAGGTTATCCAGGAGGGCCACTTATTGATAAATTGGCAAAGGAAGGAAATGCAAATATAAAATTTCCTAGACCTGTAATTGATAAGGGTTTATATTTTTCTTTTTCTGGTTTGAAATCTGCTGTTGCACGTTATATTGAAGCAAATAAAGACTATAACAAAGCGGATGTGGCAGCTTCTTTTGTAGAAGCAGTAATTGACGTGTTAATTACAAAATCAAATAAAGCTTTGAAAATATATCCTTCAAAATCTTTTGTTATGGTTGGCGGCGTTTCTGCAAGTCCTCAAATAAGAGAAGCCGTAATCGCAATGTGTAAAAAAAGAAATGTTAAGGTGTCTCTTCCTCCTTTAAAATGGTCAACAGATAATGCCGCAATGATTGCATTGGCTGCTTTTGATTATTTGAATGCAGGAATTGAAAAACCACCTGTCTCTACTCTAAATTTAACTATAGAAGATTTCTAGACTAATAAAAAAAATACAATTATTATTATTATAATAATTATTATTAAAAACAGACAACTAAAACGAAAAAGGAGATTTGTCCATTCTAATTCTGCTTCTGTTATATATTTATTGATAATAGCGTTGATTTCATAGAAAAAAGTATCGTTGCGTTTCACAAAATCAGAAGCCTTTAGAAAATTATCGCTCATGTTAAATGTGTAGTTATTTTCTTTTGAAAAAACGATAATTTTAATATTCTTGTCCAAGTGCCGAATTAAAGGAATTATTTCTGTTGCGGTATTTGTGTTGAGACTCTTACTCTTAATATAACTATTAATTATAATGATTTTCAGATCTTTATTTTTTTCAATATCTTGTTTTAATGTATTATAAAAAACCTGAATGGAAGTATTATATTTGATTTCGTGTTTAAATTTAGGATTAAAGTTAGATGTAAACTCTTTAATGTCATTTACATCATTATCAATATAATAAATAATAATATTTTTGGGATTTTTAATCATTAAAAGTCTTTTGAAAAACCAAGTCGTTTTAAATGACTTATATTTTTTTTCTTAATATATGGCATTGCAGGAGTAACGTCAATATTCGAAATATGTACCCATCTTCCTCCTTGAAAGGTAAAGGAATCGTAAGTAAAATCGGGACCATAAAAAGAATAAATACCAACGAATTTTTCTTCAGATGGGGACAAATGGTCTAGAATAATCATATCCATTTTTTCGCTGTATCGCATCATCATATATGTATTATTTGCAAATTCATAAACTATTCTTCCACTAACTAATTTGTCTTGTTTAAAAACTTTACCTCCAAAAACAGGTTTATTTCTTGAAAAATGTAATACTTCAATTACCTTTCGGTCTATTTTGTAGTTTGCCCCGTCCCAACCAAGTAGGGTGTAGTATGTTTTGGAATTGTCTTTTTTTGTGATTATTTCATAATACAATGAACCATACCATTCGGAATTTGTAGAAAATCCAGTTTTTGTATTTTCTTCTGACGATATTTGTTCATTGTAATATTTTCTGTCTTGGAGAAAAAAAACATTTACATTGTTTCTGTTTTTGTATTGTAAAAAACCAAAATATTTGAATGTGCCGTCTCTAAATGCTAAATTCCATGTAATTACATTCAATTTATTATCTGAAGATTTTAGTGCATTTATATAAGGGATTTCTGAAAAATTAGTATTAAAAGATTCGTTGTCACTTAAGAAAGTGCTAAAGAGGTATATTAATTTGTCGTTAATTATTTCTTTTTCTTGGTCGTTATTCGAGTTTATGATTTCAACAAAATAATCGTTTATACTATCTATTGTACTATTCTCAGCAAATAATTCTGTTTTTAGTAAAATAGCCAGTATTATTAAAACTAAATATTTTTTGTTGTTTCTCATTTCAATAATAACGAAAGATGTTAAAACTTAGTATGATATTAAAAAAACATTATCAAAGCGGTTATTTCCTGTGTTTATTGTTCTCATCAAACATCAAATTAAGATAGGATTTATATCTTGTTTCTGCAATTTGTCCATTTTCAAGAGCATCTTTTACTGCACATTCCGGTTCGTTAATATGTTGACAATTGTAATACTTGCAATTTTCTGCAATTTCAAAAAATTCTTTGAAATAATGCGACATAGTTTCTTTTTTCATATCAATAACTCCAATAGCTTTGATGCCCGGAGAGTCTATGATATTGCCACCAAAGGGAAGAGAAATGAGACGAGCAAATGTGGTTGTGTGTTTCCCGCTCAAATGAATTTTTGATATATCTCCTGTTTTTAAATTTGATTCAGGAACTATAGCATTTATAAACGAAGACTTCCCTGTTCCGCTTAATCCAACAATATATGAAGATTTATCTTTAATTATTTTTTTAATCTCATCAAGATTTATATTTTCTTGTACAGAACATTTTGTCGTTATGTATCCAATTTTTTTGTAAATATCCAAAATCTCGTCTAATAACTTCATTTCTTCTTCGTTATATATGTCGATTTTGTTTGCAACAATAATTGCTTCTACTTTGTTGTATTCACAAATTGCAAGGAATCTGTCTAAAAATATTAATGTTGTAACTGGGTTTTTTAATGTAAAGAAGAAAATTGCCAAATCAATATTTACCGCCAATGTTTGTTCTCTTTTTGACAAATTAGTTGATTTTCGTGATAATTCCGATTTTCTTTCGTAAATTTTTATTATATATCCTTCGTTGTTGTTGTAAATTTCTACTTCAACAATATCTCCTACAATGATTGGATTTGTTGTTCTTATTTTTTTTATACGGTGCTTTCCGGAAAGAGAACATAATAATACTTTATCTTCGCATTCTACTAAGTAATTTGCTCCAGTTGCTTGTATTACTATTCCTTTAGGCATATTCTTTATAGTTTATTTTCATCGGCAAAACTATAATAATTATCATTGCCAATTATTAAGTGGTCCATTAATTTTATAGTTAAAAGATCACATGCTTGTTTTAATGAGTTTGTTATATCTATATCGTTTTTACTTGGTTCTAATGAACCTGAAGGATGGTTGTGTGCAATAATTATTGAACTTGCCAAATTCTGTAGAGCTCTCTTTAAAATAATTCTAATGTCAACGATAGAAGCAGAAATACTACCTTTACTTACATGAAAAATCTCGATAACAGCCAATTTGTGACTTAGATAAATGATGTAAACCTCTTCCTGTTCTTGGTCTTTAAAGTAAGGATGAATAATATTAAAAGCAGAATTGCTTGTGGTAATTTGTTGATTGGGATTGATTTCTGGCCGTCTTCTTCCCAATTCAAAAGCAGCAATAATAGAAATTGCTTTTGCATCTCCAATGCCGTCTATTTCTTTTAAATCGAAATAATTTAATTTGCTTAATTTGTTTAAATCGTTTCCGCAATTGTCTAGAACTTCTCTTGCTAAATCAACGGCATTTTTTTCTTTTGTGCCGGAACGAAATAAAATTGCTAAAAGTTCGGAGTTGCTCAATGCTTTAACTCCTTTTTTAATTAATTTTTCGCGAGGTCGGTCGTCCATCGACCAATCCGTAATTGTTTGATGTTTTTTATTCATAAAAAAACAAACTGCTCCAATAAGGGGCAGTCCTTTATTTTTTATTATGTCTTATCTTTTTGAACTAAACAGCCAATTGATTAACATATTTTGTAATTGCAGATTTTAGGTTTGCTGCTTTGTTATGATGAATAACATTGATTTTTGCCAATTTATCCAACATGCTAACTACTTCTGGTAAACGTTTTGTTGCAGCGTCTTTATCTGTTAATTTTTTTAAGTCGCGAACAGCATTTCTGGTTGTTCTTGCATAATATTTATTATGTAAACGTTTAACCTCGTTTTGTATTATTCTTTTTTTTGCTGACTTATGATGTGCCATATCTTTGATATTTTGTTCTATTTATTCTTTTTCTTTTGGAGTGCAAAGTTAATGTTTTATTTTGAATTTACAAAATATTTTTTTTTTTTATTCTATCGCTTTTGTATAAATTGTTTGTGTTTGATATGCGAAATCCAATTTATTTTCATTAAAAACACTGAGTATGTAAAAATTTACATCGGAAATACTTTCCATTAGATCAGGAGAATTAGTTTCAATATGGTATATGAGTGTAATTATTAATGCAGAGTTTCCAAAATTTTGAAATGTTGCTGATACATTTTTATCAATAAATTTTACGTTTTCAGGAATTCCTTGAAGAAGTTTTATCGCTAAATTTAATTTTTCTATTGTTGTATTGTATGTTAGTCCAAGATTGAGCACAACTCTCCTTGATTCTTCACCGCTGATATTTTCTATTGGAGAATCAACAATTTGTGAGTTCGCTATTGTGATTATTCTTTTATCTAAAGTGAGAATTTTTGTACTTCTTAGTCCGATATCTGTAACTGTTCCGTCTATGTTATTGAATTTTATTCTGTCACCAATTTTGAACGGTCTGTCAGAAATTAATGTTATTCCACCAATAATATTTTTTATTGTATCTTGAGAAGCTAATGCTACTGCCAATCCTCCAATTCCCAATGTTCCTAAGAGAGTGGCAATGTTTACGCCAATATTATTAAGTGCTGTAATAATCCCTAACAGCCAAATTATTATTGTTATGGTTCTTTTTATTAATGGAGATAATCTTTTAAAATCAGGATTCTTCTGAGAATTTTTTTGTCCTGTGTGGTCAAATATTCCAATTACAAAGCTGCTTATTGCCCATGTTAAAGAAATTATCAACAAGAAACGAAGAATTTTATTTATGTTTGTTTCAATTTCTTCGGGAAAGCTCAGCTGCTTGTATGCAATAAAAAAACCTATCAACATAATAATTATTATTATCGGTTTTTCTAACGATGAAAATAATATGTCGTCTAATTTTGTTTTTGTTCTTTTTGTTATTTTTACAATTAGCTTTTTATTAATTAATGATAATATTTTACAAATAATTATTACTCCAATAATTATTGAAAGAGTTATTATCCATTGCAAAACGGTATTATGATAAATTATTTCTTCTAACATTTTTTGTTATTTTGCTAATAAATTAGGTTAAATTATATTGATAATCAACTACTGTAAAATTTTTTTGTACTTTCTATTCAAAAAAATTTCTTTTTTACAAATATAAACAAATTCTTTAGTAAAAAAATATCTTTTATTTTATCTTACTCTTAATAAAGTTCCGATTTGTAGTATTTTGTTCTGTGAAATACTGTTTAATGAGCATATTCTATTTATTGAGCTACGGTATTTTGCTGCAATTCCTCCTAATGTATCTCCGGATCTTATTGTGTGATATTTTGCTTCGTTTGCTTCTCTTACTTCAGAGAATAGATTTGGCATTATTAAAAAGGTTGGACTTAGCAACTCTCCTTTTTCAAAATCAACAATAAACTCAGGATTTATTGGAGAGTTTTTGTAGCGTATTTCAAAATGGAGATGAGGTCCCGTTGAATTACCAGTATTTCCTCCCAAGCCAATAGCTTCTCCAGCAGCGACAGTCTGATTTTTAGAACATATTATTTTTGATAAATGTGCATAAACAGTTTCTAATCCATTATCTGCACTTATTACAACCACATTTCCGTATCCATAGTGGCGACCTGTATATCTTACTTTCCCATTAAAAGCAGCGGCAATTGTGTCTCCAACTCGAAGTTGTAAATCTATTCCTTGATGTAGTCGTCCCCAACGCCAACCGTAACGTGAGCTAATTTTTCCCTTATATGGGCAGGCAAAATCTCCACTGCAGAGTAAGTCTATCAATAATGTGTCTTCGTATATTTTGTAGCGTTCTTCTGTTTCCGATAAAAAGTTTATTGTGTCCCAATTTTCATCAAAGGTAATATCGGCACATGTAAGAAATTTATGCGTTTTAATATAATCATATAATTTAATAGAATCTTCTATTGCTATGACTTTTTTAACGCTGTCGCTGTTTACATATTTCCAGGAATTATCATTAAATAAAATCACATCAAACCTTCCGGATTTAACTGTATCAATTGCATTCGGAGTTTTTGTTTGAGAAAATAAAAAAACGTTTAATGATAAAAATATTATTATTATTACTTTCTTCATTCGGTATAATTTAGAGGTGAACCTTTTTATTCTTTTTCCAATAAAAATTTTTCACACTCTAATGCAGCTTTACATCCTGTTCCTGCAGCTACTATTGCTTGTTTGAATAAACTATCCATAACGTCTCCGCAAGCAAATACACCTTCTACAGATGTTTTAGTGCTATTGGGTTTTGTAACTATATAACCAGCATTGTCAATTTCAAGCTGATTTTTAAATAATGATGATGCAGGAGTATGACCGATAGCTAAAAATAAGCCGGAGATTTCCAATTCTTTTGTTTCTCCTGTTTTATTATTGTTTATTATTAGTCCTGTAACACCATCGTTGTCGGTTCCTAATACTTCTTTTACGTTATTGTTCCAGAAAATATCAACTTTAGGATTTTCCAGAAGTTTTTTCTGCATTATCTTGCTTGCACGAAGTTGGTCTCTTCTAACTATTAGAGAAACATGATTGCATAGTCCCGACAAATACAAGGCGTCTTCTGCTGCTGTGTCTCCTCCTCCAACTACAGCAACATTTTTCTTTTTGTAAAAAAATCCATCACAAACAGCACATCCTGAAACTCCGTTACCTTTGAATTTATTTTCGCTCTCTAGTCCTAGATAATTTGCTAATGCTCCGGTTGCTATTATCAACGATTCTACACTTTTTTCTTCTTCTCCGTCAATAACGACATTGAAAGGATATTGTGAAAAATCAACTGATGTAACTGCTCCATATCGAATTTCTGTTCCAAAACGCTTTGCTTGTTCTTTTATTCCGTCTATTAGAACATTTCCTGTAACTCCGTTCGGATAACCAGGAAAGTTTTCAATTTCAGATGTCATTGTTAATTGACCGCCCGGTAAAATTCCTTCATAAACTATTGGATTTAAATTTGCACGCGCTGCATAAATTGCTGCTGTTAAGCCAGCCGGGCCTGAGCCTAATATCAAACATTTTATTTTTTCTTTCATGTTATCTTATTAATTTTTTTAATTATATTTTCTCCACGATAGCTTAATCGTGTTATTTATTTATCATTCTAGATGCAAAATTAAATTTTTTTATGAATTTGTTCAATTTTTTTTCTGCAATTTCAATATTAAATAAAACTTTACTGCAGTGTAAAAAAATAAATTCTGCCTCTCTGTTGAAATAATCCGCTTCAATATATTTAATTAAACTTTGTAGTGATAAGTGATTTTTTGAATTACGGGAATGATAAACATTCCATAGATTCATGTCATCAATATATTCTAAATCGTGATTGCACTCTATCATGTAAATGTTTGCTTGTGGCGGTTTTTTTGTTATTTGAGAACAATCACTAAGAAAAAAAACAGACGATTCTTTAAACCAAAATGTTTTACAATCAATTGTTCCGTGTTTTTCTATAGAATATAAATATTTATCGGATAAATTCTTTATGCCTATTGTTTCTGCTTTTTCATATTGGTGAAGATATCGGGCATGGTCTATGTGATTATGTGATAGAACAAATCCTGATAATGGAGATCCATTGTGTTTTTTACGAACAGTGGAAAGCGAATAGCCACATTCTACAATAATATCATCTACAATATAACTATTTGTGCTACTGTCTGATGCGAAAATTTGGATATTTGCCATTAGTAATTAGTTTTGACTTTTATTTTTTGATAAATGGCTTCACATTGACCGTCTAATGAATTGCAAATTTGTCCGTCAATTATAATGATAATTTCTTCTTTTTTTATTGTAGGCTTGTATATCAATTGAAAATTTGCATTTTTTTTATAAGTTTCAACATCCATTTTAAACAATTCATCATAAGTTGTATGGGCTTCCGATTTTGAAATTATTTCTTGTTTCTCAATAGAATTATCGCTATCTTCAATTTGTATCAATAATGGGAGTGGACCACCTTCTTCAATATTGATTCCGTATAAATACCAATTTTCTTTTATATCGGCATTAATATCTACATAAAATGAATTATCGTTTTTTGAGCTGCTAATTGTCCATTTAATATTCGGATTTTCTTGAGCGTTTAATAAATTACTAAACAAAAAAATCATAATAAATCCTAAAAAAATCCTACTGCAAAAAATTTTTTTCATAAGTAATTTTCTTACTAAAATTGTACCAAAAAAATAAAGAGCTAATTTAGCTCTTTATTTTATAATTCTATATTAATAAAAGCAAAACTATTATTTCATTAATTTTGCTACAAGTTCAACAACACGATTTGAGTAACCCCATTCATTATCGTACCAAGCCATTACTTTTAGCATTCTACCTTTAAGCATAGTGCAACCTGCATCAAAAATTGCAGAATGAGGATTGTGAATAATATCAACAGAAACGATAGGATCTTCTGTATATTCGACAATACCTTTCATTTCATTTTCAGCAGCTTTTTTTATGGCTGCATTTACTTTTTCAATGCTTGTGTCGGATTTAAGATTAACAACTAAGTCTACTAAAGAGCCTGTTGGTGTTGGTACTCTTATAGCAATGCCATCGAGTTTTCCGTTTAATTCCGGTAATACTTTCCCAACAGCTTTTGCTGCGCCCGTAGTAGTTGGAATTTGAGAAACAGCACAAGAGCGAGCACGACGTAAATCTTTGTGTGACCCATCTAAAATTATTTGGTCGTTTGTGTATGAATGAATTGTTGTCATCAATCCTGTTTCAATACCAAAATTGTCGTTAATAATCTTTGTTATTGGTGCCATGCAGTTCGTTGTACAAGATGCATTAGAAACATATTTTAAATTTGGAGTAATAACTTTTTCGTTTACGCCAAGAACAATCATTGCGTCAATTTCATCTTTTGATGGAGCTGTTAAAATAACTTTTTTTGCACCATTTTTCAGGTGGTCTCCATAACCTCCTTTTGGACTTTCTCTTTGTGTAAATACACCGGTGGATTCGATTACAACATCTGGGGTTTTTGCCCAAGGAATTGTAAGCGGACTACGTTCTGCAGACACTTTTATCGTTTTACCATCTACAATAATGGACGATTCGTCAAAAGAAATATTTTTTTCAAATCTTCCTTGAGTTGAATCGTATTTCAATAAATGAGCTAATGTTTTGGTGTCTGTTAAGCCATTTATTCCAACAATTTCGATGTCTTCTCTGGAAAAAGCGATCTTAAATACGTTTCTTCCGATTCTTCCAAAGCCATTTATGGCTACTTTGATCTTTTCCATATTTTTTTTGTTTTTATACAAATTTAACTCTTTTTTATATATAATATATTTTTATTGAAAATTATTAGGTTTTTTCTTTTTTTTTTATTTATTTTGTTAATAATATTTAATGATATGAAAAAGATATTTATTTCGATTATAGTAGCAGTAATTTTTACTTTTGCAATATTATCTTGCACAACAACAAAAAGTTGTCCTGCTTATGGCTCTTATTCTGTTGATACAGAACAAATTAATGACAAAGTGTAAATTGTTGTAGATAATAATGATATTTATGTTTTCTTTTAAGAAAATTTTATTTCTATTATTATTATTTATTTTTTCTTTATCTCTATTTTCTCAAGGAGAATTTTCTTTAACTCGAGAACCAGATAGATATAATTTGAATACTTATGGTATTAAATTAAATTCTAATGGATTTGGTTTTAATTATAGTTTTCAAATGAGAAAACATTATCGATTAAGAAGAGTTATTGAAGCGGAATATAATTATCTATTCGATTTTAAGGAGGTCAAGGTTGTAAATCAAGTTTATTCTATAATAAATCAAAAGTCTTTCGTTTTCGGAAAAATAAATTCTGTACATAATCTTAAATTTGCTTATGGTTACAAAAGAATGTTTTTTGAAAAAAGGGATGATAATAGCGTTTCTATTCATTTGTTGGCAAGTTTAGGAGTATCTTTATGTTTTAGTAAGCCTATTTATTATCAAAAATATAATTCCTCAACTTATGAAATTAGAAATGAAAGATTTGATATTAATGCCCCAAATGGAAATTATGATATAATTGGGAAATCGTCTTTCTTATTAGGCCTATCAGAAATAACTGTTCAACCAGGGATTTGTGCAAAAATAGGCTTAGAATTTGATTTCGCAAAAGATATTATGAGGTCAAGTGTGCTGAGTTTAGGAGGACAACTAGATGCTTATTTTTTGAAGGTAGAAATTATGGCAGAACATGCTCGTTATATTATTCCTTCCTTTTATGTTATGTATTCTTTTGGAAACAAATACAATTCGGCATTAAACAGAGAATACCGAAAATCTCAACGAAAATTAAAATAAAAAGAATAGAAAACTTACTATTTTTTTTCAATTTTTAAATCGATGTATGTAGGAAGATGGTCGCTATAACCTCCATGATATTTGTACCCGATATATGTTCTTTTTACTCTGTCCCCTGGATATTTGTCGTCTGGTTCTAATATAAAAGGATCTCTAAAAATATGAACATCTTCTGTTGTTGTATAAATATTATTACTTTTGTTTAGTAATGCTCCCGAAACAATTATTTGATCAAGAACACCCCATTGACCGTCAAATTTATGAGTTCCAAGATGTTTTACTTCTTGTAGATACCAAGATAAATTATATAGTTTATTACTTTCAGGGTTATCGAATTTTGTTTGAGCTTTTAAAACGTTCATTAAACTTTTATCTGTTGGATAATCGTTAAGGTCGCCCATAATAATAATATTAGCATTTTTCTGAATATCAATAATTGAGTCGCAATGTTTTTTTACAAGAGAAGCAACGTACATCCGTTTTTCTTCAGTTTCCATTTGCCCGCCCCACCTAGAAGGCCAGTGGTTAACAAAAATATGTAAGCTGTCTTTTGTTTTTGTAATTCCTGAAACCAAAAGGATATCACGTGTTGTTCCTGTTCCAATATTTTTAGGCCAAATTACAGGAATTTTTTTGCTGGTATAAGGGGTGAATAAATCTTTACGATAAAGTAAAGCTACGTCAATACCTCTTCTGTCAGGAGATTCGTAGTGAATTATTTTGTAATTTTGTTTAGATAATGGCGTTCTTTCAAGCAACATATCCAAACATTTTCTGTTTTCAACTTCGCTAAGTCCAACAATAATAGGGTAGTCCCAACCTCCTATAGCGGTAATAACTTTATAAATATTATTTAATTTATTTCTTAACCTGCTATCATTCCATGCACGAACCCCATCAGGAGTAAATTCTTCATCGTTTTTCTCCGGATCATCTTCTGTATCAAATAAATTTTCCAGATTATAAAACATCACCCTATAATAATCATTGTTTTCTTCAAATTTTACAGATTGAATGTTGTCAGGGAGCTCTTTTTTGCTATTACAAGAAAAAAAGACTATAGAGATTAGTGATAATAAGATAAAAATTTTTTTCATAATATTTGTTATAAATTATTCTTGTCGTTCAAATGCTCCAATGTCAGGTTTATTATCGGTTATTCTGCTATTTCCTATTTGGTCAAATGGAATTAATTGTCCTATTTCAATTTTTCCTTTGTCTTTTGCTGCAGAAAGAGTGTCGAGGATATAATCATATGGAGACTGTGTATCAATAAAATTCGGATTTAAATTGAAAACATTGTTAATGTATGAACCTGTTTTTTTTAGTTTTACAGTATCTTTATACTTAATTAAACAATTTTCAAAATACAAATTCATTTCAGCGCCTTGGTTATAATCTATATTAATCTCGTTATCTTTGTTCCCGTAAATAATACAATTTCCAAAATAAGCGGCTTCTATCGGACGATAAGATATTTGTTCAACATTGTTTTGAGTGTAAGTATAATAATTACTAAAGGCGAGTTGAGGACTTGGTCTTGTTCCTTTCCAGTAATTAGCCAAAGTGCAATGTAAGAATTGATATTTTCCTCCAATCTGACAGGCAACAGTATAATAGCCACAGTTGGCAAATACACAGTTTTCGGCTTCTATTGTTGCTCCTAATGCATAAAGTCCAACAAGTTGATTGTTCTCGATGTTTGAATTTTTCAATATCAATGAAGGCTCGTTGGGAGTAACACAAGAATCAACCTGAATTCCTATTGACGAATTTTTAATATCGGCGTTTAGTATTTCGTTGTAGCGAGAGCCTGCCAGCAAGTGTATACCTCCTAATAATCCTCTTAAATTTCCGGCATTGTCGTAAAGCGACATTCCCCATTGCCCAGGTAGTTCCAAATAATAATTTTCTAATCTATCGCCAGAAAACAAAACTCTGTTATTTGTTGTCCCGTTTACTTTCAGTGATCCTTTTACCAATAATGAAGAGTTTTTATGAAAATATATTTTTGTCCCGGCTTGTATTGTAAGAGTAGCAAACGTATCTACTAAGGCAGAATTATATATTAAATATGGTTTTGTTGATGCCCATATCATATCGTTTGTAATGGTTTCCCCGTCAATTAAATTTACGTCTTGACCAAAAGCCTGTAATTTTACGCATTGAGTATTCTCGTTTGAAATGAAAACTATTGAATCGTCTTCTACCATTTCGTCTCGACCCGGATTTATATTTACCATTACAAAAACATATATGGAATCGCCAGGAGATAACTCGATATCTGTGATATTGTTTGATGAAATACCGTTGATATTTAATTTGTAATTGGAATTATTGGCCTTTGCAACAAATATTCTGTCAATTACAATAGATTTTTTTTTGTTAGAATTTTTTACTGTAAATCGTTTGGTCGCACTTCCAATAGATGAAAAAACAGTATCAAATTTGACAGAGTCTGTAGAAAAAATGAGTTTGTCCTCGCTGTTTGTTGTATAATTGATTTTTTCACAAGAAAAAAACATTGTAAATGAAAAAACAAAGAGTATTAATATTATATAACAAAAACGAAATTGCATAAAAAATTAACGAGAATTTTTTAATATTATTTTATATCTTTTTTTGAAGACCTCGAAAATCAGATTTATTATTATTCAAAAATTATTAAATAATGATTCTTTTTCCCTTTTTGTATAAGTAAGAATTTATTTAATATTAACGAATTAAGATTAATTTCAGTTTTTTCGTCAATAATTTTTTCTTTATTTATTGAGAGTCCGTTTCCTTGAACTGTTCTTTTTAGTTCTGCTTTTGAAGGGAATATGGTTGTTTCTTCTGATAATAAATCCATAACACTAATGTTAAGCTTACTTTTTGAAACATTAAATTGTTGACACCCGCAATAGCCGTTTAGAATTGTTTTTTCGTTTAGTGAGTTCAGAGTTTCTTTTGATAGATTTTCAAATAGTATTGAAGAAGCAAGAATGGCATCGTTATAATCTTCTTTTGAGTGTACCATTATTGTTAATTCTTCTGCGAGTTTTTTTTGTAATAATCGTAGATGAGGTTGTTCTTTATGGCTGTTTATCAAATTTGTTATTTCTGTTTCAGACAGGGTCGTAAATATTTTTATATATTTTACAGCGTCATCATCTGAGGTGTTAAGCCAAAATTGGTAAAATTCAAAAGGATTTGTTCTTTCGGCAGAAAGCCAAATATTTCCTGATTCTGTTTTTCCGAATTTACCGCCGTCAGCTTTTGTAATCAGAGGGCAAGTAATTGCAAATGCTTCTTTTCCGTTCTTTTTTCTGATAAGTTCTGTTCCAGTGGTAATGTTTCCCCATTGGTCGGCACCGCCCATTTGAACTTTACAGGAATATTTTTCGTTTAAGTACAAAAAGTCATATCCCTGAATTAATTGGTAAGAAAATTCCGTAAACGACATTCCTTCTTTTGCTTCGCCAGAGAGTCTTTTTTTTACAGAGTCTTTTGCCATCATATAATTAACGGTAATGTGTTTCCCTATTTCGCGAATAAAAGTGATAAAAGAAAATTCTTTCATCCAATCGTAATTATTTACCAAGATAGCTGCATTATCTGATTTATCGTCAAAATTTAAAAATTTTGATAATTGTTTTTTTATTGCATTTTGATTATTGCGTAATGTATCTTCATCCAGCAAGTTTCGTTCTGCCGATTTCATTGAAGGATCGCCTATCATTCCTGTTGCACCACCTAATAGAATTATTGGCTGATGACCGCAACGTTGAAGATGTTTCAACATCATTATGCTAACAAGATGACCAACGTGTAAAGAATCTGCTGTTGGATCAATTCCTACGTAAGCAACAACCTTTTCATTTTCAAATATTTTTTCTGTCCCGGGCATTACGGTATGTATCATACCTCTCCACTCCAATTCGTTTATAAAATTCATTTTTTTAATTTCTTATAAATGCAAAGTTAAAAGATATTTATAAATATTTATATAAAAATCTGAAGTAACTTATAAATACCCATTGCAATAACTGCACTTACAGGAATAGTAAGCAACCAAGCAATAATTAGTTTTGATGTTATGCCCCAACGAACTGCTGACAATCGTTTTATTGCTCCAGCACCCATAATTGCACCTGTAATTGTGTGAGTTGTACTTACTGGGATGTGTAAAAATTCTGTAAGATAAAGAGTTATAGCTCCTGCAGTTTCAGAAATGAACCCTTCTTGAGGAGTAACTTTTGTAATTTTTGAACCCATTGTTTTCACAATTTTCCAACCTCCAGACATCGTTCCAATAGAAATTGCTACGAAGCATGATATTGGAACCCATTCGGGCATAGTGTCAAATCCGGTAACTTCATGACCAAAGAGGAAAACTCCGTCTTTGCTCGCTGCTACCATCGCTGCAACAATGATACCCATAACTTTTTGCGAGTCGTTCATTCCATGACCGATGCTAAAAAGTGCAGATGATACTAATTGTAATTTTCTAAACCATTTGTGTGCTTTTTGTGGGTTCACACCTTTAAGAGCATATAAAATTATTAGAGAAATAAGAAAAGATATCAACATCCCTATAACAGGAGCAAGAACAATAAATGCCGCAATTTTTAATATAACGCCAGTGTGAATAGCATTAAAACCAACGGCAATAATAGCTGCACCGGCAAAACCTCCTATAAGTGTGTGCGAAGAAGAAGACGGAATACCTAAAAGCCAAGTGAGAAGATTCCAGATAATTGCAGCAATAATCCCTGCTAATACGATTTTTAGAGTAATGAATTCTTCTACAACTGTTTTAGCAACAGTATTTGCAATACCAAATTCTCCGATAACATATTTTGCAATAAAATAAGCAATCAAATTAAAAAAAGCAGCCCATAGAACAGCTTGAAAAGGTGTTAATATTTTAGTTGTAACAATTGTAGCTATTGAATTTGCAGCATCATGAAAGCCATTAATGAAGTCAAAAATTAATGCTAAAATTATTACTATGATTAATAATGATAGAGTCATGATTTTTACGAATATTTAACAAGAATTGTTCGAATAGATTTTCCTACATGGTCCGCACTGTCGGTTGCTTTTTCCAGTCCCGCAACGATGTCTTTTAATTTAATGATTTCAACAGGATCTTTTTCATCTCTGAAAAGTGTAGAAATAAATTGTGCGTATAAGTCATCTCCTTCGTTTTCTAAATCGTGTAGCTCTTCGCAGATAAAGCCAATGTCTTTTTGTTTCTTTTTAATATTTTCTAAATTTTTAACTGCTTTTTTAATATGTAAAGAAGCTTTTTTTAGCAATTCAGCCAAAGCTGAGGTTTCATAGTTCAGTGCTTTAGGGTTATAAAGATATATTTTTTTTGCACAGGAATGTATGCCGTCAATGACGTCATCTAAACAGTTTGCCAATTCGTGAATATCTTCTCTGTCAAAAGGCGTGATAAACACTTTTTGAAGTTGATTTAAAATTTCTGTTGTGATTTTGTCACCTTTTTTTTCTTCAAGTTTAATCGCCTCATAATCTTCCTTAATATCCAAACCTGATTTTTTGTGTTCAATACAGGTAATAAGCTGTTCAGATACTACGCAAATAATATCTGTGAGTTCGTTAAATAAAGGAAAAAATTTTGTTTCTTTTGGAGTAAATTTACTCAAAAAATTATTATCCATTTTAATTTATTTTGTACAAATTTACAATTTTTTTGGTATCTTTTCAAATGTTTAATAACATAATAGTAATAAAAAATTTTTAAAAATTTTTTCATGAAAAAATGTTATATTTGAAGAAAATAGTTCCTTGTTAGGAGTAAGGGAAGCAAAGTGAAAATCTTGCACAGTACCCGCTGCTGTAATTTCAGAGTAGAATTATCAAAATTCTACAGAGGCAAAACAAAAAGACACTGTTCTATAATATGAATGGGAAGTCGTTTTGCTTATTGAATGAGTCAGAAAACCTGCTATTTTTAATATAAAATAAGGCTTCGTGGAATTAAGCCGAATTTCCTCGCATGCTTTATTTTTATGTAAATTAAAAAAAAGAAATAATGAAAAAATTTTTTTTTATTTTACTTTCTTTGTGCTTTGGGGAAATTTTTTCTCAAAGTGATTCTTTAATTATTTTGAAAGAGGTAAGTATTGTTTCAGATAAACCCTTGATTCAAACTGCCGCATCTATAATGAAAATAGATTCTGTTTTAATGTCTCAAAAGATTACTAATAATCTGTCTTCTTTATTGCAAGAAGGAACAGACGTATTTGTAAAATCTGCCGGAAAGGGAGCCATGAGCACAATCTCGATGAGAGGAATGACAGCTTCACACACAACAGTTTTATGGAATAACATCCCTTTTAATTCTCCAATTTTGGGAGCTGCAGATTTGTCCCAAATACCAGTTGTAATTTCTGATGAAATTAATCTTATTTACGGCTCTTCTTCCGCTTCTTATAATAAAAATTCATTGTCAGGAATTTTAGATTTGAAATCTTATGCCGACTGGAATGACGGATTCCGCTTTAAATACGCTGGAGAAATAGCATCTTTCTATTCCTTTGATAATTCTCTGATATTGAAATATGGAAAAAAGAAATTCCAGACAGTAACAAAAGTTTTTGAAAATTATTCCAAAAACAACTTTAAATATTTTAATAACGATATTAGTAATCCTAAAGAGGAAAGAAGAGAAAATGCCGATTATTTACGTTATGGAGCAGAGCAGGAATTTTATTATAAGTTAAATTCTTTTAATGTATTTTCAGCAAAATTATGGTTCCAAAAATCGGATAGGGGTGTGCCGGGACTTACTACTAATGAAAGTGGATTCAATAATCATATAAATAGGGAAAATAATAATCAATTTCTGTATTCTGTAGATTATAAGGGGTCGAACGGAGATTTTTCTTTTTCTGCTTTTCACGGCGGAAATTTACTTTATTCAAATTACTCAAGTTCTAACCAAGTAAATACATTTGTTCTTGATATTATTAAATCTTACGGAGAAACAACTTCTTTATATAATAACATTACTGTAAAGTATAATTTGTTGAAAAAAACGGAATTTACGGTAAAAATTGATTATAATTTTTCAAAGATAAAAACAATCGAAGAGATTAGAAATCAAGGGTTTGATACAAATCGAAATGAAATATGTTTGCTCACTTCGGTTTTTTCTGAACCGTTTAAAAATTTCAGAACAGGATTAATTTTAAAACAAGATTATGCTGACAGAAAATTTTCACCATTTCTTCCGCTCTTCTTTGTAGAATATAAATTTTTAAATCATTTTGCCGTAAAATCTTCTGTGGCGAAAAATTACTCGCTTCCATCGTTAAGCGATTTATATTATAACCCTGGCGGAAATCCAGATTTAAAACCTGAAAGAGCTAATGTTGTTGATGGTGGACTGTCATTTTTTATAAACAAGAATAATTTTGAAACAAATTTTGACCTTAATGCAAATTATAATATTATTCGCGATTGGATAATGTGGAAACCAACTGCAATGGGTTATTGGATACCTTCGAATGTCGAAAAAGTGGAAACCTACGGCACAAGTTTGTCGAATAATACAAAAATAAAAGTAAAAAAATTTCAATTTGCAATTTTTGCTTCTTTTTCTTATACAATTTCACATAATATTTCTACAAATATGTCTGCCGGAGATGCTTCTTTTGGTCGTCAGTTGCCATATGTTCCAGTTTATTCAGCTAATTTTAGAGGGATTGCCGAGTACAAGGGATTTTGGCTCTGTTATAAATGGAGCTTTTTTAGTGAACGATATACTGATTCTGCTGCAGAATTGTCTGTTCTTTCTTCTCTGCCAAAATATTATATGAATGCAATTTCCCTTGGGAAAAACTTTCAAGTGAAAAATTTAAAATTTTCCATTGATTTTGGAATTGATAATCTTTTTAATGAAAAATATTATTCTTTGTTATGGCAACCTATGCCAGGAATTAATTTTTTTACTAATCTAATAATTCAATATAAATAAATATGAAAATAAATCCTTGTTATTATATTGCTTTTTTGTTGATTTTTTCTTCTTGTATTCGAGAAGATGAGAGAGAAAAAGAAAATTTTTTGGCAACACAAAAAGGAGTATTTATTTTGTCTGAAGGAAATTATATGTATGGAAATGCATCTATTTCTTTTTATGATAAAGAACAGAAAAAAATAGAAAATACAATTTTTTATCGTGCAAATTCTATTCCGCTAGGAGACCAAGCACAATCTATTGCTTTAAGAGACAATCGTTTGTATATTAACGTTTGTAATAGCGGAAAAATTTGTGTTATTGATGCAAATACATATAAAATTCTTGGAAAATTTACAGAAATGGTAGCTCCACGCTACATTCATTTCCTTTCAGACGAGAAGGCATATGTTTCCGATTTATATTCAAAATCTATTTATGTTGTAAATCTACAATCATCTTCAATTATTAAAAAAATTAATATTGATAATCATTCTGATAATATGTATCAGCATTCTTCGGAAGAATTTGTGCAAGTAGGAAAGTTTGTGTATGTAAACTCCTGGTCTTATGACGATAAAATTTTGGTTATTGATACAGAAAGCGATCTTGTTGTAGATTCTATTAAAGTTTTGCCACAGCCACGAAAAATGGTTAAGGATAAGAACAATAAGTTGTGGGTTTTGTGTGATGGCGGTTTTGAAGGTTCTTTCTTTGTTGGGGATAAAGGAATAGTAAAAATTAATCCTGAAAATAATTTAATTGAAAAAACTTTTTATATCAATAACAGTTTTTCTGTGTCTGATTTAAAAATCAATGGTAGTAAAGATACTTTGTATTATATAAATAATCATGTATATCGCTTTTCTGAAACAGATTCAGAGTTGCCTAATATTGCTTTTATTGATGCTGATAATCGGAACTTATATGCTTTGGGTATTGATCCTGTCTCTTCTGATGTTTATGTTTCTGATGCAATAGATTTTTTGCAAAAAGGAATTGTTTATAGATATAGTTCTAATGCTGTTTTAATTGATAGCTTTTACTGCGGAATAATTCCGAATTCTTTTGTGTTTAAGTAATTGTTTTTTAAATTATGAAAAAGGGTGCTAAATTTTGGCACCCTTTTGTTTTTGTTTTTATTAATTTAATAAAAATCTTATAAGTTTTTCTTAATTTTTTCTGCTATCTCAATAAATTCTTCTTTAGATAGTGTAAGTTTTGTATTAGTAAAAGAAATATCTTTTTCTTTTGTAATTGGTATTAAATGTATGTGTGTATGCGGAACTTCTAAACCGATTACTGTAAGCCCGATTCTCTTGCATTCAATAGCTTTTTCAATGGCTTTCGCTACTTTCTTCGCAAATATCAATATCTCTGACAATGTTTTATCATCATTGTTAAAAATATAATCACATTCAACTTTTGGAACAATTAAACAATGTCCCTTTTGGAGAGGATTTATATCTAAAAATGCGATAAAATTATCGTTTTCAGCAATTTTATAACAAGGAATTTCTCCATTAATGATTTTTGTGAAAATTGTTGCCATTTTATTAAATATTAATATTTATAATTTCGTATTTTACTTTACCGTTAGGAACTTGTACTTCTACTATATCTCCAACTTTTTTTCCAAGTAGAGCTTGTGCAATAGGAGTATTTATTGAAAGTTTTTTTTCTTTCATATCAGCTTCAGATTCTGAAACGATTGTCCATTCCATAATCATATTCTGTGTTAAGTTTTTTAATGTTACAATATTTAATATTTTTACTGTGTCGGTTGATATCTGAGATTTATCAATTAGGCGGGCATTACGTAAAGTTTCTTGAAGTTTACTGATACGCATTTCCAAAAGCCCTTGTGCTTCTTTTGCAGCATCATATTCTGCATTTTCCGACAGGTCTCCTTTATCGCGTGCATCTGCTATTTGTTGCGATATTCTAGGTCTTTCAATTGTAATCATTTGTTCTAATTCCAATCGTAATTTTTTTAACCCCTCTTCTGTTAGATAAGAAATTGAATTATCCATAATTTATTGTTTTATAGTTATAAAAAAATTACAAATTTTAAATTGGTGATAAGTAATATAATATTTTTGTCAAGAAGAAAACTTCCCGAGAACTGTATTAATTACGTATATAATTTAAAATTCGCAATGCCTTTTTTTAATTTTATTTTGGCAAATATAACACTTTTTTTTATTTTCTAAAAAAATATTACTTTTGTGAAATTAAAGTAATGAAAAACTTTCTCCACTCTATTGTTTTTTTGTGTTGTGTTTTTATCGTTTCATTTCCAAGCTGTAATACTAAAACTGCTCCAACAGTAAAGTATGCTCATGGGAATCCCGGCGAAGTCCTCGTTGTAATGCCAGAAGAGCTTTGGAACTCTGAATCAGGTGCAATAGTTCAAAGTGTTTTTGCACAAGAAATCCTAACTTTACCTGTGGAAGAACCTCTATTTTCGCTTTTCCACGTTAATAAAAACCAATTTGACAGTCCTAATACTTTTCATAAAAATATTATTTATCAAGATATTAATCCGAATATCGAAAAATCAAATATTAAAATTATCAATAATAAATTCGCTAAAAATCAAGTTTTTGTTCACGTTCTAGTAAAAAGTCAAAGTGATTTTGTAAAAGTAATTTCAGAACATAAGGACCTTTTAATAAATATTTTCTTGAAAGCAGAAAAGCAACGCTTAATAAAGAATTATTCCAAATATTTTAATAGGAATTCTTATGCAGTTTTGAAACATAATTTTAATATTGAATTGATGGTTCCTCAAAAATTTAAAGTTGATGTTAATAAGAAAAATTTTGTTTGGATGTCAAATGAAACCCATAAATATACTCAAAATATTTTGGTGTTCTCTTTGCCTTGTAACGATTCTGTTAATATTAGCGAAAGTTTTTTAATATCATATCTTAATAAAGTATTAAAAGAAAATGTACCTGGAGAACGTAAAGGCTCTTATATGACATTGGAAACCGAATACGATTATCCTGTTTATTCTAACACAAAGGTATTGAAAATAGAAACTGGTACACTTAACGGTCTGTGGAAAGTTAAAGGTGATTTTATGGGAGGTCCATTTGTGTCTTATTCAAAAATTGATAGCAGAAGAAATATTCTTATAACAACTTTTGGCTTTGTTTATCATCCAAACGGGAAAAATCGAAATCTTATCCGAGAGCTCGATGCCTGCTTTAATACTTTTGATTTTGTTTTTTAATTACTGATATCATATAAGTTTTACTTTGTAAAATAAATTCTTGTTTTTTCTTTTATTCGATTAATTTTGTATTTTATTTAACATGGAAAATTTTCTTAATATTTATTCAAAAGAAAATATTGAATTTGTTGCCGCTGCAAAAGAGTATCTAGTGCTCTTGGAAAATTCCAAAAAATTGAACAGAAAAGATTTTGTTGATTCATCTTTGAAGATTCTGACTATGTTATATTTTAAAGGTTTATCATTAACTAAACCGGATTATATTGAAGATGAGGCAATTCAAAAATTCGTAACAGAAACTCATTGGTCTTATTTTCAAAATATCGTTTCAGAAATTTTAGATGATGAAGATCAAATAATTCAAATTCAAGATATTAATATTATTTCTGATTCAGATTATTTTAATATTCCTCTTTCAGAATTATTTGCAGATATTTATCAGGAAATGGGAGATTTAATTGGCTCTTATAGACTTGAAAATGAAGAAGTAATGACTGCTGCATTGTCAGTCTGTGCCGAAAATTTCTATTCTTATTGGGGTATAAGAGTATTGGAATTAGTAAAATATCTTCATATCATTAAATCAAAATTTTCCTCTGATGATCTATAAATCAACTATTTCACATGATGAATTACAAGAACTTCCTTTGTTTAAATTGACAAGTGAAGAGATTTTTGTAGTTGATACTTTGGAAAAATTTAATGAAATTAAAGATGTTCTACTCAAAGAAAAAATTTGGGGATTAGATGTAGAAACACGTCCATCTTTCAAAAAAAATGATTCAGATAAGAGAAAACCCGCACTCTTGCAATTAACTTCTAGCGATAAAACTTATCTTTTGCGAATAAATTTGATAGGACTTCCTATTGAATTGATAAATTTTTTTAATGACAGTAATATTATTAAAGTCGGTCTTGCTTTAAAGGACGACTTGAAAAACTTATATAAATTTTCCCATTTCAATACCCAGAGCTTTTTAGATTTACAGACGATCGTTAAAAATTTTGGTATTGAAGAACTCGGCCTGAAAAAAATTGCTGCTATTGTTTTAGGCTACCGAATTTCTAAAAAACAACAAACGAGCAACTGGGAAAATTCTGAATTAACAAACGAACAAATAAAATATGCAGCAACAGACTCTTATGTTACACGTGAAATTTATATAAACTTAATTAAAAATGATAGAACATCAATATAAACATAGAATTCTTTATGCCGATACAGATGCAATGGGTGTTGTTTATTACGCAAATTATTTAAGAATTTACGAAGCTGCCCGTGCTGATTTTTTGGATAAAATTGATACACCTCTTAGTAAAATAATTGAAAATAACATTATTAATCCTGTTATTAAAGTAAACATTGAATACATTCTTCCTGCACTTTTCGATTGGGAAGTTATTGTAAAAACCCGCGTTGATACTCTTCCAATGGCAAAATTCGTATTTCATCACGAATTATATTCTCCCGATAATGTTTTATTAAATAAAGCTACTTTGTCTCTGGCTTTTGTTGATAAAACTACATTTAAAGCGGTAAGATGCCCTCAATGGATTTTAGATAATGTTCAAAAATATATTTAATATGAAAGTAAAAGAACATTTTATAGAAGCAGAAAAAATTTTACATGAGTTTCTCAGTGACGAAAATAATTTTAAAAAAATTGAAGCTGCAGGCGATTTAATGGTTTCATCAATTAATAATGGTGCTAAAATTATTAGTTGTGGAAATGGTGGATCTATGTGCGATGCAATGCATTTTGCAGAGGAACTTACCGGATCTTATCGTGAAAAGAGGAATCCAATACCGGCAATTGCAATTTCTGATCCTTCTCATATTACTTGTTGTGCCAATGATTTTGGTGTGGATTTTATCTTCTCGCGTTTTGTCGCAGCTCTTGGTAACGAAAAAGATGTCTTACTTGCAATCAGCACTAGTGGCAATTCAAAAAATATTATTGAAGCAGCAAAACTTGCAAAGTCAAAAAATATTAGAATTGTTGCATTGACAGGGAAAGACGGTGGGGAGCTAAAAAATTATGCCGATATAGAAATTCGTACACCCTTTTCTAAATACTCCGACCGAGTGCAAGAAATTCATATAAAAATTTTACATTCTTTAATAGATTATATAGAAAGTAAAGTAATTTATTAAAACTTTTTATTTTATATTAAAGTATAGATAATTGAACTGGGTTTTGGCGTGTGTTTTTGTTCAAAAACCATGACAAAAATTCTTCGACATAAGCGTTCCCGTTTGCGATTGTAGATTAAAAAAATTTATTCTTCTTCTTTGTTTACGGCATTGATATCATTAATAATGGTATTAATACCCAAAAATTCGGAGCAAGTAATAATTCCACCAATTATCACGCCCAAGATACCATGTGAATTGATGTTTTGTCCCGTTAATAATAGATTCTTAATTTTTGTTCTTTGTGATACGTATGCCCTTGACGGATAATTTTTATCTCTAATTATTCCATACATAGAACCTTCTTTTGTTGCAGTATAATCTCGATAAGTGAGTGGGGTTGATGTATAATAACTTTCTATTGCATCTAATGTTCCTGGAAAGGATTTTTCTAGTTTGTTAAGCAATTTCTCTGCTTTTTCTTTTTTGAATTTTTCGTATTCTTCACCACGTTTTCCAACAGTTGTGTTTTCCCATTTTTTTACTTCATCCCAACGCATGTAACCAATTATTTGTGCTGATTCTGCGAATTCTGTGTTAATATCGGAAATCTGATGCATATATAAGTATGCCTGTGGCCAGGTTTCTATGTCATAATTGTTTACCGACCATACATCATAGTTGTCGTAGTAGTAGAAGTTGTAATTTAAATACGGAATAGTGTTTTTCTTAAATTTAATAAAAACAGTAAAATTTGAAATTGTATTTTCTGCTGTTGAAATTCTTTCACGATAAACTTTTCTAATAATTTTAGTTTTAGTCTTTTCTATCGTTACTTGGGGGTGCATGTTGGAAATAAAGTTGTCAGCAAATATTTTTTCTCCATTTCTCAATTTTACGTTTGTTACACTCGTCGAGTCGCATTCAAATTCTACAACCTCTGAATTTGTGAAAATTTCACCATTATGTTCTTTTATAAAATTTGCCAATGAATTACTAATACAATCGCTTCCCCCAACAATTCTCCATGCACTTTCTATGTAAAAATTATGAATTAAAGAATGTATGTATATTGGAGTTTTGTCTTTTACACCGGCGTATAACGGCAAAATACCAGCAAAGACAGCGTGAAGTTTTTTGTTTTTTGTTATTGAATCTATAAATTCGTTAATACCAGTTTTAACATAGTCGCTTTCAATGAAAACGTTTGTATTTATTGTTTGTAATTTGTATAAAGGTGAAGAGTTTGCTATTTCTTTTATTTGTTTTACATACTCTTCAATGTCATTTTTGTTATCAGGAAATTTTTCAAAAAGAGTTTTTTTGAAATTTTCATAGCCTGAAGCGTGTTTGTAGATATCTCCATTTATTGATAATACATCGTATCCTGATTTATCTAATCTTTGCAATGGGATATTTAGTAACCCGAAATATTTAAAAAATCTGTATAATATTTGGTCTTTTTCTAATGATCCGATATAATGCATTCCGGTGTCAAATTTTACTCCATTTCTTTTAAATGTTTGTAAACAACCTCCAATTTGTGGGTTTTTTTCAATAATTGCAATTTTATATCCGTACTTTGACAGAATATAACCGCAGATCAAACCACCAAGTCCGCTTCCGACAATCACTATGTCATATTTTTTATATTCCAAAGTTGCTTTCTGTAGAATGATCAAAAGGACCTTTTAATAAGCCTCTTTTTGAGTTTTTAATAAACATGATTATTTCATCTTTCTCTGGAGAAGCTTCTAATTCGGTTTCAATAAACTTGATTGCTTCAGGACGAGGGAGACCTTTATTAAATATTATTCTGTAAATATCATTTATCTGTTCGATACTTGTATTAGAAAATCCTCTTCTTCTTAATCCGATAGAATTTATTCCTGCGTATGAAATTGGGTATCTGGCAGCTTTAATAAACGGCGGAATATCTTTTCCTACTAATGAATTCCCTGCCAACATTGTGTGTGCGCCAATATGACAAAATTGATGTATCAAGGAATTTGCACTAATTATTGCCCAATCGTCAATTATTACTTCACCGGCAAGAGTAACTCCGTTTACCAATATTACATCGTCGCCGATTGTACAATCATGTGCAACGTGTACATAAGCCATTAATAGACAATTTGAACCAACTCTTGTTTCTCCTTTTGCTATTGTTCCTCTATTTATTGTAACAAATTCTCTTATTGTGGTGTTATTGCCAATTATTGCTTTTGTTTCTTCACCTTTAAATTTCAAATCTTGTGGAACAGCTCCAATTACAGCACCTGGAAATATTTTACAGTTATTTCCTATTATAGTGCCTTCCATTATTGTAACATTGGGGCCAATCCAAGTGCCTTCTCCAATCGTAACATTTTTTTCTATTACGGTAAAAGGTTCTATTACTACATTTTTTGCAATCTTCGCGTCAGGATCTATATATGCTAATGGTTGATTCATTTATAATAATTTAATAGATTATACTTATTGTTTTTTTCTTATTTGTGCCAACATTTCTGCTTCGGTTGTGAGATTATTGTTACAATAAACCTGACCGAACATGTATGCTATGCCTCTTCTTATAGGTTCTAATAATGTTAATTTATAAAAAATAGTAGCATCTGGTATTACAATATTTCTAAACTTTGCTTTATCAATTTTCATAAATAAACAAAGATAATTTTCTGGGTCAGGGACAGTACTTAAAAGTAATATGCCTCCAGTTTGTGCCATGGCTTCTATTTGTAGTACGCCTGGCAATATAGGATTTCCGGGAAAATGTCCCTTAAAATAACACTCTTCTTTTTTTATGTCTCTTACTCCTATTACCTCATTTTCACTTAAGTAAAGAACCTTATCTAAAAAAAGAAACGGCTCTCTGTGTGGTAATATTTTTTTAATATCATCAATATCTTTTACTACTTTGCTTTCAGGATTATAACTATCTATTATTTTTTCAAAATCCATATTTACAAATTTACTAAATAATTCTTAATAATTTTTGTCATTTGAGTATTTCCAAAATGTCCTGGATGTTTTGCTTTAACTTTTGCATTAAAGCGAATACCTGTCAGAGCTAAATCGCCTATTAAATCCAATAATTTATGTCTTGCTTGTTCATTTGGATAGAACAATTTTGTGTTGTTAAAAATTGTCCCGATTTCTTGTGCTTTATAGTGAGGCATATTTAGCAAGTCTGCTATTTGATCAAAATCCTCTTGTTTTTTTTGAATATCTACAATTATTATTGCGTTGTTTAAATCGCCACCTTTTATTAATCCAGCTTTTACCAAATGCTCTATATGACTCAAAAATACGAATGTCCGCGATGGAGAAATTTCTTTTTCAAAATCATCTATGTTATCGAGAGATGCTGTTTGGCTAGGGAAATTTGGTATGTTAAAATCTACATCAACTGTTACTGAAAAATAATTATTGGGACTTACTGTGATTTCTGTGCCAAATTCATTTGTATAATTTAAAGTTTTTTTAATGTCATAAACAACTTTTTCTGCGTTCTGTTCAATAATTTCGGTTTTTTTGTATAATTCCAACCAATTTTTAGAACTTCCATCTAATATAGGAACTTCAGAATTGTTGATTTCAAAAATTACATTATCAATGCCAAGTGAATAAGTTGCTGCTAATAAATGCTCTATTGTTGATACTGAAACTCCGTTTTCTGCAATAATCGTACTGCGTTCTGAATTGGTGATGTTGTCGGCAATAGCTCTAATTACTGGATGCCCTTCAATGTCTGTTCTTTTGAATATATATCCTGTATTGATGTCTGCCGGTTTTATTGTTATTTTGGCCTTTCGTCCTAAGTGTATCCCCTTCCCTTCTATTGATATTTCGTTTCTTATAGTTTTCTGTTTCATTAATAATGTAATTTACAAAGATACAATTTTTTTTTATTTTATGAAATTTTTTTTGCCACTTTCAAATCAATCAAAATGCTAATGACATTGGGGTTTTATCAAAGTCTAATTGATTGTAAAACTTTGTATTATGTAGCTTCTAAAAATTAGTGTTTTTGTAAAAAAAAGAGGAATGCCGTTCTGACATTCCTCCATTTTCTTGTTATATAAATTTATTATTTGATAAATTTTAATACTTCAATTTTGTTTTCTTTGCGAATTGTAACAAGATATGTACCTTGTGCCAAATCTTTTATAGAAATTGTTTGTATTGCTTCTTTTGAATTTAGAGATTTTACAATTCTACCACTATTGTCAATAATAGAAATTTGTTCTTGACCATCTAAACCGTCAATTTTAATGTAATTGCTTGCAGGGTTTGGGTATAAAGAAATTGATGAATTAGCAGTTTCGTTAATTCCGATTGTTAAGTATGTGAATTCTACTACTGCTGGAGAGTAATTTACGTCTAATTCTAAATAGGCGGGAGTATTCATGAAACTTGCATTATAAGTATTTATTGACCAAGCATAAGGTGAATTTTCTACAATAATAGAATTATTGTTATATAAAGTACCTGTAACAATTAGAGGTATAAGAGCAAATTTTCTGTCCAAATCATTAACGTTAGATTCTTCTAAATTGAAGTGAATAGTAGTTTCACTTGCAGTTGTACTCATTAATATAGTACCTTCTGGTGTAGTGTTTATTTCAGGTTCATCATCGGTGGTTCCTCTCCAAATGGTTGTACTCGCTGCAGAACCATTTCCTGATGGATACCCATCGATAGTTGTAGCTACAATATAATAATCGCAAGCTTCGGGGGCAATAAATTCAACGTATGAATCATAATATCCATTAGGAAATGCAGGATCTATTTCTATTGTACCATCATCAATTGCTTGTACTAATAAATAATCAATACCGTTTACATCTTTTTTATAAATGTAAAGGTAGGTATCAAGTTGATCTCCTCCAATATGAATATTAGCAGTATCTTCTACTCCCATATTTGTTAATTTATATGCTTTTGCCAAGAAATTAGCATCTTCCCATCTAAATTCAGGATCAGATTGCCCCATAACGACGGCAGATAAATCATTATAAAAGAAATATTGATCGCTGAAAGGCAGATCTGTATTATAATCTAACTCAGTAATATCTGGATTGTCTAATAGTTCTTGAAGAGTAAGAGCATCCGAAATAATATCATCATTACTACCTTGAAACAAACTAATAGTGCAGTAATAATATATGCTGTTGTTTTGATAATAATTATCATCAGAAAAAACAAGATAATATGTTCCTGGGTTAAGTATATAAGAATCTTCTTCCCACATTTGCGTAATTTGGTTATATAAAGAATCGTCGGTATAAATATATAATGGAGAATACCAATCAAATAATGAGTTATATCCGAGAGAGTAATTTAAGTTAATAGTATCATTTTCCGGAACATCAAGAATAAATCCTTTGTTAAAAGATAGTATTGTGTCTTCACCATTAATCGTAGTATCAATCATTACGTTATGGTCGGGGTCAAAATATAAGGTAGAAATAAATGGTAGTGTAATTGTATCCCAAGAAAATTCTTCACTTGTAGGTAAATCAACGAAACTGTTTTCAAATTCTTCAACTTTTAATGTATAAAGGAAATTAATATCTTCATTTTCATCATTGTAACCTCCAATTATAAGTTTTAAAGTTTCTGTAGAGTCAGCTGAATAAAAAAAGTCATGGTTAATTTGTTCTGACAAATAATTTTCTTCATACATAATTGCATCAACGTTAATGTCTTCGGTTAAACTATCGTTCAAAATCATAAAAAAGCCATAAAATTGTGAATTATTTGGAAATACGCCCAAACTGATTTTGTATGTTTCACCTTCTGTTACGTCTAGACTATATCCTTTAGCATAATTAGCTACATAATTAACAACATCAACGTTTGTATCCATTTCAGTAGACTCATTATATATACTTTCATTAAAAATAATCTGGTTTGAATAATCAAGATCTGTATAATTTATAGCGTCTATAGCTTCTTTTTGTTGAAGAACTGTGCTTTTCTTGGCAAATTGTACCTGTGCCATTGCTATGCTCACTGTGAGCATTAACATAAATAAAATTGTAATTTTTTTCATAATTTTTTTTTCAAAATTAACATTTTTTTTTGAAATATATTTATTTTTTTATAAGACTTTAATATTTTTTATTAAGTATTATGATTATTAATAAATAACTCTTAGATTTTAAACCCAAGCCAATACAAAGTTTTACTTTTGATTTTGTTAAATATGCTTTTTTATCTAAGTAAAAAAATCTTTTAGCTTTTTTAATATCTGATAATCCTATTATTGATAAAAATACCGAATATAAAATAGAATAAGGAAATAAAAATATGAAATTTCCAATAAATGACACATTTATTATTAAGCTTGTGAATGCAAAAAGAAAAGTAAAAAGAAAAATAGAAGAAACAGAAATTATTTCAAAGATAAAGTTTGACTTCTCATGAAGAATATTTGTTATTTTTTGAAAGTATCATTTCCTGTTATTTCATTATTTTTATAATAAAAATATTTTGAGGTTAATATATTATTTGTATTAAATAAAATATCAGGAGAATAAACTATTGTACTACTCCTTTCATAGAAAATTGTAATCGCTTCCTTTCTAAATCTACTGCAATAACTTTTACATTTACGTGTTGGTGTAGTTTTAATACTTCGGTGGGTGTGTTGATAAATTTATCGCAGATTTCCGATAAGTGGATTAATCCGTTCGGCTTTATGCCAACATCTACAAAAGCGCCAAAATTAGTGATATTTGTTATTATTCCACGTAATTGCATTCCAATTTGAACATCTTCAATTTTATGGATTGTTTTATCAAATTCCAATAGTTGTAGTTTTGTTCTTCCTTCTAATCCTTGTTTCTTTAATTCTTTAATTATTTCATTTATTGATATTATTCCAATATTCTTTTTGCTGTCTTGATAATCTTCTGGATTAATCTCGTCAAGCTTTTGTGGATTTTTTACTAAATCTGCTACAGACAGTTTGAGTTTTTTTGAAATTTTTTCAACAATATAATAAGATTCGGGATGAACAGCAGTGTTGTCCAATGGGTTTTCTGCATCTTTTATCCTTAAGAATCCTGCTGATTGCTCAAATGCTTTTTCACCTAAACGGGGAACTTTTTTTAAATCGTTGCGTGATAAAAATGCTGCATTTTCTTTTCTGTAATCTACAATATTTTGTGCCAAAACAGGACCTAGTCCGGAAACATAAGTAAGTAGATGTTTGCTTGCTGTATTTAAGTTTACTCCAACACTATTTACAACACTTTCAACAACACGGTCAAGTGCATTTTTTAATTTTTTTTGATCTACATCGTGCTGGTATTGTCCAACGCCAATGGATTTTGGGTCAATTTTTACCAACTCTGCCAATGGATCTTGTAACCTGCGTGCTATTGAAACGGCTCCTCTAACAGTAACGTCATAATTTGGAAACTCTTCTCTTGCAACAGATGAAGCCGAATAAACAGATGCTCCGTCTTCGCTCACAACGTAAACTTCTACTTCTTTGTCGAAATGGATTTTTTTTATTAAAAATTCTGTTTCTCTACTTGCTGTTCCATTACCAATTGCAATGGCATCAATTTTATAGGCCGATACTAAAGTATTAATTTTTTTTATTGCTTTTCCGCTCTCTTCTTGTGGTTTATGTGGATAAACGGTTTCGTTGAATAATAAATTTCCATTTTCATCAATGCAAACCAATTTACAACCAGTTCTGTATCCCGGATCTATTCCCATGATACGCTTTTCTCCAAGAGGCGGACTTAATAATAATTGACGTAGATTTTCTGCAAAAACAGTTATCGCTTTTGTGTCTGCATCTATTTTTGATGAGTTGGAAAATTCTGTTTCTATTGATGGCTTTATTAATCTTTTATAAGAATCCTCCATTGCAGTTTCCACTATTGACGAACATTCATTTTTAGTTCTTATTAAGTAGTACTTCAATGATTTATAAACATTTTCTTCTGATGGGGAAATATTCACTTTAAGAAAGCCTTCATTCTCTGCTCTGCGAATTGCCAATAAACGATGTGAAGGTATTTGAGATAATTTCTGAGAAAAATCAAAATAATCTTTATATTTTTCTGCTTCGTCAATTTTTGATTTTATAACTTTTGAACTAATTACAGCTTCTCTTTCAAAAATTTTTCTGACCCTCTCTCTAACTACTGAATCTTCATTTATAGTTTCTGCAATAATATCCATTGCTCCTTCTATTGCTTCTTTTACAGATGAAATAGAATCATTTAAAAATTTTTTACCGACTTCTTCAACATTAATATTTTTTTGAGAAAAGATTAATTCTGCAAAAGGTTCTAATCCTTTTTCTTTTGCAATTGTAGCTCTTGTCCTTTTTTTTGGTTTGTACGGAAGATAGATATCTTCTAAAACATTTTCATCCCAAGTGTCGTCAATTAATTTCTTAAGTTCAGGAGTTAAAAAATTTTGCTTTTCTAAACTGCTAATAATTGTAATCTTTCGACTTTCAATTTCAGAAAAATGTAGAAAAGAATCAATAATTTTTTCTATCTGAACTTCGTCCAAACCGCCTGTTCTCTCTTTTCTGTATCTTGCGATAAATGGTATAGTAGCTGCTGAGTTATATAATTCAATAGTGTTTTCTACTTGATATTTTTTTATCGCTAATGTGTCAGCGATGTTCTTTAATACGAAATCGTTCATATTTGTACTACAAAATTTTATTTGTCTTTTTATAAGAATTATTTGTTCCAAAAATTTATTCGGCAAGTTTTTTTGCGAAATTTTTACCAAATTCTTTTAGTTCGTCTATTTGTGTGCCATCTGGTTTAAATTTCATTTTTAATGGTTCTTCGGTTTTTAATTTTAAGAGCTTAAAGTTTTCGTTGATAATAGTAGAGGCTTCTCCGCTCCATCCGTATGAACCAAAAGCGCAAGCCAATTTTCCTTTGTCTCGAATAGGATTAATTATTGCAAACAGCTTATATATTTGCAATAAAGCATTTTGGTTTATTGTGGGGCTTCCTGCTAAAATTGCATCAGATAATGCTATATGTTGTTCTATTTCTCCTAATTCCATTTTTTCGATGTCGAAAACTTTTACATTTACATTTTCCGATTTTATCCCTTCGGCAATTGTTTCTGCCATAGTTTTTGTAAAACCATATGCCGATACGTATAAAATTAGGGCAGTTTTGCATTTGTGTGTTGTTTCTGCCAAATATTCTTCAGAAAGTTCTTTTGAACGTTCAATGATTTTCTTAATGTTCTTCCTTAATATTGGGCCATGACCAGTTGCGATAAAATTTATTTCGAGATCCTTGATTTTGTCGGTAGCTTGAAGTAAAAATTTGCTGAACGGTTTTAATATGCAGTCAAAATAATATTTAAAGGCATCATCATAATCACCAACCAAATCATCAAACATTTCTTCGTGACAAAAATGAGCACCAAAAGAATCACAAGTAAAAAGTATTTTTTCGCCCAGTAAATAAGAATAAATCGAATCCGGCCAGTGAAGGTTTATGGCGGAAATAAATCGCATTTTGTCGTTTCCCAAGTCAATCTCATCGCCATCTTTTACTATAATATATTCAAATTTTCTTTCGTTCTGGTCTTGCAAATAAAGTATTGCTGTACGACTAGCCACAACAACAGCATTGGGGCAAATTTCCAATAACTTGCTTAATGAGCCAGAGTGGTCAGGTTCGGTGTGATTTAATATTATGTACGATATTTCTGCAGGATTGCACTGCGATTTTAATTTTTCAATATATATATCAGAAAATTTTGCTTTTGCAGTTTCTACAATTGCTTTTTTCTCTGTATTAATTAAATAGGAATTGTAGGTTGTTCCGTATTTCGTTTCCATTACAATATCAAATGTAGTAATATCATAATCATAAATTCCTATCCAAGTAACTTTATCGCTTATTTTAATTGTTTTATGTATATTTCTCATATCTTCTTTATACAAAGATACTTTTTTTTAATATTTGTTTTATAAAAAAATACATTTTTTTTTATTTATTTTATTGATAAGATATTTTTTGTTTTAATAAAAATAAAAGTATTTTTGTACAATAGTAATCGTAGTTTGTTATGGTCATAAATAATTGGAATATTAATAAAGATGTTGATTTAGATAAGGCTAAAGCTCTTGCAAAGCAGTTAAATAATATTGATTTGCCGTTGGCAAAAATACTAATTCAAAGAGGTATCGACAGTTTTGATAAAGCCAAATCATTCTTTCGCCCTTCGTTAGAAAATTTATATTCTCCATTTTTAATGAAAGATATGGATAAGGCCGTTGATAGATTATCAAAGTCAATTTCAAATAATGAAAAAATTTTAATATATGGCGATTATGATGTAGATGGAACTACTGCAATAGCTTTATTGTTGACGTTCTTGAAAAAATTTTCAAATAATGTTGATTATTATGTTCCTGACCGCTACAAAGAAGGCTACGGGGTTTCTGAAAAAGGAATTGATTTTGCCATTGAAAATAAATTTGATTTGATGATTACCGTTGACTGCGGAATAAAAGCAAACAAACAAATTAATCGTGCAGTACAAGCTGGTATTGATGTTATTGTTTGCGACCATCACGAACAAGGCAGTGATACGCCAAATGCTTTTGCATTATTAGACCCAAAACAAAATAAATGCGATTATCCTTTTAAGGGACTATCTGGCTGTGGAGTTGCTTTCAAATTTCTACAAGGATTTTGCGAAAAAAATAATATTTCTCAATTCGACAATTTATATACTTTGTTGGATTTTGTGGTTGTAAGCATTGCGTCTGATATTGTTCCAATAATTGATGAAAACAGAATATTGGCATCTTTTGGATTAAAACTCGTTAATTCGTCACCTTCATTAGGAATAAAAACTCTTAAGGAATTTTTAAAATTAGAAAATACAAATATCGAAATTAATGATATTGTTTTTAAATTTGCTCCAAGAATAAATTCTGCGGGAAGAATAAATTCTGCTCGTCATGCTGTAGAATTGTTAATTGCAGAAAATGAAAGTTCTGCATTAGCAATTTGCGAAGAGGTGGAAATGTATAATAATACACGCAAGGAAATAGAATCAAATATAACAAAAGAGGCTCTCAAAATGATAGAGAATGATGATTTTTTGTTAAATGCAAAATCTACTGTTTTGTTTTCTGAAAAATGGAGTAAGGGCGTGGTTGGAATTGTTGCGTCTTCTCTAATCGAAACTTATTTTCGTCCTACAATTATTTTTACAAAAACAGGAGATATGCTTTCTGGTTCGGCTCGTTCTGTTCCTGGATTTAACTTGTATGAAGCAGTTGAACATTGTGAAGATTTAATTGAAAGTTATGGAGGCCATTTTTATGCTGTCGGCTTAAATATTAAAGCAGAAAATTTTGACGCTTTTCGTAAAAAATTTAACGACTTTGTTTCTAAAAATTTAACCAAAGAGCAAAGTATTCCATCTATTAGTATTGATACTGAACTTAATTTGTCGGATATTACTCCAAAATTTTATAGATTATTACAGCAAATGGGACCTTTTGGACCAGAGAATATGACTCCTGTTTTTATGTCAAAAAATCTTTACGACAGTTCTTTTAGCAAAACAGTAGGAAAAACTGCTGAGCATTTAAAATTATCTATTATTCAACCCGACAACAATAAAAATATTGTAGATGCGATAGCTTTTGGCTACGGGCATTTATTCAATGAAATTAAAAATAAAAAATTTCATTTATGTTATAATATTACAGAAAATGAATTTTTGAATACAAAGTCCTTGCAATTATTTGTTAAGGATATAAAAGTTGAACAATAGTAATAATGTTATGAAAGACGAAATTGTAAAATTGGCAGTGGAAGGTATTCTTATCAGAGCAGAAATATTAAGAGCAAAGTTAGAGGAGGCAAATATTCCTTGTATTGTTTCAGAAGATTCTGCTTATGGTAATTTATTGGGGATAAGAATTTCAGTGTTTAAAAAGGATTATGATTCTGCAAAAAAAATCTATGAAGAAGTATATAACAATTTCTCTCAAGAACTTGATGTAGAAATAACTGACGAAGAAATCTTTGAAAAATAATTTTTTGTAGATTCTCTTTTGTCTCCCTTAAAAAACAATATAAAAAAGGGCATAAAAAATGGCAAGCTACTTATATCGCACCGCTACAACCAATTACCCTTGCTTGATTCCTCACCTGGGGGATTTTCAGGAGCTGGTCGTATAAGACTTGCCACTACAAAAGTATAACTTTTTTTAATTAATTCAAAATTTTTTATTATTTTTGTTGTTTAATTTATTTATTATGAAGACAAAATTCAAAAATATTTTATTATCATCGATAATTTTATCTCTTGTTTTAATAATTTATACCGTAATTGGATATGTTTTTGAAACAAATCAGGAAAAATGGTATTCGTTGCTTTCTATTGTTATTGCAGCAGTTGCAATTTTTTCTTTACAACGTTATTACCAAAAATTAATTTGTTTAAACACTGCAAGTTTTAAAAAATTATTTGTAGATACCTTGTACATAATTCTATTGTCATCATTTTTTATTAACGCATTTTCTTTTGTATATCTAAAATTTATTTCCCCCGAAGAAATAGAAAATATGCTCATAATGACAAAAAATACACTGTATGAAACATATTCCGGTATTTTGTCAGATGCACAAATAGAACAAAGTTTTGAAATGTCCGCAAAATTTCTAACGCCAACACTTATTTCAGTGTTTGGATTTTTTGGAACTTTTGTACAATTCTTTATTATAGATATTATTTCCGCTGCAATAAACAAACAAAAAATTGTAGTTTCTGATCAAAAAATAGAAGACGAAAATAATACTTCACTTTAAAAATAAGTAAAAAACATAAAATGAAAATAATAATACCTATGGCAGGTATGGGGACAAGGATGCGTCCTCACACACTTACAATACCAAAACCACTAATCACTTTAGCAGGTAAAACTATTGTGCAAAGACTTATAGAAGGATTATCACAAATTTGTAATAAACCAATTACAGAAATTGCCTTTGTAATTGGCGACTTTGGCGAAGATGCCGAAAATCTTCTAAAAGAAATTGCAAAAAACGCTGGTGCAGAAGCAAAAATTTATTATCAAAATGAAGCTCTTGGAACGGCTCATGCTGTATATTGTGCCGAAAAATCTTTATCCGGAGAAGTAATTGTTGCTTTTGCAGATACTCTGTTCTTTGCTAATACTCAAATATCTGAAAATGCAGAAAATATTATTTTTGTGCAGAAAGTTGAAAACCCTGAACAGTACGGCGTAGTGGTTACGGATAACAATGATAAAATTCTTAAATTCGTAGAAAAACCAAAAACCAAAATTAGCGATTTGGCAATTGTCGGAATTTACTATTTTAAAAATGCCGAAAAATTAAGAAACGAACTCGAAAACATAATTAACAACGGGATAAAAAAAGATGGAGAGTTTCAACTTACAACAGCATTGGAAAATATGAAAAACGCAGGAACTATATTCAATAGTTCTTGTATCGACGGATGGTTGGATTGCGGAAACAAAAACGTTACTTTGAATACTCATAAAGAGTTACTAGATAAAAAAATTGAAAATACTTATCTTGCCCACTCAGCAAAAATTATAAATTCCACTATTATTCAGCCTTGCTATATTGCAGAAAATTCAGTAATTGAAAATTCTGTTGTCGGTCCTTTTGTTTCTATTCACCACGATTGTAAAATATTAAATTCTGTAATCGACAATTCCATCGTTCAATCACATGCAAATATTACAAATGCAAATATTTCAAATTCAATGATTGGAAACAAAGCTACTATAATTGTAAGAAAAACAGAATTAAGTGTTGGAGATTTTAATCAAATAGAAATCTAATAATGAAAAAAGTATTTTTAATATTAATATTCATTATTTGTACTTTATTACAAGTCTATTCTCAAAAAAAAGATAAGAGAGAATTAGATTTTCAATATTCCTATTATTATCTCGAAGGAGAGCGTCAAAGGGCATTGGAAAACTATAATATGGCTTTATCGTTTTACTTAGAGGCAAAAAAGATTTACCCAAAAGAACCTGCTCCTAATTATGTTATTGCTCTTTTATTATTAAGTAGCAACGATCCTTTTGCTGCAAATGAATACGCTAAAAAAGCCGTAAAACTTGATAAAACCCAAAATGAGTTTTATATCAAAACTCTTATTTCTTGCCAGTTATTATCAAATGATATTGATAATGCTATAAAATCCTATCAGAAATTAATAAAAATCAATCCCAAAAATATTGTTTATTATACCGATTTAACAGCTATTTACGAGAGTAAAAAAGATTATAAAAATGCTATAAAAACACTTGATGAGGCAGAAAGAGTTTTTGGCATAAACGAATCTTTTTCAATGGCAAAAGAATCTTATTATTCTTATTTAAAGGATAAGAAAAAAGCTCTTGAAGAAATTGAAAAACTACTTGCTACAGACCCTCAAAATAATAGATATAAGGCAATTGCAGGCGAAAGCTACTTAATTGCCGGAGATACTATTGCTGCTGAAAAAATTTATGAAGAAATCGAAAATACAGGAGATATTGATGGGAAAATTTGTCTCTCAATAGCAAATTTTTACCAAAGCAAAAATAATCCAACAAAATATTTTCAATTTCTGGAGCAAGCCTTTGCAGATGATGCCGTTGACGAGAATATGAAACAAACAATTCTTTTTAACTGTATTGATAATTTGGAGTTTTCTAGACGCTATAAAAACGAGTTGAAAAGATTAGTAGACATCGCAAGAACAGAATATCCAAACAGTATTTCATTCATTGCAATAGCAATAGATTATTATATAAATGTGGCAGATTATAAAAATGCACAAAACGAAATGGAGATTCTTCTAACAAAAGATAAAGATAAATATCAAGTTTGGGAACAAATACTGATGGTAGATTATTCTTTAAATGATACTGAAAAATTATACCAACACAGCAAAGAAGCTACTATTTTATTTCCCAATTACTTGGAATTTTATAAATATTTTGTTACAGCTTCATATCTCACAAAAAATTACAAAGAACTTGTTGAAGCCGTTGACCATTCTTCAATGCTTGCCCTAACAGAAAAAGAAACACTCGTTGATTTATTGTCAATGCAGGCAGAAGCATATAATGAATTGGAAGAGCACCACAAATCAGATTCTGTTTATGAATTAATATTATCCAAAGACCCCAATAATCTTAATGCTTTAAATAATTATAGCTACTATTTGTCTTTAAGGGAAGAAAAATTAGATAGAGCATTAGAATTAAGTGAAAAATTAATAGGTCTGCAAAAAGACCAACCTATATATTTTGACACTTATGCATGGGTTTTATTTAAATCTAAAAACTATGATGATGCTTTATTTATGATTGACAGAGCAATCTCTTTAGATCCTAATCAATCAATCTATTATAATCATAAAGGAGATATTTTATTCAGATTAAATAAAATTGACGATGCTGTTAATATGTGGATAAAAGCAAGAGAATTAGGAGACAACAGTGAATTATTAAATAATAAAATTAACTCTAAAAAGCTAACAAACTGAAAACAAAAAATATACATATTGAAATTATTGTAATTTTATTAATTCCAATTTTACTTGTTTTATTTAATTCTTGTAGATCTAAAAAGGAGCAAGTGAATGTTGAAGATAAAAAAAATGAAGAATATATTCGAGTGGAACGATTATACAATTATGTAATTGATAGAGAATTAAAATATGATAATTTAAGTTCTAGTTTAGATGTTGAAATATTAAATGGAGATAAGACAGATACTTATTCTGCTTTATTAAGGATAAAAAAAGATAGTATCGTATGGATTAGTATTCGTTCTTTTAATATTGAGGGAGTGAGACTTGCCATAAGCAAAGATTCTATAAAAATGATTGATAGAATTAATAACAGTTATTATTATGACGAATTTGATTCTTTTGCAAAAAAACTGAATTTGGATGTAGATTACAAATCTATTGAAGCAATTTTAACAAATTCTTTTTTCTTCTACCCTTGTTCGGACGAAGAAAATTTGATTGACAATTTTAAATCCTGCATTGATAAGGATTATTATTGTATCTCCTCATTATCAAAAAAAAATACGTCAAAATACTTTTCAGATAAACTTGAAACTCCTAATTGGGAAAAGAAACTTAACAAAGAACTAGAAGACACAGTAGGTGGCGAAATTGAAACAAATAATTTTGTGTTTCAGATAATGAAAATTCTTCCTGAAACATATAAAATAAAAAATGTATTTTTAGAAAATTATTTTTTTAAACAATCTTTATATATTTCTTATGATAATTTTATCATGATTAATGATATGAATTTTCCACAAATTATTGAAATTGAATTTAATA
>CAZBPT010000002.1:1700-18884 GCA_964493875.1 uncultured Bacteroidales bacterium | reverse complement strand
TATTAAAACTTTCTGTAAATTTAGTTCGAGAATTTTTGTTGTATTGTGTAAATAATTATTCTTTAAATTATTTTTACATAATTTTCCCCGCAATAGGTATATTATTAACAATAATATTTATTAATTATATATTAAAAAAGAAGTTGGGGCATGGTATACCGATGGTTTTGCTCTCGATTTCCAAAAAAGACGGGAAAATTCCATTTCATAATGTATTTTCTCGTATCGTTGCTAGTTCTTTAACTGTTGGCTTTGGAGGTTCTGTTGGGTTGGAAGGTCCAATTGTTGCAACCGGAGCAGCTATTGGTAGTAATGTGGGAAGATTTTTTAGGTTAAGCTACAGACAAGTCGTTTTACTTATATGCTGTGCTTCAACAGCAGCAATTGCAGCAATTTTCAAAGCCCCTATAACTGCCATTGTATTTGCGTTGGAAGTTATTATGCTTGACCTTACTGTTAACTCTCTGCTTCCATTGATTTTGTCATCGGTTTCTGCCGCTATTACATCGTTTCTGTTTTCAGGACAAAACTATATTTATTATGCCAACAAACTGCAAAATTTTGATATTAACAATATTGTTTTCTATATTGTTTTAGGTCTATTATCAGGTTTATTCGCTGTTTTATTTTCAAAAATATATTTATCTATAAATAATTTCTTTGATAAAATTCCTTCAAAATGGATAAAATATGTAATTGGCTCTTTGTCTTTGGGAGCAATTATTCTCTGGTTTCCAAGTTTATATGGGGAAGGGTTTGAAGGAATAAATATGTCAATACATGGAAATACAGATTTTGTTTTTGAAAACACTCTATATTCAAACCATAACTCTCCAATACTTTTAATAGTTTTTCTTTTCTTAATTTTAATATTTAAAATTTTAGCTGTAAGTGCAACTTTTGTTGGTGGAGGTGTCGGGGGATTGTTTGCTCCTTCTTTGTTTATGGGCTCAGTATTAGGCTTACTCTTTGCTACTGTTTGTAATTATTTTAACTTAAGTCTCCCTGTATCAAATTTTGCATTAGCAGGAATGGCAGGTGTTATGGCGGGTGTTATGCACGCACCGTTTACATCCATATTTTTAGTTGCTGAAATTACTGGTGGTTATTCTTTGTTCGTTCCTCTTATGATTGTTTCTGCAAGTTCATTCTTTACTACAAGAATTTTTATGAATAATTCTATCGAAACTTTGCGTTTGGCTCAAAAAGACGAACTCCTAACTCACAATGCCGACTCAAATACTCTTTCGATGATGAAATTGGAATCTGTCTTGGAAACAAACTTCCTTACAATATATGAAAACTCGTCATTGAGAGATTTAACAAAAATTGTCATAAAATCTGGTAGAACAATTTATGTTGTGATAAATAAAGACAACGATTTTAAAGGTATAATTTGGTTAGACAACATTAAAGAGGTCTTATTTAACCCTGAACTTTACGACAAAATGACTGTAAATGATTTAATGTATTGGCCTGATCCCGTTATCGAACTGGGGATGAATATTAAAGAAATTGCAAAAATGTTTGAACAAACCGAACATTATAATATTCCAGTATTGCAAAATGGTAAGTATGTAGGTTTTATTTCTAGGGCGAAATTGTTCTCACAATATAGAAATTTATTGAAAAGCTTTTCTTCGGATTGATATATAAATAAATTTAAAAAAATGAAAAAGAAAAAAATATTATGTATTGATTCAGGTGGGATTAAAGGACTTATTCCCGCAGTTATTATTAATCATTTGGAAATTTTAATCCAAAAAAAAACAGGAAATAAAAACGCCAAAATCGGCGATTATTTTGACATGATTGCTGGAACTTCCACTGGTGGAATTTTGGCTTGCTATTATTTAACTCCAACCGATAGCAAAAAAAATAAAACTCCAAAATATTTTGCTTCCGAAGCAATAAATTTATATTCTGAAAAAGCTAGAGAAATTTTTACTCCAAAAATTGAAAAGTCTTTTACAAAAATCTCTAGTATATTCAATAAGAAAAAAGGAGTTGAAGATGAAAATATTCCTAAAATTATTTCTTCACTTAATACTGCCAATAATTTATTTACCGAAGAATATTCAGAAACAGGTTTGGAAAAAATATTATTAAGATTTTTAGGAGATACAAGCCTCTCGGAAACAACAAAAAATTGTTTGGTAATTTCTTATGATATTACAAATTGTCGACCGATGATTTTTTCTACGAATGACGCAAAAAAAAGCTCACATCGCGACTTCTATTTAAGAGATGTGGCTCGAGCAACATCTGCCGCTCCAACTTATTTCAAATTAGCTTCTATAAAATCTCACAGCGCTGCTTCAAAACACCTTATCGACGGAGGAATTTTTGCTCCAAACCCTACTTTATGTGCAATGATTGAAGCAAATAAATCTTTATTTAAAAAAGCTCAAAAAAATTTTATAGATAACTTATTTGTCGTTTCCATCAGTACCGGAAAAGAAAAAGAAGCTTATGACCATATAAAAGCACAAAATTGGGGAATCGCTCAATGGGCAGTCCCTGTAATGAATATTATGCTAACTGGTTCTTCTGAAATTGTTGATTACCAAGTAAGAAAATTATTTGAATGCTCAAAGGGAAGTAATAATTATTATAGGATTGATGCAGATTTGTGTAATGCAAAATTTGACATGGATGATGTCTCAAAAGAAAATATTAACAATTTGCGAGATGCAGCACTATATTATATAGAAACAAATGCTAAAATGCTTGACGAAATTGCAGATAAAATTATTTCTTTATAAAAAATATATATCTATTTTTGTAGTTTGTTTTTTAAATGCAAAATTCAAATTTTGATAATATTATTAGTAGCCTTGATGCCTTTATCAGAAAATATTATGTAAATAAAATTTTAAAAGGCATAATATTATCTTCTGCCTTAATTATTACTTGGTACCTAATTATTGTTATCGCTGAATATTTTGGTCATTTTTCAACTTCGCTTAGAACTATTCTGTTTATTGTTACAATAACTCTCATTGCAGTAGTCGCTATTATAATGATTATCATACCTTTATTGAAAATATTCAAAATAGGTAAAGTTATTGATTATAAATACGCAAGCATACTAATTGGCAAACACTTTCCCGAAATTGACGATAAATTGCTGAACACATTGGAACTTAAAGAAATGCTGGAAAAAAATCCCGAATACTCCGATTTGTTGCAAGCCAGTATAAAACACCATTCTCAAAAAATTATTCCCGTTCCCTTTTTATCAGCAATAAAATTTAAAAAAAACATAAAATATCTTAATTTCTTATTCCCCGGAATTGCAGTTGCTTTGGTTTTTTTGATATTTTTTCCTTCAATAATGACGGAAGGCACAGAGCGATTATTAAACTATGATAAGCATTATAAAATCCCGGCAGCTTTTAAAATTATTCTGCTTAACGATACTTTACAAATAAAAAAAGGTCAGGACTTTACAGTAAAAGTAAAAACAGAAGGCAAAACGATTCCCGACAACATGATTATTAATTATTCCGGAAATGATTTTTTTATGGAAAAAGATAAAAAAGGAAATTTCCAGTATACATTAAGACAACTCAACAATAATATAAAATTTTCACTTTCTGCATTAAATGTAAAAAGTGAGGAATATGAAATTGAAATATTGCCCGCACCAATTGTTGCTGACTATAAAATAACAGTTATTGCTCCGCCTTACACTGGAATTGAGCCACAGACCTTTAATAATACAGGAGATTTAACTGTCCCGCTAGGTTCTAACGTTTCTTGGACTTTTAATACAATCAACTCTGATTCAATGTCCTTGATTTTTGATTCAGTGAAAATTAATATTCCTAAAATAGATAAATCATTTTCTATTACAAAGAAAGTATTACAACAAACAAAATATTCTGTTTTTGCAAAGAATAAGCATTTTAATGAAAGCTTCGGTTTAAATTATCAGATAAATGTTATTCCTGACTTATTCCCCTCAATAGCAATTGAAACGGCAAAAGATTCTTCTCAATTAGCTGTGTTGTTTTTTAATGGAATTCTTGAAGATGATTATGGTTTCTCATCTCTAAAATTTGTTTGTATTCCCGGAGATAAAAGCGATACAATAATAAAAATTGATATCCCTTTTGCAAAAAATACTATCTTACAAGAATTTTATTTCGCTTTCGACTTTTCTACTTTAGACGTAAAAGGCAAAAATATTTCATATTATTTTGAAGTTGGAGATAATGATGGAATTAATGGTCCAAAATACAGTAAATCAGAAATGAAAGAGTTTTCAATTCCAAGTGCAGAAGACATTAAAGAAATCACTCAAAAAAATAATCGTGATACAGAATCCAAAATTGAAGAAGCAAGAAGGATAAATGAAGAATTACAAAAAAATATTGAAGAGTTCAAGAAAAAAACAATAAATGAAAAAATGAACTCTTGGGAAAGAAATAAGAATTTAGAACAAATTTTTAACCGTCAGCAACAATTGGAAAATGTTCTCGATGACATTAAAAAAATGCAAAAAGAAAGTTTGCAATATAAAGAACAATTTTCAAATAAAGACGAAATCATTAAGAAACAGCAAGAAATAAATGAAATGTTTGAGAAACTTATGGACGAAGAGATGCTCAAAATGATGGAGGAAATGAAAAAATTGATGGATGAATTTAAAGAAGAAGACTTTCTCAAACTAAGCGAAAAAATGTCTTTTACTTTTGAACAAATGCAAGAAGAAATGGACAATACACTGGAACTCTTGAAAAAAACCGAAGTAGAAGAAAATTTTCAAAAAATTTCTGATGACCTAAAAGACTTGGCAAAAGAGCAAGAAAAATTATCAAAAGAAACAAATGAGAATAAAATATCAAAAGAAGAAAAAATTGAAAAACAAAACGAAATAGAAAAAAAATTCAAGGAACTTGAAAAAGACTTAAAAGAAAATTTAGAAAAAAACAAAGATTTACAAGATCCGGTTGAAATGGAGAATTTATCAGAAGAATCACAAAAAATTGACAGCACATTTCAAGAAACAAATCAAGAACTAAAAAGCGGTAAAAATTCTAAAGCAAGTAAATCACAACAAAAAAATTCTGACCAAATGGAAGAAATGGCCAATAAAATGGATAGTTCTATGGAATCGTCTGAGATGGAGCAGGAGGAAGAAAATATTGAAGATTTACGAAGATTAATAAAGAATTTACTATTTTTCTCTTTCTCGCAGGAAGATATTATGTCTTTAATGTCAAAGATAAATAGTAGAGACCCAAGATTTAAAGAACAAATTATAAGACAAAAAAATCTAATCGACGATTTCCAAATTATCAGAGACTCGCTAAATTCTCTTTCAAGTAGAATTCCAATGCTAGGACAATTTGTTAGTAAGGAAATTTTTGCTATTTACGATTATTCTACGAATATTATGGATGATATTTTTGCTAATCAAAAATCAAAAGTATCTAATTCCCAACAAAATATAATGGCTTCTTCAAATAAAATAATACTGATACTACTTGAAATGATGCAACAAATGCAGCAGGATATGGGAAATCAACAACAGAAAGAAGGCGGTCAGTGTAAAAATTGTCAGAAAGGGAGTAAGAGTGGGAAAAAAGGAAAAGGGAAAATGGGCGAAATGCGTGATATGCAACAAGGATTGAAACGACAGATGCAGGAAATGTTGCAAAATATGAAAGATGGAAAGAAAAAAGGCGAAAAGCCCGGAGGCAGAAATAGTGAAGAAATTGCTAAAATGCTTATGCAACAAGAAATGCTTAAACAAATGCTGAGCGAAGAAGCAGAAAATATGTCACCGGAAGCAGCAAAAATCCTCAAACAAATTGAACAAATGATGGATCAAAACATTTCTGACTTAATAAACGGGAACATCTCACAGCAAACCATAAACCGACAAGACCAAATATTAACAAGACTATTGCAGGCAGAAAATAGCGACCGAGAAAGAGAAACTGACAATAAAAGAAAATCTAACGAAGCAAAAGATTATAAAATTAGTAACCCGAGTACAGTTTTTCAAGACAAGGAAAAGGAACAACGCTTTAAAGAATTAATGCAATTTTCAAATATTAAATTAACACCATTTTATAAAAATAGATATAAAGATTACATAAAAAATTTATAAACTACTTTTATTTATATCTTTTATTTTTTATAAAAAACAGTTATATTTGTTTCGTTATTTTGATAAATGAAATTTGATTTTTCTGATTTATTATAATGTTGTTTTAGAGTAAACCATAAGAATAATTCATCATCAAAAGACAAAATAATTCTTTGTTATTCAATAATTAAAAAGGATATGACGAAAAATGAATTAAAAGTAAAAGCATTAGAAAATGGTACAGTAATTGATCACATTAATCATAACTCACTATTTAAAATTATTGCAATTTTAGGTCTTGATAATTTAGATACTGAAATTTTTATCGGGAATAATTTGGAAAGCAAAAAATTGGGTCGAAAAGCTATAATTAAAATTGCGAACAAATTTCCTTCCGAAGACGATTTGAACAAAATTGCAATTATCGATTCTAATGTAGTAATAAATATTATTAAAGATTACGAAATAGTAAAAAAATATAACGTTACTTTACCCGAAAATATAAGTGGCTTCGTTAGGTGCATAAATCCAAAATGTGTTACAAATTTTGAAAAAATTCCAACAAAATTCTCCGTTGTTAGAAAAAATAATAATTTAGAATTAATTTGTAAATATTGTGAAAAAAGCACAAATCAAGACAATATAGAAATTATTTTCTAATATTATCATGAAATTACTTGTTTTCGACCATTTTATGCGAGCTTCTTACTGCTTTGCAGTAGAAGAGTATATTTTAACAAATCCAAAATTTAATGACGAGTATTTCCTTTTATGGAACACAAAGGACACTGTTATGGTTGGACGTTTTCAAAATACTGTGGAAGAAGTAAATCTTGAATATACAAAAGCCGAAGGAATAGATATTATAAGAAGAAACAGTGGCGGTGGAACTATTTTTACCGATGAAAATACTTGGCAGTTTAGTTTTATTACTTGGAAAGAAAGTAACAATGTAAAAGATTTTCGCGTTTTTACTAAACCAATAATTGAAGCTTTGAAAGAACTCGGTATAAATGCTGTTTTCTCGGGTCGTAATGATTTACTTATAAACGATAAAAAGTTTTCCGGAAATGCTCAATTTTCATATAAAAATCGATTTCTTCACCACGGCTCAATTTTGTTTGATGCTAATTTGGAAAAACTCGTGAGATCCATAAGTCCTTCAAATGAAAAAATCATTTCAAAAGGAATAAAATCGGTAAGAGAAAGAGTTGTAAACATAAAAAATTATCTTAACAATCCGGACCTTGACAGTTATGGCTTTTACGATAATATGATTTCTATTTTATGTAATAAAATGGAAACAATTTATCTTAACGATGAGGATATCAAAAAAATTGAAGAAATAGAAAAAGATAAATTTCTTAGTTGGGAATGGAATTTTGGACTTTCTCCCGATTATAACTTTAATAAAAGTCATCGTTACCCTTCGGGTCAAATCTCTGTGTATCTGATGATAAGCAAAGGTTATATTAGAAATTGCAGCTTGTCAGGCGACTTTTTCCTAGATGGCGATATTGTTGAGTTTCAAAACTCGCTTGTAAGTTGCAAATACGAAAAAGAGGAAGTATTAAAATTGTTTAAAAACATTAACATCGATAAATATTTTTATCAAGTTACTGCCGAGGAATTATTGGAATGCTTTTTCTAAAAAAGTAAAATTAAGCGACATAAATCAAAAACTAAAAATCATTTGTCGTATTCCTATTATTTTTATCTGCCAATTGTATTAGCTACTATTTTTTTGTTTTTCAAAAAAACAAGATTATTGAAATTTTGTTTCGTAGTTTTCCAAGTAATTAGTATTGGTAAGTATTTATAGAATATCTTCATAACAAAAAAAATAAGGGGGAAATTATTCCCCCTTTTCATCATAAAAAAAATAACTATATATTAATTAATAATTGTTAAGGCATCTCTTACTGCATTCAAAGTAGGTTGTCCTGAAATTTCAGAATTTACTGCATCTTTCATCCATTTTTGAGGAATTACTCTTCCTGCCATTAGCATTCTTGTAATTTCATCAGCGAAATTTTTATTTTTTACTGATTTTTCTACTTGGAATTCAATTAAATGTCCAACGGGATAATTCGCTAGATACATAGGAGTGCAAATTAAATGAGAATAGACAGCGAGAATAGTAGAATTTTCAACGCCAAAAACAGGTGCATAATATTTATTCCAAACGTCTTTAGCAATAGTTTCAACAGCGTTTTTAAACTCGAGTAAATTTGCATCAGGATTATCGTATAGCCATTGCCAAGAATACATATCTACAAGTGCAACACCCATAATTTCATAAGCATTCCAACAATTATCCAAAGCATTCAAAGCGTCTTTGCTGGCATTATTACTTTGTGAAAACTGAGCACCCAATAATCTCAAATCATTACTTTGGAACATAAAGGCAACAGCTTCTGTAAAAGCAGTATTTGGAACACCACGGAGGAAATAATAATCTATGTCATAAAGAGTAATTGTTTGTTCTACATTATGTCCAAGTTCGTGAACAGCGATATTATAACCTTTATAATCCATACCGCTTTTTTGTATTCTTGTGCGTAGATGAGCCACATCGCCTTTCATTTCGGAACCCCAAGCATGACCTGAACCTCTTGCAGGGTCAACACTTATTCTACTTGCAATTTCATCAGCTTTTGCTTTATTCCAACCCATTTCTTTAATAATTCTTGCTATGTCTTTTTGGAAAGCAAATTGGTCTGGATATCTGCGAGCAGTAATTGCTGTTAGCTGGTTTTCGTCAATGTTTGATCTTGTTTTAAATCCATCGTACCAAATATCAAAAGCTTCTAATTTACGTCCTAATCTTTTTTCAATAAGTTTTCCTACTTGCTTAACTTCAGGGGAGCTTATAAAGTCAACAAATAGTTTTTCTATTTCTTCTTTACTTAGTTCCATAGATTCATCATAAGCACGTCTAATATATGTAGGATAAATTGGATTATATTTATCAATGGCACGTTGTGCTTTAAAATTCCACATCCAATATTCGTAGCGTTTAAGTTCTTCTTTGTTGCCTTTTTCTTCTACGCTGTTTTTATATATTTTATTGCTGTTTGGATTCCATAAATATTCACCCGAATTAATAACTTCCTTAGGAATATCTTGACTTATGATTTTTGTCATTACATCATAAATCATTCTTTGTTTTTCCAAACCGTTTTTAGAATCTGCATAATTTGATTTTAGTTCGTCTCTCAATCCCCAATGGCTGTTCAAAACCATATTTTCCGGGAAAAGTTTTTCCATGTCATCGTTTACAAGTTTTCCCATGTAAATATTGTATTCTGAAATATAAGCATCTGCATCAGCTTCAGCTTTTGCTGCATTCGCCAATAATTCAGCTGGAGTACGAGAAACAAACATATCGCCTAATCTTGCATATGCCCATTCCTGTCTCGACCAAATGTCCATATTATCTTTCTTTTCTTGAAGGCTGTAAGCTGGGAAATTTAATATTACAAAAAATGCCAACTTATTATCAAACATATCGTTTATCAAATGAGAAGAAGGAGAATAAGAACCTAGAATATCTGTTACTTTTGTGGTTTCTCCCATATCTAGATGAATCGGCTTCATTAATTCTATCTGAATTTTATTGTTATAACCGAATAATATTTCAAAATTGCGTTCTAAATCTTTATATATATTCGATAACTCTGCACTATCGGCTATGTAATTTTCCAAACAATAATTTTTGAAATCTTCTTCGCTACCATCTTTTTCTTGCCATAAAGCTGAAGCTTGTTCTACTCCTCTTTTTATTCTTAACGACGTATCTTGTGGATACTGAGAACTTAAAGCAAGAATTGTTTCTTCAACGACTTTATTTGATATAAACATTTCACTCTCAACCACAAGCTTTTCTTCTTTCTTGTTTTCTGCCGGTTTATTACAAGACACTAATAAAATTATCATTACTAAAGATAACGGAATTAAATAATTAAAATATTTCATAATATACATTTTTTGTTCTATACAAAAATACAAAAAAAATTTTTATCTTTGTAAAAAAAAGTGGATTTTATAAAAGAATTAAATAAAAACCAACAAGAAGCTGTAGCATATATTGATGGACCCAGTTTAGTTATTGCAGGAGCTGGTTCTGGTAAGACAAGAGTACTGACTTATAAAATTGCTTATTTAATATCAATAGGGCTAAGACCAGAAAGAATTCTGGCTCTTACATTCACCAACAAAGCAGCAGATGAAATGAAAAACAGAATAGACTCTTTATTGGGCTCTGAAACTTCAAAATATCTGTACATGAACACTTTCCATTCAATTTTTTCCCGCTTTTTAAGAAGAGAAGCAGAAAGTATTGGTTTTGATAAAAATTTTACGATTAATGACAGCGATGACAGTTTAAGTTTTCTAAAATCTGTTATTAAAAATATGAATTTAGATACAAAAATTTATGAACCGAAAAAAATCGCAAATAAAATTTCTAATTGCAAAAATAACTTAATATTACCAGATAACTACGCAAATAATTACGAAAACCTTCAAAAAGATAGAAGAAATGATATTGAATATTTTTATTTGATTTACAAAAAATATTTTGAACTCAGCCGTAATTTAAATGTTATGGATTTTGACGATTTGCTCTTGTATATGTATATAATGCTTTACTCTAGAGCAGATTTACTGGAAAAATATCAAAATCACTTCGATTTTATTCTGGTAGATGAATATCAAGATACAAATTTACTCCAATATCACATTTTAAAAAAATTAGCAGAAAAACATCATAAAATTACCGTTGTAGGCGATGATTCACAAAGTATTTATTCTTTCCGCTGTGCAAGAATCGAAAATATTTTAAATTTTCAAAATGATTACAGAGAAGCAAAGATTTTTAAACTCACAGAAAATTATCGAAGCACACAAAATATTGTTAATATTGCAAATATATTAATTGCGAAAAATAAAAACAGAATTCCCAAAACTGTTTTTTCTAATAATGAAGAAGGTTCAAAAATTACTTATCAATGTTTTATGACCGATAAAGAAGAATCTTCCTTTTTATCAGAAAAAATTTTATCCTTAACAAATCAAAAAAAATTCAACTACAAGGATTTTGCTGTTTTGTATCGCTCAAATAGCCAATCTCGTGTTCTTGAAGAGTATTTAAGAAAATATAAAATCCCTTATAAAATATATAGCGGAATATCTTTTTATCAAAGAAAAGAAATAAAAGATGCATTGGCTTATTTGCGATTTATTGTTAACCGAAAAGATATTGAAGCTTTTAACCGTATTATAAATTACCCGTCTAGGAAAATCGGAGATGTTACAATAAATAAAATTGCAATTTATTCGTTTCAAAATAATATTTCCATTGATGAAGCCATTCAGCAGGAACATTTGATACAAACAAATATTAACAAACCTACTATTGCTAAAATAAGTACATTTAGGGAATTAATAGAAAAATATAGACAAGATATTTACAAGCTTGATGCTTATGAATTGGCAAAAAAAGTTCTTGATGAGAGTGGATTAATAGACGAATTAAAAGCCGATAATTCTCCGGAAGGAAAAGAAAGATTCGAAAATGTTATTGAATTATTAAATGGTATTAAAGATTTTACCGATAATCCTGATAATAAAGAAAATGGCAATAATAATATCGTAAATTATCTTGAAACAATTTCTGTGCTGACAACAAAAGATGATACAGATGACAAAAATGATGATTTTGTTTCTTTAATGACAGTGCATTCATCAAAAGGACTTGAATTTAACAACATTTTTATCATTGGAATGGAACAAAATACTTTCCCAAGTTTTTTTTCAACTTTTCCAAACGAAGTTGAAGAAGAAAGACGATTGTTTTACGTTGCAATAACACGTGCAAAAAAAAATGTATTTATCTCTCGTGCCGAAAATAAATATTCTTTTGGTTCTTTGAAATCATTTGATGAAAGTATTTTTATTGAGGATATTAAATCAGAATATCTAGTCGATAACAGCATTGGTTTTGGTAAAAGTTTTTGGGAAAACAGTAACATTAATTTTAAAAATAACTTATTTAGAAAAGAAGAAGACGATATTAAAGAAACTTATGTTCCTCATAAAGTTTATGCTGAACCAAAAAAACTAATTTCTATCAAAGATATGGAAAAAAGAAATTTAAAATCTTATGACAATTCAGGACTTATCCCTGGAATGAAAGTGAAACATGAAAAGTTGGGTTTCGGAGAGGTTATTTCTTTATATGAAGATAGAATAATAATTTCTTTTAACGGCGAGAAAAAAACACTTCTTGCTAAATATGCAAAATTAGAAATAATTCAATAAATGGGATTTTTTCAAGAAATAAAAAAGGGTTTGCTATCGGATTTTATGAAAAATTCCGCTATGATGCTGTCTTCAAACATGCTATCGCAAATTATTGCTTTTTGCGTTTATCCTATCTTAACCCGCTTATTTTCAAAATCTGAATTTGGTGCCTTCCAAATATTTTTTATAATTTCTGGTTTTTTTACATTGCTATCTACTGCACAATATAATTCTGCAATTATTTTACCAAAAGAAAAAAATAAGGTTTATGCACTCTTCCAAATTACAATACTCATAAATCTTATATTGTCAATAGTTCTAATTTTCCCTTTCACATTTGCATCAGATTTTATTGCAGAATTATTTAATTCTCCTGATACGGCTCCGATACTTCCACTATTGCCGGTATCGGTTTTTTTGAGCGGGCTTTGGCTGTCGCTGAATTACTTTTTTATTGCAGAAAAACGATTTAAAGTTATAAGTGTCTATAATATTAGTTATGGAATTGCCACAGCTGCAAATAAAATATCAATGGGATTCATCGCTTCATTAAAATCTTTCGGATTAATATTGGGAAATATTTTTGGACAAGCAATAGCAATTATTATTTGTCTTGTTACAAATCGAAAATCAATTAAAAAAGCACTTGTATTCAATAAAAAAGATATCGCCTTGGTTGGGAAAAATTATTCAAATTTTCCAAAATTTGAACTTCCTACTCAATTAATAAAATTTTTATCAAACAATTTACCTGTGTTACTTATGGCTATGGTTTTTACAAATGAAGAAATTGGCCTTTTTTCTTTGGCTTTATTTGTGGGAATAACACCAATAAATTTATTTTGTAATTCAATAGAACAAGTATTATACAAAAAATTTCGCGATAATTACAATTCGGAATTATCAATAAAAAAAGAATGTTTACTTTTCGTTAAGATATGTTTATTCTTTTTCCTTCCCTTGTTTGTCGCTTTTGCATTTATTTCAAAAATTGTTTTTGCTTTTCTTTTCGGAAACGAATGGATAGAAGCGGGAGAATATTTTGTTTTTTTACTTCCTTGGCTATTTATGTTTGTAACATCAAATACTTTGTCATTTCTTCCTAATCTGTTTTTTAAACAAAGAATGGCAATGATAATAGAAATTATTTCTATTGTATTCCGTCTTTCTTCCGTTTTGATTGGAATGTATTTTGAAAATTTCTCTTTAACGATAATAATATTTTCTGCAACCACAACTTTTTTTCTTATTGTAAAAATATTTTGGTATTTCAAACTAGTCAATATATACGAAAAAAAAATAATATTTGCCAAAAAATGACCAAAAAATGGTAAATTTGCACAAATAATTCATATGGCAAACAGAAAACTACTTTTAATGATATTAGACGGCTGGGGAATAGGAAACGGAATGAAATCAGACGCAATTGCTTCTACTCCTACGCCAAATATTGATAAAATTAAAAAAGAAAACAAAAATTCGTATTTATATACTTGTGGTGAAAATGTTGGGTTACCTGACGGACAAATGGGGAATTCTGAAGTAGGACACCTTAATATTGGTGCAGGACGTATCGTATACCAAGATTTGGTGAGGATTAACAACAATATTAAAGACGGTAGTTTTTATAAAAATCCCGAATTGTTAAAAGCCTTTGAGTATGCAAAAAAGAATAACTCAAAGGTTCATTTGCTCGGCTTAGTTTCTGATGGTGGCGTGCATTCTCTTGAAGACCATCTCTTTGCGTTGATAGACATGTCAGATAAATTAAATTGTAAAAATACTTTTATTCATGCTGTTACTGATGGAAGAGATACAGACCCAAAAAGTGGTTATAATTTTATCGAATTGTTACAAAATAAATTAGAAAATTCTGACGTAAAATTAGCTTCTCTTGTTGGTAGATATTATACAATGGATAGAGATAAACGTTGGGAAAGAATTAAATTTGGATATGATTTAATGGTAAACGGAGTAGGAGAGCCCTCAAAAGATATTCTTAAATCAATCACAAATTCTTATGAAGATGTTGTTACAGACGAATTTATTAAGCCGATAGTAATGCTTAATGAAAACGACCTCCCAGTAGCTAAAATAGAAAATAATGATGTTGTAATTTGTTTTAATTTTCGTACAGACCGTTTGAGACAAATCACTTTTGCTCTCTGCCAAAACGATATGCCAGAATTTGGAATGAAAACAATGGATTTACAATATTATACCATGACACGTTATGACGAAAAATTTCAAAATGTGAATGTGATTTATGAAAAAGATAATTTACATAATACCATTGGAGAAATTATTTCTAAAAATGGATTAAAACAATTGCGAATCGCAGAAACCGAAAAATATGCTCATGTAACTTTCTTTTTTAGTGGCGGCAGAGAAAGTATCTTTGAAAATGAGGACAGAATATTAATTCCCTCGCCGAAAGTAGCTACTTACGATTTGCAGCCTGAAATGAGTGCTTATCTCGTAAAAGATAAACTTGTTGAAGCTATTAAAAAGAACTATTATGATTTTATTGTTGTAAATTTTGCAAATGGAGATATGGTTGGGCATACCGGAATTTATTCTGCAATAGAAAAAGCAATTACTACAATCGACAATTGTGTAAATGAAGTAGTGAATGCTTGTAAAGAAAATTACGATGTTTTAATAATTGCTGACCATGGAAATGCTGATTACGCAATAAATCCCGATAATACGCCAAACACGGCTCACTCATTAAATCCAGTTCCGGTAATTCTTATTTCAGAGCAATACAATCATATTAATACCGGCGTGTTGGCCGATGTAGCACCTACATTATTAAAATTATTAAAACTTGAGCAACCAAAAGAAATGACTGGGAAAAGTTTGGTATACTAATGTCCTACTTTTTTCCTTTTGTCTTTTGAATGAGATGTTTTTTAAATCCTTTTTCAGCAATGATATAGGCAGAGAGTTTCTTTGCTGAAAGTATAGATTTGTATTTTTCATAGTATTCTCTATTTATTTCCATCTTTTCAGCTTTGATGTCATAAAGTCTGTCTGTGAGAGAGGTAATCTCCTTTTCTTTAAGATCTTCAGTTTTTAATGACTTAAAGATTTTGTATTCTTCAGAGAAAAGAACATCTAATTTTTTTTGACATTCATTATATACAGGCCAAAAAACTTGTGCTTCTTTTACAGTCAAATCCATCTTTTCGGTTAAAAAGGCAACTTTTTGGCTATTAATTTTTTCAATATCAAATTCTTTTGCTTTCTGAGCATTTATTGATAAAAAAATAAAAAATACAGGTAATAAAATTAAAATTTTTTTCATATTTATTCATTTAATAATTCATAATCACTATATACTTGTGATAAATATTCATTTACATTCTCGCTGTTAAGGTCTGTATTATCTTCGTTTTCTAATATCTCATAAACATTATAATCTTCGATAGAGTAATCAGAATAATATTGTTCAAGATTAAAATCGTTGATAGTGTCTGGAGTAGCTTTTTTTGCTTGAGAAGTATTATAATTTTTAGAGCTTTTTTCTACAATGATATTTCCGACAAAAAACATAAGTAAAAAACATGCCGCAGCATAAATATAAGGTTTTACTTTTTGAAAAATGCTAGTTTTTGGGTTCTGTACAGCCCTGAGCTTCAAATATTTTTCAAAATTTTCTTCGAAGTTATCGAAATAATGTTCCGGAACCTTAAAATTATTTTTTTTATCTATTTTGTCGAAGTCCTTCATCTTTTATTTGACATTTAATATAGTAAAAAGTTTAATTTTCATTAATTGAGATCTCAATTTTTTTTACGGCAGCATGATAAGATGATTTTAATGCCCCAACCGATGTTCCTAGTATTTCAGACATTTCTTCATATTTAATGTCTTCATAATACCTCATATTAAAAACTAGTTGTTGCTTTTTTGGTAGTTTTAGAATTGCTTTCTGAAATTTTTTCTGCAGTTCATCGCCGTCAAAAAAGTCACTATCCTCTAATTTTGATGTTAAATATTCAGTATTTTTATCTGAAAGAGATAATATCGGATGCCTATTTTTTTTATTTAAAAAATTCAGCGTTATTGATGTTGCAATTTTATAAAGCCAAGTAAAAATGGACGATTCAAAACGAAATGTTTCAATATTAATAAATGCTTTATAAAAAGTATCTTGTAAAATATCATTTGTGTCATCGTGGTCAATGACCATTCTTCGTATATGAAAGTACAATCTTTCTTTATAAAGTTTAATAATTTTTTCAAAGGCTATTTCCTTTGTTTCAGTGTTTTTTAGTTCTTCAATTATTAATATTTCTTCGTCTTTTCCCACTTATGAATTACTTTCTTTTCAACAGTTTTTCAGCAGCAAGAACAATGTTATCGGATTTTAAATTATATTTTACCATTAATTCTTCTGGAGTTCCACTTTCTCCAAATGTATCAAAGACTGCGATAGCTTCCATAGGTACGGGGAATTTTTTTGCTGTTAATTGAGCAACAGAATCAAATAAACCGCCATTTAACATGTGTTCTTCTGCAGTTATTATTGCTTTAGTTTTTTTAGCAGATTCCAAAATTGCCGATTCGTCCAATGGTTTAATTGTGTGTATATTGAATAAATCAACAGAGATGCCACGGCTTTCAAGTATTTCAGTAGCCAAAATTGCTTCCCAAACAAGATGACCGCAGGCTAAAATTGTAACATCTTTTCCATCATTTAGTTTTTGGGCTTTCCCGATTTCAAACTTTTGGTCGGGATCTGTGAAATTTGGAACTGCCGGTCTTCC
>CAZBPT010000002.1:0-1600 GCA_964493875.1 uncultured Bacteroidales bacterium | reverse complement strand
TGGTCATAAACTCTTCCTGTTACGAAAGCAGCGAAAGAACCAACAAAAGGAATTTTATTACCTATTGTCATTCCAGCACCAACATTAACCATATTGGCTTCTGCTATTCCTGCCTGAAAAAATCTTTCAGGAAATTCCTTTTTAAAATCACCCATTTTTAAAGAAGGAGTTAAGTCGGCACACAATGCCACAACATTATTGTTCTTTTTTCCTGCTTCTAATAAACCAGCACCAAAGCCGGAACGTGTATCTTTTTTTTCTGTGTATGTATATTTTTTCATTTTTCTAATTATTTAATATTTTTTCCATATAATAATGTTCTATGTTTGCGTCTAAGAAAATATCTCCTTTTTTATTAAAGCCAAAATTTTCATAAAAATCTAAAAGATATTTTTGTGCATGAATAACAATTTTGTTGAAGTTTAATTCTGAGATATAATTAATAACATATTGAAATAAATTTTTTCCGATATTCATTCCGCGATAATTTTTTCTTACTGCCAATCTTTCAATTTTTGCATATTCGGGAAAAAGTCTTAATCTTGCGGTAGCTATTGGTTCAGATTTATATGTTACTAAAAAATGAATTGCAGAGATATCCATACCATCAATTTCATTGCTATATTCAACATTTTGTTCTTCACAAAAAACAATTCCTCTGACAAACAAAGCCTTTTGAAAATTGGCTGTATCAGTGATTATTGAATATTTAATATCTTTTAAATCTATAGACATTGCAAACAAAAATGTATTTTAATAATCTCCAAGAGTTTCTTCAATTTGTGACAAAGCATTTTTTAATTGATCGTCGCTTGGTGGTGTTCCGTGCCATTTATGATCATTTTCCATAAAATCAACACCTTTACCCATTACGGTTTTCATGATAATCATTATTGGTGAAGATTTTCCTGTATTAGATTTAGCTAAGTTTATTGTTTTTAAAAGTTCAGAAATATTATTGCCATCACATTCAAAAACGGTCCAATTGAAAGATTCAAATTTTTCTCTCAATTTATTTATTCCCATTACAGATTCAATTTTTCCGTCAATTTGAAGTCCATTATTATCAATAAACGCGATGAGGTTATCGATTTTATGTGCACTTGCAAAGAGAGAGGCTTCCCAAATCTGGCCTTCTTGAAGTTCTCCATCACCACAAAGACAGAAAACATTTTTTTTATCATTATTCATTTTTTTTGCAAGAGCAGCACCGCAAGCCACAGAAAGTCCTTGCCCTAAGGAGCCGGAAGCGATTCTTACTCCTGGTAAATTCTCTGCTGATGTAGGATGACCCTGTAAACGAGAATCTAATCTTCTAAATGTTTTTAATTCTGAAACATCGAAATAGCCTCTTCTTGCTAAAACGCTGTACCAAGCTGGTGAACAATGACCATTTGACAAAAAGAACAAATCTTCGTTTTTTCCTTCAATAGTAAAATTTTTAGGATTTTGTTCCATAATATCAAAATACAAACAGGTAAGTAAGTCGGCAATTCCCAAAGACCCACCTGGGTGACCCGACTGGTGTGCATTAACCATTCGTAAAATATCTCTACGTACTTGTTTTGCTGTTTTTTCTAATTCTGAAATTGCTGTCATA
>CAZBPT010000001.1:53019-104506 GCA_964493875.1 uncultured Bacteroidales bacterium | reverse complement strand
ATAATTCCGATAACAAACATTTGTATTCCGCCAAATAGGCTTAAGAATACAATAATGGTTGTGTATCCTGAAAAGACATCTCCTAAAAGCCACATTACTATGGAATAAATCAGAACGACGATAGAGAAAACAATAAATATCAGTCCTACAATAATTCCAAGTTGTAATGGCAACTTCGAGAAAGACGAAATCGCGGTGAGAGATAATTTTACTAATTTTATAAAAGAATAATGGCTTTTACCAGCAATTCTTTTGGGAGCTTCATATTTTAATGTTGTTTTGTTAAATCCTATAAGTTGAATAATTCCGCGCAAGAATCTTGTTCTTTCTCGGAAATTTGTTCTGATGATATTTGCAACATTTTTTGAAATAAGAAAAAAATCTGAAGCATTTTCTTCAATTTTTATTGAAGAAATAGAATTTAAAAATTTGTAGAAAAGTTTGGAATTTATTTTAGAAATAAAGTTTGCATCTTTTCTTGACGTCCTCGTCATATTAATAATTTCGTATCCTTCCTGATATTTTTTGAGCATTTCAGGGAATAGAGAGGGTGGGTGTTGCAAGTCGCTGTCTAAGCAAATAATGGCGTCACCGGTAGAATTGTCAATTCCGGCAATCATTGCTGCTTCGTGTCCGAAGTTTCTTGAAAATGAAATTATTTTTATATTTTTATCTTCTTCGGCAATTTTTTCCAGAATTTTTAGACTATTATCTTTGCTGCCGTCATTAACAAATATAAGTTCATATTTGATAGAAAGAGAACTTAAAATTTTACTTGTTTCTTTATAAAACATTTCTATTCCTAATTCTTCATTATATACGGAAGCTATGACAGAACAATTCATATTAATTATTTTTATTGTTTTATTATTGGAGAAAGACTAACAGTTCTAATGTAGTACCTTCTCCTATTTTTGTTTTAATGTGAAATTCGTCAGTATTTTTTTTGATATTTGGTAATCCCATACCTGCACCGAATCCCATTTCACGTACTTTTTGTGATGCCGTTGAGAACCCTTCTTGCATTGCTAAATCAACATTAGGAATCCCTGGACCTTCGTCTTTAATGGTTATTCTAATTTTTTCTTTATCAATATTGGCATAAACAGTTCCTTTTTCGGCATGAGCAACAACGTTTATTTCAGCTTCAAAAAGAGCCACAACAATTCTTTTAATAATATTTGGATCAATATCTAATTGTTTCAGGATTTTTTTTACATCACTGGAAGCTTTTCCTGCACGAACAAAATCTCCTTTTTCGATGTCACAAAAATATTCCATATTAATAAATTGGGCTTATACCTGCGTTATATAGGAGTCCGCTTACTTTAAATACGCTATATTCGGTTTCAATAATTGCTATTGAATTTTCTTCTGCCAAAGATATCATGGATTCATCAGCAATTTTTTGTCTTGCGAGAATAATTAAATGAATTTCTGCCATTTCAGCAGTTCTGATAGTTTGGATGTTGCATAATCCTGTAATTAATATAGTGCCATTGGAAGTAATCCTTAAGACATCGCTCATTAAATCAGAAGAAAAAGCATTTACGAACTCATCATTAATGAATGTCTTCTCATTATTTGTCCGTATTTGTCCGTCAATTAATTCAGCAATTTTATTAATTTTCATTTTTTTTGCAAAAATAATATTTATTTGTCAGAAAAAAAATTAAAAATCAAAGAGTTTTGTAGTTCTTGGGAATAATTCAAAGATTTTTATTATTCTTTCGTATGATTTTACGTGTCTGTCTTTTTTAGAATTATACATTTCAGCAATATCAACTAAGATTCCAGTTTCTTCAACACTGCCAAACTCATCGTTTTCAATTGTGCCAAAAAATACTAAATTATGCGATAAATTCATATATGCATTGATTAGTGGAGGAATCCTCTCGTCAAATCTTTTTAATATTTTTATCAGCGTTTTGTAATCTGCAGAATAATTATCGCCCAAAAAGGCAGAATTATATTTATTGTAATCAATAATAATAGGATTTTTTGCTGTAATAAGATTTTCTTTATCAGGGAAATAAGTTTGTAAAAGTGTTAATATGTAATTTCTTGCTTCAACGTTAAAAGTGTGATACATTGTAACTTTTCCGAAGAAGAATTTCACAAAAGAATATTCAATCATTAAGGCACCTAACCCGTCCCATAAATTGTCTAGAGCAAAAAGTCCTTTTTTTGTATTATGCCGTGGCTGATAGTTTGGCTGAATAAAAGAACGTCCTAATTCTATAGTATATGGTAAATAGTTTTTTAAAAAATTTTCGGAAAAGTCGAATAGGTGAGATGTCGCTAATTTTTCTTTGGGATTGTCTAAAACAGACTCTCCTAAAATATAACGATACCCGCCAACAATTTCTTTTTCCTCAGGATCCCACAAAATTAATTGCAAGTATGGATCATTAGATAGGTCGTATTTGTCAATATCTACTGATAGACCTGTTCCGCCTCCAGCTCTTCGAAATGTTATTTCTCGAAGTCTGCCAAGTTCTTTCATCAAGTTTGGTGATGTACGTCCGTCAAAAAGATAAATCTCATAACTGCCATAATTAGGTTTACGCAAGAATTTGTCTTCCGTAAGTTCAGCAAGTAATAAATCTTTCTTTATAGGGTCTATTATTTTTTTCATAAATTTTACAAAATTAGTATTTTTTAGTTATTTTTGCATTAATTTTTTAAATAAGTGAAAAATTTTTTTTCAAAAATTTCTATAGTATATCTCTTATTGTCATTTTCAATGCTTTTTTGGGGAAGTTCTTTCATATGGGCGAAGGAAGCATTGAAGTATTATGACCCTTTTACAATTATTTTTTCAAGACTACTTATATCTTCAATTTTCTTATTCGTTATTTTACTTATTGTTAAAAAAATTCAATTTCCTCGACTTAAAGACATTCCTGTATTCCTTATTCTAGCCTTCTTTGAGCCGTTTCTTTATTTTTTAGGTGAAACTAATTCCCTTAAATATTTAGACCCCTCAACCACGTCTGTGCTAATTTCTATTATCCCTCTTTTTACTCCTTTTGTTGCTTACGTGTTTTTAAAAGAACGTTTAGTCCTCTCAAATATTATCGGTATAGTTATTTCTATAATCGGAATTATTGTTTTGGTGTTTGATGTTAATTTTCAATTGCAAGTTTCCTGGAAAGGACTTTTGTTAGTTTTTTTATCAATAATTGCTGCAAATGGCTATAGTGTGATGATTAAAAAAATCGACACTCGTTATTCGGTTTTCAATGTAACTATGTGGCAAAATATTTTTGGGATGCTTTTCTTTTTGCCATTGTTATTGATTTTTGAAGGTAAAGAATTGTTGCAGAAAGAATTTGATTTTAACGCTATTCTCAATATTGCTTATTTAGGAATTTTTGCTTCTTCCTTTGCATTTATTTTTTATATGCATGGCTTGCGACATCTGACGATCGCCAGGACAAGTGTTTTTACTAACTCAATTCCCGTATTTACCTTGTTAATATCATTTTTTCTATTTGGAGAAGAAATAGATTTGAAAAAGATTATTGGAATTTCAATTATTGTTATAGGAGTTATTTTTTCTCAAATGTTTGTAAAATCTTCCTCTAAAATATAATTATGAAAAGCGATAATGTAAATAATAATTCTATTTTGCGTTTGGGTGAAGAAAAAATCGGTAAATTGTTACTTATTTATTCTGTTCCTGCAATTATTGCTATGGTTGCTTCTGCGCTCTATAACATTACTGATAGCATTTTTATTGGACATGGTGCCGGAGCAATGGCTATTTCTGGTTTGGCAATAACTTTCCCTCTGATGAACTTGGCTGCGGCTTTTGGCTCTTTGGTTGGTGCAGGAGGTGCTGCTATTATGTCGTTAAGACTGGGGCAAAAAGATTATTCTGCTGCCAATAAAATTCTTGGTAATGTCTTGATGCTAAATGTTTCAATCGGTATTTTATTTACAATAATAATGCTGATTTTTCTTGATCCTCTGTTGATGTTTTTTGGAGCTACTGAACAAACATTGCCTTATGCTCATGATTTTATGTTTGTTATTCTTTTGGGTAATGTCGTTACTCATTTGTATTTGGGTTTAAATGCTCTATTACGTTCGCTCGGGAGACCTATGATTGCTATGTATGCAACTATTGCTTCCGTTATTCTGAATTTGATCTTAAATCCTTTGTTTATCTTCAAATTTGGATTAGGAATTAAGGGTAGTGCTATGGCAACAGTAATATCTCAATCGATTGTGATGATTTGGCAAATCATTTTATTCCTTGATAAAAAAAATGAAATTCGTATTAAAAAAACTATTTTCAAATTTAATTTGAAGATTTGTAAGGATATTTTTTCTATTGGAATGGCCCCTTTTTTAATGAATTTAGCTTCTTGTGTTATTGTAATTCTAATTAATAAAGGATTGGTTCGTCATGGCGGAGATTTGGCTGTGGGTGCCTATGGTATTGTTAACCGAATTTCATTTTTATTTGTTCTAATAGTTTTTGGACTTAATCAAGGTATGCAACCTATCGCAGGATATAATTATGGTGCAAAACTCTATAAAAGAGTTTCAAGAGTACTTTTTATTGCTATTATTTTTGCCACAGTAGTAATGATTACAGGCTTCGTAGTTGTTCAGCTGTTTCCAAGGACTATAGCTTCATTTTTTACTGATGATGTTAACCTTATTAATCTTACGGTTGAAGGCTTACGATACGTATTTATTTGTTTCCCAATTATCGGCTTTCAAATGGTTGCTTCAACTTTCTTTCAAAGTATTGGAAAGGCAAAAAAAGCTATCTTTCTGTCATTAACTCGCCAAGTAATTTTTCTTATTCCATTTTTAATTATTCTTCCTAATTTTTGGGGTATTATTGGAATATGGTTGAGCCTTCCGCTTTCCGACCTCTTTTCTACAATACTAACTTTAATCTTATTGATAGCTCAGTTTAAAAAATTAAAATCTTAATTTACAGGATTATGGGAAATTATTTTATTATAAATATTGGTCGCCAATTTGGAAGTGGTTGTCTTCTTGTAGCTGATTTAATAGCAAAAAAATTAAATATAGAGTATTTTGATAAAAATATTTTAAATATTGCTGCACAAAAAAGTGGTATTTGTGAAAATTTTTTTTCAGAATCTGATGAAAAAAAGAAATTTGATTTTTTGGGTCGTTTATTTTCTCTTCGTACTACTGTAGAATCTGAAATATGGAATAATAATAATTATTTAAGTGGAGAATCTTTATTTAAAATTCAGAGCGAAATTATTGAAGACATCGCTAAAAAACAATCTGCAATTTTTGTTGGCCGTTGTGCCGATTATATTCTCCGTGATAACAAAAATTGTTTAAATGTTTTTTTAACCGCCGATTTAGATGATAGAATACGAAGAATTGCAGAAAGTCGAAATATAAGCGAGCAAAAAGCTAAAGCACTTATCGAAAGATCAGACAAAAAAAGAGAAAATTTTTATAATTATTATACAGATAAAAAATGGGGTGATAGTTCTTCTTATGATTTGTGTTTAAATACAAGTTACTTTGGTATTGACAATTGCGCTGAGATAATTATAGATTCGGCAAAGAGAAAAAAATTAATTTTTTGATATTATGACAAAGAAACAACGATATAAAATAGCATTGAAATATTTTGCCGAAACTATGCCGATTGTTGGAACCGAATTGAATTTTTCCACAGCCTTTCAATTGCTAATCGCAGTGATTTTGTCTGCTCAATGTACTGACAAACGCGTAAATATTATTACGGAAAAATTATTTGAGAAATATCCAGATGCTGAAAAAATGAGTCAAGCCACGAATGAGGAAATTTTTCAGTTAATTAGTTCTTGTACTTATCCAAATTCAAAAGCAAATTATTTAATTCAGACTTCTAAAATAATTACTGAAAAATACAAAGGAGTTGTGCCAATTTCTTTTGAAGATTTACTTATATTGCCTGGTGTAGGACGAAAAACTGCAAATGTAATTCTTAGTGTTTTATTTAGAGAACCAAAAATGCCTGTAGATACGCATGTTTTCCGTGTTTCCAAGCGTTTGGGACTTGTTTCAAAGGAGGCAACACTTTTACAGACAGAACGAGAGCTTGTAAGAAATATTCCCAAAGATATTATACCCGATGCACATCATTGGCTAATTTTATTTGGCAGGAATACTTGCACTGCAAGAAATCCAAAATGCGATACTTGTAATTTGATATCTATTTGTACGATGAAAAAAAAGAATTAAAATTACATAAATAGTATTAAATTTATAAAAAACTATTAAATGAGAATTGTCAGATTATTTTTGAAATATTTTATAGTGTTTATTGCTTTAATAGCATTGTTTTTTTCTTTTTCGGTATTAGCATGTCTTTTGCCTAATTGGCGAATTCAACAAAATATTATTAAATCTATTCCAATGTTTGAAAGAGAAAAAGAGGATCTTTCGGAACATATAATATATGATCAGAAATATTATGCTTTTGATAGTTTTGCCGAGATTGTTTTACTCGAAAAAAATTATTTAATAAATCGAGACAAGCCTATAGAATCTGCTTTGCTATGCCCATTTTGGAAGCGAGGAAATTTTTTTCGCTATGAAGATATAAATGATTTAGTTGCAGGTAAATCTACAGGTTTTGAGCAAAATCATTCAAGATATTGGAATGGTAATACCTTTATTCAACGATTTTTATTGGGTTTTGGAAATTATTATTCAATTCGTTGGTTTTATTGGGCAATTTCTTCTTTTTTATTATTATCATTGCTTTTACTGTTGTATAAAAAAACCGAAATGAAAGTCTCTTTCTTATTTTTGTTCTCGTTATTAGCAATAAATTTTTTTACAACGCAATTTAGCATGCAACTTAGTATAGGTTTTGATGTTGCTTTTTTTCTTTCAATTCTCATACTTCTAATTCCTGAAAACAAATCTAAAATGTTGCCAATGCTATTTTTTGTTTTTGGTGCTTTGACTCAGTATTTGGATTTCAATACTGTACCTGTAGCATCTTTAGGAATTCCTTTAATTACATATTTAGTATTATATAATAAGAGTAGTTTCAAAGAACTATTTAAAAATATTGCATTGTTTTCTATTTTGTGGTGTTTTTCTTTCTTATTGTCTTGGGTTGCAAAGTGGGGACTTACAGCGATATTCACCGATTATGATAGTTTTGGAGAAGCTTTATATGCTATGACAATGAGGGCGAGTCAAAATGTTGGTGAAGAAAAAATCACGATATTAGACAGTATAGATAGAAACTTTATGGGTTTATCTCTTACTTTCATTTCTGTTATACTTTCAGTATTGGTACTACTTTCTGCATTCTTCTTTAGAAAAAAAGGAATTAAACTGGCAGTTATTTTATTATTAATTGGAATAGCTCCATATTTATATTACATTTTATTGCCTAATGCCGTTTATTTGCATTATTGGTTTATGTACAGAATACAGGTAGTGTCGATTCTTTCAGTTTTTTTTGCTTTATACTATTTAACAGATTGGGAAAAGATAAGTCGAGCATTATCTTTTGTTCATCAAAAAATTGTCCATAAAAAAAATCTTCGTTAATTTTTCCTTTTTTTATTATCAAATTTGAGATTTAATCAAATAATACCTATTTGTTTTTATATTAAAAACCAATATACATAAAAAAAGCTACAATTTCTTGTAGCTTTTTTTTAAGTATAAATTTATATTATTTTATAAATTTGAAGTTTTTGCCTAAATAATAAGCATTATCACCAAGTGCTTCTTCAATTCTCATTAGTTGATTATATTTTGCTATTCTGTCGGTACGAGAAGCTGAACCTGTTTTAATAAGTCCGGTGTTAAGAGCAACTGCTAAATCAGCAATAAAAACATCTTCTGTTTCACCTGAACGGTGACTTATAATAGAAGTGTAACCGTTTAATTTTGCTAATTCAATGGCGGCAATCGTTTCAGAAACTGTACCAATCTGATTTAATTTGATAAGAATTGAATTTGCAGTATTTTTCTTAATACCTTCTTCTAGTCTTGTAACGTTAGTAACAAATAGGTCATCTCCTACGAGTTGAACTTTATGTCCAATTTTATCTGTTAACAATTTCCATCCGTCCCAATCATCTTCTGCCATTCCGTCTTCAATAGAAATGATAGGATATTTTTTATCTTCAATCCAATTTCTCCAATATTCAACCATTTCGGCGCTATTCATTTCTTTACCATTAGATTCGAAAATGTATTTTTTCTTATCATTGTTATAGAATTCGGAAGCTGCTGCGTCAAGAGCGATAAAAACGTCTTTTCCTGCTTCATACCCTGCTTGTTTAATAGCTTGAAGAATAAATTCTACGGCTTCTTCGTTTGAGTTTAAGTTTGGAGCGAATCCGCCTTCATCACCTACGTTAGTAGAATAGCCTGCTTTTTTAAGAACAGATTTTAAATTGTGGAAAATTTCTGTTCCCATTCTAAGTGCTTCGCGAAATGTATCAGCACCTACTGGCATAATCATAAATTCTTGAATATCAACCTTATTGTCGGCGTGTTGACCGCCATTAAGGATGTTCATCATTGGAATTGGAAGAGTTTTTGCATTGATACCACCGATATAAGAATAAAGAGGCAATCCGTGTTCTTGTGCTGCTGCTTGTGCACATGCCATAGAAACAGCAAGAATTGCATTTGCTCCTAAACTCATTTTATTTGGAGTTTTGTCTAACTCTATCATAATTCGATCTATAGTTTGCTGGTCATCAACTTCAACGCCTTTTAATGCTTCAAAAATTGTAGTATTTACGTTTCTAACTGCGTGAAGTACACCTTTACCTAAAAACCTTGATTTGTCTTGATCACGAAGTTCTACTGCTTCGTGAACACCTGTTGATGCTCCACTTGGTACTATTCCTTTTCCAAATGCTCCTGATGCTGTGTAAACTTCTGCTTCTACTGTAGGATTACCACGAGAATCTAGTACTTCTCTGCCTTTTATATAAACTATTTGACTCATAAAAAATTTTTATAAATATAATATTTTTTTAGGTAAATTACAAATTTTTTATTGATTTTTTTGCGTAAAAGGTACAATACAAAATAATAAGGAAGTAATGTTGCTATGGATAATATTCCGGCTAAAGCTTCTGATTTGCTGAAATGTAATACTAGTATTAATGTTGTTGTAAGTATAATAAATGGGAAAAAGTATGCAAGTATTACTGCTTTTATTCCAGTCGATTCTTTTATTGTTACATTTACGGTTTCTCCTACTTCAAATTCATCATTATCTATTTGTGCAAATATTTGTTTTGTACCTTTATCTAATGATGTGCACATTCCTTTTGCGTGGCAAGAGGCACATGCCGATTCTACTTCAATGTTAATTGTCGCAGTTCTGTTTTCAATTTTTGTTATTATACCTTTGTGCTCTAACATATTTTTATTTTACTTCAAAGTAATAAATCAGTTCATCGTTTTTATTATAGAAAATACTAACGAGGTCGTTAAGAATTATGTCCGGGTGTACAATCCCTGATTCCCAAAAGTCACATCCTCCGTTTTTATTTGTTCGTTTGAAATTATTGTAAATTTTTGCTTTGTTGAAAACGTCAAAGTTTTTTATTCTCTGGTCAACGTTTAAAATATCTTTTTTTGTATAACAATCGTTCGGATTTAACCAAAAATCAGCTTCTTTTGCAATATCAAAAACATTTTCTAATGATATCGGCATGCTTTCGTTATTTTTGCTTTCTCTGTTAAATAAATAATCTGCACCAGCATCAGAGAGAAAATTCGCGAAAAAAGATGATTTTGAAGGCAACCACCAAGTTCCTTTATAGGGAAGTCCTGTGATTACTTTTGGCTTCTTTTCAACATTTTCGCTTACAAGCTTTTTTATTGAATTGTAATTATTTGACACACTATCAAAAAAGATTGTACTTTCTGGTAATTTGTCGTAAAAACAAGCGAAAAATTTTATCCATTCAGTTCTGCCAAGAGGTTGCGTTTCAATAAATTCTGAAACGTATATTATTGGAATATTAGAAGCATTCAATTTTTCTAATGTCGCAGTACTATTATTGTCAACAGCGTATGCAAAAATAATATCGGGTTTTAGTGAAATGATTTTTTCATAGTTAATTTGATTTTCATATCCCACTTCAATAATTTCTCCTTGTTCAATTTTTTTGTTAATTGTGCTATCATATATATATTTTGTTCCACTAATTCCTAAAATGGAATTTTCTTCGGATAGCGTTCTTATAAAGGCACAATGAGTTGTAGATAGGCAAATTATTTTCTTTACAGGGATATGAATCTTGTTTTCTTCCCCGTTTTTAATATTGTTACGGCTAAGATAATATTTTTGTGAAAATGAATTATCGAAGCGGTTTTTTGTTGAAATACAATATCCGTCGTTTGTTGTGTCGATGGAAAAATTTTCTGCATATTTCACAAATGAAACGTTATTTTTTTCTTCTTGTGGAGTAGTATTGTTGCAAGCAAGAGCAAACAATGAGGATATTACAATAAAAAAAATCATTTTTTTCATTGCTTTATTATTTTGTTAATTTCCTCAATAATATTTTTTGCTAAGATATTTGCTTTTTTTTCGTCTGCACTTTCTGCATATATTCTGATTATTGGTTCTGTATTTGACTTACGCAAATGAACCCATTCTTTGTTTTTTAGAAAGTCTATTTTTACACCATCTATAGTTGTAATAGTCTCATTACTATACTTATATATAATTTCTTCAAAAATTTTCTCAATATTTATTTTATCGTTGAGTTCTATTTTGTTTTTAGAAATACAGTAGTTTGGATATGTTTTTCTTAGTTCAGATACTTTTTGATTCTTTTCGGATAGAAGTGCAAGAAACAAAGCAATTCCCACAAGTGCATCTCTACCGTAGTGAAGTTCTGGAAGAATAACGCCTCCATTGCCTTCGCCTCCTATAATGGAATTAGTTGATTTCATTTTTTCAACCACATTTACTTCTCCAACAGCGGCGGCATTGTATTCTACATTATATTTTTCGGCAATGTCTCTTAATGCTCTTGATGATGATAAATTTGAAACAAGATTCCCTTTGTTTTTTGATAAAACATAGTCTGCACATGCAACTAGAGTATATTCTTCGCCAAAGAATGAGCCGTCTTCTGAAACAATGGCAAGTCTGTCAACATCTGGATCTACTGCAAAACCGATATCACATTTATTTTCTACAACTGCTCTTGAAATGTCTGTTAAATTTTCTGGAATAGGTTCAGGGTTATGTGCAAAATTTCCGCTTAAATCGTTATTTAACAAAACAATATTTTTTTTGTCTACACCTAATTGCATTAATAAAAATGGAACAGATATTGAACCTACAGAATTTATGCAATCAACTGCTATTCTGATATTTGACAAGAATTTTTTTGTTTTGTTTTCGCAGAGGATTTCTTTTAGATATTTTAATTTTAGAATTTCTTCTACGTGGCATTCTAATGCAGAAATATCCTTTGATCCTTTAACTTGGAATTTAGATATGTCTTTTAAAATATTTGTCTTAGGGAAAACAATATTACTTTCTTGTGATAATTCTAAAATTCTTTCGCCATCTTTTTGAGATAAAAATTCTCCTTTTTCGTTTAATAATTTTAGAGCATTCCAATTTATAGGATTATGGCTAGCGGTAATAATAATACCTCCATCATATTTCCCATGGATAACTGCCATTTCGGTTGTTGGTGTTGTTGCGTAATCAATTGAAATTACTTCGTATCCAAATGATCTAACTGTCATATTTACAAACGATTGAACCATTTCGCCTGATATCCGTGCGTCTCTACCGACAACTATTTGAAAATTTTCTTTATTTGGATTTTTTTCTTTAATAAATAATGCAAATGCTGAGGTGAATTTTACTAAGTCAATTGGTGTTAGGTTATCGCCTACATTGCCTCCGATTGTTCCTCTTATTCCTGAAATGGATTTTATTAGAGCCATATTATTTTTCTTTGTTCTTAAATAGTTCTTCTTTTTTTGCTTTTTTAACTTGCATGCCGTCAAATAGTATTTTAGAAATCATATTATAAGGAGCAGAAATTACTTCTTCTTTTTCTTCAATTCCTTCAACTATTTGAATAAAATTTGCATCTTGAATACCTACAACTACATTTTTCTGTATTGCTTTACCATCCTTATATATATAAACAACTTCTTTTTGTTCATCTATTCTTTTGATACTGTCGGTTATTGTTCTTGCTGTTACTGATTGAAGAGGAACAGAGATAACGTCTTTTGTTGTTTTGGTATGAATATCAACAGTAGCGGACATTCCAGGTCTGAACGGATATTTTTTTCCTGCATCAATAAGGTCTTGATATGATTCCAAGAGTAATCTAATTTTTACTTTGAAATTCGTAACTTGGTCAACAGAAGCTGAGGCAGAATTATTGGCTGAATTTGCTATTTCGGTAACAATACCTTTGAATTTTCTATTTAGATAAGCATCAACTTCTACGTCTGCACTGTCGTTTAGTTTTACTTTTATGATACTGTTTTCGCTAACATCAACAATAACTTCCATAACGTCTAGATTTGCAATTCGCATCATTTCTGTTCCGGCCATCATTTCAGTACCAACAACGCGTTCTCCTTTTTCAACGTTAAGTTGAGAAATTGTTCCATCACTAGGAGCGAATATGGTAGTTTTTTGAAGGTTTTCTTTTGCTTCACGTATTGATGCTTGTGCACTTATTATTGAAAAATTGGCTGCGTTCACACTTGCTTCTGCAGCTTTTATATCTGCAAGTCCCATTTTGTAGGCTGCTTGAGAACTTTCAAACTCAGATTGCGAAATAACTCCTTTATCAAATAAAGATCTATCTCTTTTATAATTTGATTCTGTTTGAATAAATTGTGCTTTTATTTGTTCTAATCGTGCTAGATTGTTACTATAGTTTGCTGAGGATGAATTTCCTGCAGCAACGCTTCTTTCTAATGCTGATTCATATAGGTCGGGTTTAATTTTTAATAATAAATCTCCTTTTTTTACTGCATCACCTTCTTTTACGTATAATTCAACAATTTCTCCTGATACATCTGGACTTAATTTGATTTCTGTTTCCGGTTGAATTTTTCCGCTGGCAGTAACTTTTTCTATTATTGTTCTTTTTGTGGCTATTTCAGTACTTACTAATTGAAGTTTATTAGATGAAATAACATTTGTCTTTTTTAATACAATTAATGCAACAATTGCTACTATAAAAGCAACAATAACTATTATGATAATTTTTTTCTTATTTTTTTTTGCCATAACACTAAAAATTTATTTCCTTTCCCAAATAGTAATTAAGAATTTTTTGTTTGAATATAAAGTCATACTTTGCCTTTAATAATTCAATTTCTGCTTTACTTAAATTATTTTTTGAGATATTATAGTCTGTAATATTTAATAAACCTTGATTGTATCGTTCTTGTGAAAAATCAAAACTTATTTTTGTAGCTTTTAATGATTTTTCGGTGGCAATGTATTTATTTAGAGCCATTTGAGCGTCAGAATGTGATTGCTGTATTGTTTTTAGTAATTCTTTTTTACTCTGCTCTATTTCAATTTTACTTTGTTCTATCAATATTTTAGAATTTTGAACTTGGGTATTTACTGAGTATGAATTAAAAATCGGAATATTTAAACTTATCCCCACCGAAGTACTTGCGTTGTCTTTTATTTGGTTTTTGAAACTTTGTTTTTTATATGTGTAATCAAAAGAATTTTGAAAAACATTAAGAACATTACCATTCATGTCAGTAACGAAAGCACCTGTATTTTGTGCAGGTCCGTAGATAATGTTATCTATCATTTGTTGTGCACTTGAATATCCTGTTCCGAAAGATGCTGAAACCGACAAACGAGGGTAAAATCCGCCACGTGAGATATCTAGCCCTTTTTCGGCGATTTCCATGTTAATTTCAGATGCTTTTATTTCCGGCATATTATTTACAGCAGAATTATATATATCTTCTACTGAAAATAATTCGTCTTGAATTGACAATTTTGTACTATCTGGAATTTCAATTTCAAAATTTGTGTAATCTTCAATTTCAAGTAATTGTGCTAAAATTAATTTTGCTGACGATAGTTGGCTTTCTGCCGATACAATATTAAGTTCTTCGTTTGCTAATTGTGCTTCGCCGTCGTATTGGTTTTGCATGGATAGTTTTCCTGCTTCAACTTTTTTTGTAATCTGATCTAGTTGTTCTTCAGTAATTTTTCTTTGTTGTCTGGCAACTTTAAGTAAATCGTTGGCATATAAGACATTAAGATATGCAGAAACTATTGTAATTGTAATATTTTTCTTTGTAAGTTGAAGATTATATTCTCCTTGTTGTTTTGTTAGTTTCGATTTTTTTATTGAGTTAATTTTTTGTAATCCGTCAAATAGAGTTAAAGAAGAAGAAATTTGAAAATTTGCTGAGTTATAATTTTCTGATGAAAAATCATTGGTGTAAGGGTCAATACTTCTGCCAAAAACAAAATTTTCGTTAACTCCAGCATTTAAGTTTGGCAATAAATCCAATTTTGATTGCAATAAATTATTGTCGGAAATTTTGTTTGAGAGTATTTGATTTTTAATTTGAAAATTATTTTCTATTGCATAATTAATACAACTGTTTAAAGTCCATTTTTTTTGAGAAAAAACTGAGCTGAAAATACCAATATTCAAAAGAATAGTTAGAAAAAATACCTTCTTCATATTTTTATGTAAATATAATACATTTTTGTAAAATATGATGATTATTTATTAAAAAAATGATAAATAGTGTTATTTTTACATGAATAATTTTGTAGGATGAATGATGAGATATTGTTTATTTTAAATCCGATAAGTGGAGTTCATAAGAATCTCAGACGTAAGATACGTTCTGAGATTGTTAAACAGTTGCGAAAAAAAAAGATATCGGGAGAAATAAAATATTCTAAATATTCCGGTCATGCTTCTGTTTTAGCTAAGGAAGCTGTCTTAGATGGATATAAATATGTTGTTGTTTCGGGTGGCGACGGTAGTATTAATGAAGTTGCTAAAGAGTTGATAAATACCGATGTTGCTTTGGGTATCATTCCTAGCGGTTCTGGTAATGGATTGGCTCATTCATTGGGAATTCCTTTTGATGTTAAGTCTGCTTTGACAATGATACAGAAGAAAAATACTAAAATCATGGACACGTTGAATGTAAACGGCAGAGTTGTAGTATCTATCGCTGGAATCGGCTTTGATGCAAATGTTGCTCATAGTTATTCTTTAACCTCTCAACGAGGCTTCTTGGCGTATTTTAAATCTATGATTAGCGAGTATTTATCATTTAAACCTGAGAAAATCAAGATATTATATGAAAATCATAATCTAGAGGCAGAGATTTTTTCGATTGTATTTGCCAATTCAAATCAGTTTGGATATAAATTTAAAATAGCGCCTCATGCTAGTTGTTTCGATGCTTTAATGGATGTGACGACAATAAAACCCTTTCCAATAGTTGCTGCACCATTTTCTTCTGTGCGTGTTTTTTTAGGACATGCCGATAAAAGTGTTTTTATTGATAGCTTTCAGTGCAATGAAATTACTGTTATCAGAGAAAACCCTGGAATTGTTAATATTGATGGTGACTGTGTGGAAATGGGCCAAGAAATCAATGTGAAGGTTGTGGAAAAGAGTTTAAAAGTAATGTTACGATAATTAGGTATATATTATTTATTAACTCTTTTTTTTTACTAACCACATTTAGTTATTAATAATCGTATTAAATATTTATTGATATATTCCTTTCTTTAGGAATTAGCTTCTATTCTTTTTATATCAGACATAAGCTAATTTATTATCATTAAATATTTTCATGCAAAATCATTTTCGATTATTAATCCTCTAAAATGAATTTTCAAGAAAATCGACCCGTATTTAAAAAAAATACACAAAAATATGTAAGAAATTATATTATTTTATGTCATAAAATATACAAAAACGTAAAATTTCGTCAATATTAGTTAAAATTCAAATACAAATAAGAAATTTCGTCAATATATAGGAATTTCGTCAAAAAAAGCAAATTTTTGTGTAAAACTCAAAAAAATGGAGAAAATATTTAAAAAAATTACGACCTTTGTAGTCAAATATTTTTAAATGGAAATAAAACGAGTTTTTGATATACTAGAAAAATATAGAGAGGATTATCCAGATTTAGAAGTAGCATTAGCCAGAAAGCAAAATGGCAGTTGGGTAGAGTATTCTCCAAAACAATATCTTGAAAATGTTAATTATATTAGTTACGCATTAATAAAATCAGGTATTCAACCTAACGATAAGGTTGCTATTATTGCTAATAATCGTCCAGAGTGGAATTTTATCGATATGGCAATTATGCAAATCGGTGCTATATCTGTTCCAATTTATCCAACAATATCTGCAAGTGATTATCAGTATATATTTACTAATTGTGAAGCCAAGATTGCTTTTGTTGAAGGATCTGAAGTTGTTCATAAAATTTCCGATATTTTGCCTTCTACTCCTTCCTTACAAACAGTTTATACTTTTGCTAAAAGAGAAGAATTTTCTTGTTTAGATGAATTTATTAAGATAGGTAAAGAAAATATTAATGAAGAAGAATTACACATACGTAAGATAAATGTTAAATCTAGCGATTGTGCTACCATAATATATACTTCGGGAACTACAGGAACTCCAAAGGGAGTAATGCTCTCTCATAGTAATTTGGTAAATCAGTTTTTAAATCTACAAGACACACCTGCAAAATGGTCAAAACGTGCATTTAGTTTTTTGCCTTTATGCCATGCTTATGAACGAGTGTTGGTTTTTTTGTACCAATATTTGGGTATGTCAATTTATTATGCACAAAATTTGGGTACCCTCGCGAGTGATATTAAGGAGGTTTGTCCTACAATGATGACAGCAGTTCCTCGTGTTTTAGAAAAATTTTACGATAAAATATATTCAAACGGACAAAAATTACCATTTATAAAAAGGAGGATTTTTTATTGGGCTGTTCGTTTGGCAAGAAAATATAAAATTGTTGATAAAGAAAGATCATGGTGGTATAATTTTAGATTTAAAATTGCCGATAAGTTGGTTTATTCAAACATAAGAAAAGGGATTGGAGGTAATTTTGATATAGTTGTATCGGGTGCAGCAAGCATTCAACCGAGATTGGCATCTTTTTTCTCTGCAATTGGAATGCCTGTTTTTGAAGGTTATGGTTTGACGGAAACATCTCCGGTTGTTGCAGTTAGCTGTCGTTTGCCTTATGGTAGAGAAGCTGGAACAGTTGGGTTCCCTTTACCAGGAGTAGAGGTTAAAATTAGTGACTGTGGTGAAGTATGTTGTCGTGGTCATAATGTTATGATGGGCTATTACAAAGATGAGGAATTAACAAAGCAGGTTATTGATAGTGAAGGTTGGTTCCATACGGGAGATTTAGGTAAATTTACCGAAAAAGGACAATTAGTACTAACTGGTAGAAAAAAGAACCTCTTCAAAACATCTTTCGGAAAATATGTAAATCCGCAATTAATTGAAGAAAAATTCTCTGAATCTGCATTCATTGAAAATATTGTTGTAGTTGGAGAAAATCAAAAATTTGCTGCAGCTTTAATATCTCCTTCTTTTGAGTTCCTAAAAGAATGGTGTTCTCGTCATGACATAGAATATACTAATCCTGTTGATATTATTAAAAATGAAGTTGTTTATAAGAGGATAGTAAAAGAAGTTGACAAGTACAATGCGTTTTTTGGTGATACAGAAAAGATAAAACGTTTTGTTTTGATTTCTGACGAATGGTCACAACTTACAGAAGTACTTACTCCAACATTAAAAGTAAAACGTGGTTTGGTTTTGTCACGTTATCAAAACGAAATAAATCAAATGTTCGGTGTAAAAGACGAAGCTTAATAATATTTAAAGAAGTTTAAATAATATATAAAAACGCTCAGTAATGAGCGTTTTTTTTATGATTAATAGTAATTAAAATAAAGACAAAAAATAAAGGCTGACTAAAAAACTAGTCAGCCTTTATTATTCAATTAATATTAATTATTTAATAACGCCAAGTTTTTTACCTATTTTTTCGAAAGCTGCAATAGCTTTGTCGAGGTGTTCGATTTCGTGAGCGGCAGAAAGTTGAACTCTAATTCTTGCTAATCCTTTTGGAACAACAGGGAAATAGAAACCGGTAACGAAAATACCTTCATTTTGAAGTTCTGCAGCAAAATCTTGTGATAATTTTGCATCATATAACATTACAGCACAAATTGCAGAAGCGGTTGGTTTAATATCAAATCCCAACTTTGTCATTTTGCTCATAAAATATTCAGTATTTTTGTGCAATTTATCTTGAAGTGTATTGGTGTTTTTCATGATTTCAACCATTTTAATACCTGCAGCAGCAACAAGAGGTGGAATAGAGTTAGAGAAAAGATAAGGACGTGAGCGTTGACGAAGCATGTCAATGATTTCTTTTTTTCCTGTAGTAAAACCACCGATAGCACCACCGAAAGCTTTTCCTAATGTTCCAGTAATGATTTCTATTTGTCCTCTTAAATTGTAATGTTCTGTAACACCGCGACCTGTTTTTCCAACAACGCCGGCAGAGTGAGATTCGTCAACCATAACCATAGCATTGTATTCGTTTGCAAGTTTATGAATTTTATCTAATGGGGCAACATTTCCATCCATAGAAAATACTCCATCGGTAACAATTAATTTAAAACGACAGTCTTTAGCTGCTTGAAGTTGATTTTTCAAATCTTCCATATTTGCATTTTCATAACGGAACCGTTTTGCTTTACAAAGACGTACGCCGTCAATAATTGAAGCGTGATTTAGGGAATCAGAAATAATCGCATCCTGTTCTCCAAGAAGAGGTTCAAAAACACCACCGTTAGCATCAAAGCATGCAGCATAAAGAATAGTATCTTCTGTACCAAAAAAGTCTGCGATAGATTTTTCTAGTTTTTTATGCAAATCGCCTGTACCGCAAATAAAACGCACAGATGCCATTCCATAACCGTGAGTTTCTAAAGCTTCTTTTGCAGCATTAATTAATTCTTTATTGTTTGCTAAACCTAGATAGTTGTTAGCACAAAAATTTAGAGCGGTTTTTCCGTTTTCTAATTTTATTTCAGCACCTTGAGGTGATACAATAATTCTTTCTCCTTTATAGAGACCTGCTGCTTTTATGTCAGCAATTTCTTTGTCTAAAAAATTCTTATAATCTGAATACATTTTTTTTTACAAAATAAACAAGAATTGAGGTAAAAAACAAATATTTTTGTAAAAAAAACTATTTTTGCAAAAATAAGATGATTGCTTTTTCTAATTGTAAAATAAATATAGGTTTAAATATTGTATCAAAGCGTGCTGACGGGTATCATAATATTGATAGTCTAATGTATCCGATTCAGTATTGCGATATGGTTGAAGTATTACATTCTTCAAAATTTGAGTTGATAAATTTAGGTTTAAAAATAGATTGTTCTACCGAAGATAATTTATGTTATAAAGCCTATAATTTAATGGCAGTAAAATATAAAATTGATCCTGTAAAAATTGTTTTATATAAAAAAATTCCTTTCGGTACGGGTTTGGGTGCAGGCTCGTCAAATGCTGCTTTCACAATAAAATTGATAGATAATTTATTTCAATTGAATCTTTCTAATGATGATATGAAAAACATTGCATCGGAATTGGGTTCCGATTGTAGCTTTTTTATAGAGAATAAGCCGTCAATTGTTAGTGGGAGAGGAGAAATTTTAAAAAATTCTGATTTAAATCTCGACAAGTATAAAATTGTAGTTGTATTAACGAAATTTAACATCAGTACAAAAGCAGCTTATTCTGCAATTACTCCGAAAGAGCAAGAAATTAGCATAGAAGAAAAAATTAAGAAACCGATAAAAGAATGGAAAAACATCTTAACTAATGATTTTGAGGAATATGCTTTTTCCTTATACCCACAGTTGGCAGATATTAAGAATAAGTTTTATGACGAAGGAGCAATCTATTCGCAAATGTCGGGCAGTGGAACTGCAATTTTTGCAATATTTGAAGAAAGGTCTCGCGAAATAAAAATTGATGGCGTAGAGCTAATAACAATATAAATATATTAGTTGTAAAAATTAAAATAATTTGTAAGAAACAAAAAAAAATACTATTTTTGTAAAATTAACCGTGCGATGGGACTTTTATGTTAAAGGTTGAGTAGCACACAAATTTATGACAATGAAACATATAGAAGTAAAAGCAACCAAGAGAGTTGAAATTGGGAAAAAAGCTACAAAAGCAATAAGAAAAGAAGACAGTATTCCTGCAGTGATTTACGGAGCATCAGAAACGCTTCATATTACTACACAACAGAGTGAAGTACGTGGTTTAATCTATACTCCTGAAGTATTGTTTGCTGATATTATTATTGATGGCAAAAAACATATTTCATTAGTAAAAGAAGTTCAATATCATCCGGTTACTGATAAAATATTACATATCGATTTTTACGAAGTAACTCCTGAAAAAGAAATTAAGGTTGCTATACCGTTAAAATTCGAAGGTTCTTCTGTTGGTGTAAAAATCGGAGGTAAATTAAAACAAAATTTAAAGAAAATTACTGTAAAAGCAAAAATGGATGATATTCCAGAAAATTTTGTTGTTGATGTTACCGACTTAAACATAGCACAATCAATAAGAGTACGTGATTTACAATCAGATACATTACAATTTGTAGATGCACCTATAACTATTATTGTAACTGTAGTTTCTACAAGAGGAACAGGTAATGCTGAAACAACCGAAGCAACAGCATAATATTTTTTCCCGGACATGAAATACTTAATTGTCGGCTTGGGAAATATTGGGAAAGAATATCAGGAGACACGTCATAATATTGGTTTTAAAGTATTAGATGTATTGTCAAAACAAATGGATGCGTCTTTTGTAGATGCGCGTTATGGTGCAATTTCTGAAATTAGATTAAAGGGGAAGCAATTATTATTGTTGAAACCTTCAACTTATATGAACTTAAGCGGTAAAGCTGTTTCTTATTATATGAATAAAGAAAAAATTGAAAATACTTCTTTATTTGTTGTTGTAGATGATTTAGCTTTACCCTTAGGAACTATAAGGATAAAAGCCAAAGGTAGTAGCGGAGGGCATAATGGTTTGCAAAATATTGAAGATGTTTTGCAAACACAAGAATATGCTCGTTTGCGTTTTGGCATTGGGAATGATTTTTCTAAAGGACATCAAGTAGATTTTGTTTTAGGAACATGGACAGAAGATGAAAAAGAAACGATTAATTCTAAAATTGAGATTGCAGTTGATGTAATAAAAAATTTTCCATTTATAGGGATTGAAAGGACTATGAATTTTTTTAACACAAAAAAATGAACCAAAAAACGAGATCCAAACAGAATATTAGAAATAAAACCTCTCGAATAGCAGGATTGTTTGCAGAATTCAAGCATCCAAAATTTTATGTAAATTGGGTAATTGAAAAATGGAAAAAGGTTTATAATGTTTCTATGGATGAATACGTTATTCCTGAAGGAGGTTTTGAAAATTTCAATGAATTTTTTACAAGAAAATTAAAGCCAGATTGTCGTAAAATTTCTGAAGGAATAGTATCGCCGGTAGATTGTAGTATTTTTGATTATGGGTACATAACCCCGTTAAAGAGGATTCATGTTAAAGGTCGTATGTATAACGTTCATGAACTTACAAACGAAGAAGAAAGTGATATGCAATCTTATTGCGTTTTTTATTTGTCTCCATGTAATTATCACAGAGTGCATGCTTGTTTTGATATGAAAATTAATAAAATTACATATCATCCCGGAACGTTATTTTCTGTAAAAGAAAAAACGATAAAAAAACGCGAAAGAGTTTATTGCAAGAATGAAAGAATAATTTTACATGGAGATTCTGATTATGGAAAGTTCCAATTCATTTTTGTTGGTGCAATGATGGTAGGAAAAGTAAAATTATCTTTTGAAAAAAATATTGAGACAAATATAAAAAAAGGAAAATATTTTAAATATACCTTTGATACTTACAAAGAAATAAAAAAAGGAGAGGAGCTAGGATATTTTGAAATGGGTTCTAGCGTAATATTACTTTTGGAAAACAATTATTTAGCGAACATTTTTTTTAGAGTTGATGAAAATGTAAAAATGGGTGAAAGTATTTTTATAAAAAAATAAGTTCCAATTTGCCAGCATGCTTAGAGAAGACATTAATAATATTATTGGGGATAATAAAATATGTATTATTATTCCTGTTTATAATAGTGAAAAAATCATCAATAATGTTTTAGATGATTGCATTTCATGTTTTGATAATATCATTGTTGTGAATGACGGTTCTACTGACGGAACAGGAGAAGTTTTAAGCAGATATAGAGATATTATTAAAATTGAAAGTTATGAAAAAAATCGTGGTAAAGGCTATGCTTTGAAACGTGGTTTTTTGTTTGCTAGGCAGTTAGGTTATGAGTACGCAGTTACAATAGATGCCGATGGGCAACATAAAGTTGATGATTTACCTTTGTTTATTTCTGCTGTGCGTGAGAATAAAGATTCGATGGTAATAGGCTGTAGAGATTTTTCGAATCCTAATATGCCTAAGCAGAATAAATTTGCGAACAGATTTTCAAATTTTTGGTTTTGTTTACAAACATTTAAGAAACTTCCTGATACTCAAACGGGTTACAGATTATATCCGTTGAATAAGTTAAGACATTTTAAGTCATTAAGTAATAGGTATGAAGCAGAATTAGAGATGCTTGTACGAGCAGCATGGGCAAATATTCATTTAAAGCCGGTTTTTATTAATGTATATTACCCTCCCCAAGAAGAAAGACTTTCTCATTTTGATTCTAGAAAAGATTTTATAAAAATATCGTTGTTAAATACTGTATTGTGCTTTATGGCAATCATTTATGGTTATCCTTCAATGTTAATAAGGAAAATCTTTTCGAAAATTTTTGTAAAAAATTAAGTAAAAAACATTTAAACTTGAACTTTCTTGTTGTCACGGTTTTTAATACAGAAAGACGCAATACAATATATTTTACTCTAAATTATCTTTCTAATTTTCTTTCTTTTTATATTTGCAAATAATAATAATCCCAATACAGAGGCTATTACTGTAATTCCGATAAGTAAGTAAATGTTGTCGGGGTATATATTGATATCTTCCAAATTTTGTGTTTGCCCAATTTTACTGAAGTAAAACGACAAGCAAACTGCAAATGCGTTATTTAAAAAATGTGCAAAAATGCCAGGAATAAGAGAAGAAAATCTCCATGCTAAATAACCAAGAAAAATTCCTAATATAAATCTAGGAACAAAGCCAAATAATGAGAAATGTATTGCTGAAAAAATAAAAGCAGAAATAATTATTCCTATGTGTGGATTTTTAATAGCTTTTATCAAATATTTCTGTAACAATCCGCGAAAAACAAATTCTTCACCCACGGCGGGAATAATTGCTATTACAAGTATATTTAACAACAAATCGCTGATTGTTGTACCAGAAAGAATTAAATTGGTAATATTAGAATTTGTTTCTTCTGCCAAACGAAATATTTCTTCAAGAAATTTTATGGATTCGGGAAATCTTAATGAAGCGTTCCATTCAGAAATTATTGATAGTAATGGATATGACGCTATCATAAATAACAATGTGAGTAAATAGCATATAGCTTTTGGCGATGATTTTATTTGTAAATATTCTGATATTTTATTTTTAAAAATCTTTGCAATGATAATAGGAGGAATGACAAACATGACTAAACTTGCGAAAAGTTGAGCGAGCTTTATCCCGAAAATTTCATATTTTTGTTCTGCTGTAATGTTGTTAATATTAATCCCGACTCCAAAAAGATCCATGATATAAACGCTTAGTATTTGTGAAATAAGAAATGCAGCCGCAAAAATCGCGATAATTATTATAGTTTTTTGTCCTTTGCTGAAATTATTATTTGTGTTCGTCATTATAAAAAGTTTTTAAGGAATAATTATTAATCATTTCAATATTATTTGGATTTTTTTCGATTTTAGGAGCAGGAACGCCCTTGCCAAGTATAGTTTTTGAAGTAAAAACTCTTGCTTCGTCCCATAAATTTTTTTCAATATATTGAGATAAAATATTGTTTCCTCCTTCAATAATTATAGATTGTATTCCCAACATAAAAAGCTTGTTGTTAATTTCTTCAATCATATTGTTGCAATCATTAATTTTAATATAAGACAGATTATTGTTATTTTCTGTTTTAATAAGATTAAAAATAATTGTTTTTGCTTCGTCATTGAAAATATTGAGATTTTTATCTAATTCGAGATTTCTGTCAATAATAATTCGAGTTGGGTTTTTCCCGAAGAAATTTCTGCAAGTGAGACAAGGATTATCAAGTAAGGCTGTTTTTTTGCCGATAAGGATTGCAGACTCTTCTGCTCTCATTTTATGCACCAATGTTTTTCCAAAATTGTCAATAAAATAAACAGGTTTTTCTTTTGCAGAGTGCCTTATAGAATCTATATAATTGTCGGAAGACTGAGCCCATTTCAGAATAATATATGGACGTTTTTTCAAGTTAAAAGTGTAGAAACGGCGATTTAGAAATATTGCTTCTTTTTCTAAAATATTGCTTATTACATTAATACCTGCTTGTTTAAGTATTGCAATTCCATTTTCATGTACCAATGGGTTTGGGTCTATGCTTGCGACAACCACATTTTTTATTTTGGATTTAATTATCAAATCGGTGCAAGGAGGCGTTTTTCCGAAATGGCAACAAGGCTCTAGAGAAACGTATAAAGTGGAATCTTTAAGTAATGATTTATCTTTTACAGAATTAATGGCATTTACTTCGGCGTGAGGTTTGCCATATTCTTTATGATACCCTTCTCCAATAATTATGCCCTGGAATACAACAACAGCGCCAACCATAGGATTTGGAGCAACATTACCGAAGCCATTTTTTGCCAATTCCAAGCAACGTTGCATATAATCTTCGTGTATCATATTGTTTTTGCAAAATTAATAAATTATAAAAGAAATTCAAAATTATTAACTTATATCATAATAAAAATTAATAAAAGTAGTTATATTATTATGAAAAAAATTTTGATTATATTATTGCTATTTGTTTCGTATAACCTTTTTTCTCAACAACTTAACAATTCGAGTGTAAAGTGGCTTACAATTCAGGAAGCCATTAAATTGCAAGAAACTAATCCTAAAACCATTATGATAGACATGTACACTTCGTGGTGTGGCTGGTGTAAAAAGATGGATGCAGAAACATTTACAAATCCGACTATTGCAGAATATATAAATACTAATTTTTATCCTGTAAAATTTGATGCAGAAGGTTTTGACACTGTTGAATATAAAGGCGAAAAATTTTTTAATCCATCTCCTTTGGGAACAAAAAGATCGCCAAATACCTTTGCAGTAAAGATGTTGAATTCTCGTCTTTCATATCCTTCAATAGTATATATAGATTATGAGTGGAATCCCGTAGCTGTTCCCGGTTTTATGTCTGTTAAGGATATTGAACCGATATTGATATATTTTGCAGAGAGAGTAAATAAGCAAGCAGATTATCAGTTGTTTTATAGTGATTTTAAAGATACATTTTATGCAGATTCCACAACTATTACTACTGCAAAAATAAATTGGATTGATATCCAGGATTGTATCGAATTAATGAAGACAAATCCCAAAAAAATATTTTTATTTGTAGCTTCGGAATATAGTAATGTCTCAAAAATAATGTTGAGCTCCACTATTAGACATCCTGTAATAGCAGATTATATAAATAATAATTATTATCCTGTAAAAATCAATTACGACATGAAAGATACATTAACGTTTCCTGATGGAGCAGTATTTGCCAACGAAGGTAAAGTTAAAGGTTATCCGCATAAATTTGTGTTGGCGTTGTTACAACCGGAATTAAGATTCCCTGCTGTTGTGCTTTTTGATGAAGATTTTAAACTTTTGAATATTCAGAGGGCATATGTTCCTACAATAGTACTAGAGAAAATTTTAGATTATTTCGGAGCAGATCATTATAAAAATCAAGTTGACTGGATAAAATTTAATGAGAATTATAAATCAAAGTTAAATAATTATTAGAAATTTAGGTTCTGATATCAAGCCCCCAGTATAATTTTTCGCTGAGAGTAAGGAAGTAATTATTTTCAAAAAGATTAACGAAGTAAATGTATTTATCTGATTTTTTTATGTTTATGGATTTTATTTTATCTATTTCAAAACTACGATAATCCATAGATACAAGAAGGTGATTTATAGAAGATTCAAAAACGACTTGTATTTCTGAATTAGCAGAAACTACAATTGGTCGTACAGTAAGATTATGATTTGCAATTGGAGTTATTAGGATCACTTCCGATTTAGGTTCAATAATTGGACCTCCACAACTTAGTGAGTAAGCAGTAGAGCCGGTTGGGGTAGAAATAATAATCCCGTCAGATAAGTAAGTATTTAATAAAGAATTGTTGATAAAAACTTTAGTTTTAATCATACTTGAAGAAGATTTTTTTTGGACAACAAAGTCGTTTAAGCAATAACTGTTATTCCCATAGAAGTTATTTCCTGCATTAACGTCTAACAACATTCTTTTTTCAGTAGTAAATTTTCCCTGTAATACTTGTTGAATAGACATAATAAGTATTTTTGAATTTACATATGACAGGAACCCAAGTCTTCCCGTATTTATGCCTAAAATAGGGATACTGGAATTATATATTAGCGATGATGCTTCAAGGAAAGTTCCATCACCACCAACACTGAAAAGGAAATCAATTTTTGTATTTTTAGGTAATTCGTTTTCGAAAAGAGTAGCGTTTAATAAATTATAATATATCTTTTCTTTTAGGAATATATAAAATTTTTTATTGATGAAGATGTTGACATTATTACTTTTTAGCTCTTCAAATAGTTGAATTGCCATTCCGGTGAAATTATTTCCAAAATTTCTACCATAGATCGCAATGTTCATAATTATAGTTTTCGAAATTATATATTTGTTCTAATAGCTTTAATGCTTGGCAGGTCTCCATTTTCAATATATTCCAATAAAGCACCACCTGCAGTTGATATAAAACTGATAGAATCTGCCAAATTATATTTATTAAGAGCAGCAATGCTATCACCACCACCAACAACAGAGTAAGCACCTTTTGCCGTAGCTCTTGAAACTGCCAATGCAATTTTTATAGTTCCGTTGCAGAAGTGTTCCATTTCAAAAACTCCTACAGGTCCATTCCATAAAATTGTTTTAGAATTTTCAATGATTTTTGTAAAAAGTTCAGATGTTTTGATTCCTATGTCTAAACTTTGCCAGCCGTCAGGAATTTGAGTGATTTTAGAAATTTTGATATCGGCGTTATTATCAAATTTATTCGCAATAATGCAATCTATAGGTAGGATTAATTTTACTCCGCATCTGTTAGCTTCTTCAATAATTTCTTCAGCAGTTTTAATGAAATCTTCTTCAAAAAGAGAGTCGCCAATACTGCCTCCCATGGCTTTAATAAAAGTATAGCTTATCCCGCCACCGATAATAAGACAATCGACTTTTTTAATTAAAGCTTTAATGATATTAATTTTAGTGGATATTTTAGAACCGCCAATAATAGCAGTGAACGGTTTTTCGGCTCTTTGAAGAATTTTGTTTATACTATTTATTTCACTTTCTACTAAATATCCGAGCATTTTATCTTTTGGAAAGAATTTAGCGATATTATAAGTAGAGGCATGTGCACGGTGAGCAGTTCCAAAGGCGTTCATAATGTAAACATCTCCTAATTGGGCTAGTTCTTTTGCAAATTCTTCGTTATTCTCAGTTTCACGAGGGTCGAAGCGAACATTTTCCAATATCATAATTTCACCCGGTTTCAACTCTTTTGCCATTTTTGTCGTATTCTTACCAATAATTTCTCCGGAAAATTTTACTTCTTGTCCTAATCGTTGAGATAGATGAGAAACAATATGTTTAACAGACAACTTTTCGTCATATTTGCCTTTTGGTCTTCCCAAGTGGGTTATTAAAATTACAGAGCCTCCGTCTGTTAATATTTTTCTTATTGAAGGAGAGGCTGTAATAATTCTGGTATCATCAACTACATTGAAATTTTCGTCAAGAGGAACATTAAAATCAACACGAATAATTGCTTTCTTGTTTTTGAAGTCGTAACTATCAATGTCGAAAGATTTTTTTATTGCCTCAATAGCAGGAAGAGAATTTTTTTCGAGGTATTCTAGCAAAGCACCACCTGCGGAACTTATATACGACATTTTGTGTGAGATGCTGTATTTGTTTAACGCTGCGATAGTGTCCCCGCCGCCAACTACTGAAAATAGTCCTTTGTCGGTGAGTCGTCCAATTGACAATGCAATTTTTAAAGTACCGTATGAGAAATTTGGAATTTCATACATTCCCATTGGGCCGTCCCAGAGAAGAGTTTTTGAGTTTGAAATGACATCAACAAAATTTTCAATTGTTTTAATTCCGATGTCAAGAGCCGACCAACCATTAGGAATTTCGCTCTTTTCGCAATGACTAATACTACCATCTTCGCTAATAACATCAGAGATAACAAAATCTATTGGCAAGTGAATTTTTACATTGTGTTTATTTGCTAAATTCATTATCCGTTTTGCTGTTTCGATATGTTTCTTTTCAATAGTAATATTTCCTGTTTTATTGCCATATACAGCTAAAAATGGGAATGCCAGAGCTCCACCAATTAGTAGATTGTCGATTTTGGTAATTAAGGCTTCTATAACGCCAATTTTTGATGATATTTTATTTCCACCAATTAGAAGTGTGAAAGGAACTTTATTGTTATCAATAATTAAGTTGTCGAGTTTTGTAATTTCTTTTTCAAAAGAGTAGCCAAGCATTTTATCGTATGGAAAATATTTTGGAAGAGTAACAGTAGAGGTATGAACTCTGTGAGATGCTCCGAAAGCATCGTTTACATAACAATTTCCAAAAGAAGCTAATAATTGTGCGAATTCTTCATTTTCTGTTATCTCTTCAGGAAAAAATCTTAGATTTTCCAACAATAGAATTTCTCCGCTTTTTAATTTTTTTGCTGTTTCAGCAGTTTTACGGTCGAAAGGATTTTCACAAAAAAATATTTTCTTCACATTGAGAATTCTTTCAATATGGGGAAGAATTTTTTTGAAAGAGCGACTTTCTTCAACTTTTCCTAATGGCTGACCCCAGTGAGAGAGCAATATTACAGAGCCACCGTCTGTTAAAATTTTTAAAATTATTGGAACGGATAGTTTTATTCTTGTGAAATCATACTCTTCCCAATTGCCAATAATAGGAACATTAAAATCTACTCTTAATAATACTTTTTTGTTTTTAAAATCGTAATTATCTATTGAAATCATTATATAATTTTTATATTTACAAATATAAACATTTTTATTGAATAACAAAAATCAGAAAAAATGTAATAATTATCTAAAAATTAGTATTTTTGTAAAAAAATTCAAATGGATTTTATAGTAATAATTCCGGCTAGATTTGCTTCCACCCGTTTCCCTGGGAAACCGCTTGTAAATATCAACGGGAAGCCAATGATTCAACATGTTTATGAACAGGCATCAAAAGTGTTTAGTGATGTTTACGTAGCTACTGATGATGAAAAAATTTATTCCGCTGTTTTGTCTTTCAATGGTAAAGTTGTAATGACTAAGAAAAAGCACAAAAGTGGAACAGACAGATGTGCAGAGGCAATTTTAAAAATTGAAAAAATTGAAAATAAAACTTTTGACGTTGTAATAAATTTGCAAGGCGATGAACCATTTATTAACATAGAACAAATAAATATTATTAAAAAATGTTTCAAATCGAAAAAAACACAAATTGCTACTTTGGCAAAATATATCAGTAACCAAGAAGATTTGTTTGACGTTAATAAACCAAAAATCGTTATCAATAATAAAAATGAGGCAATTTATTTTAGTCGCTCTGTAATTCCATACTACAGAGGAATGGATAAGAAGCGTTGGCTTACAAATCATAAATATTTCAAACATATTGGTTTGTATGCTTATCGAAAGGATATTTTGTTGGAAATCACAAAATTACCACAGTCTTCATTGGAAAAAGTTGAATCTTTGGAACAATTGCGGTGGATAGAAAATGCTTATAAAATTAAAATTGCTTATACAGAGTATGAATCTTTGTCTATTGATACGCCTCGTGATTTGGAATATGCAAGACAATTAAAATTATTATAATGAATATCGCGGTAAATACACGTTTGTTATTGAGAGGTAAATTAGAAGGAATAGGTTGGTTTAGTTTTGAAACATTAAAACGATTAACAAAAAACAATCCGAATCATAATTTTTATTTCATTTTTGACCGTCCTTACGACAATTCTTTTATTTTTTCCGAAAATGTCACTCCCATTGTTGTTTCTCCACAGGCAAGACATCCTTTTTTATATTATATTTGGTTTGAATTACAAATTCCAAAAATATTAAAAAAAATCAATGCCGATGTTTTTCTATCTCCAGATGGATTTCTTTCGCTGTCTACATTTGTGAAACAAATTCCGGTTATTCACGACATTAATTTTGTTCATAATCCTGAAAGGTTGCCTTTTTTGACTAGAAAATATTATAATTACTATTTTCCAAAATTTGCTCGAAAGGCTGAACATATTATTTCTGTTTCGGAGTTTTCAAAATCAGATATCTCTAAAACTTTTTGTGTTGATTCCGATAAAATCACTGTTTGTTACAACGCTGCAAATTCAATATATAAACCAATAAAACTTAGCGAAAAAAATATCGTTAAAACTAAATATACCGATGACCAAGATTATTTTATTTTTGTGGGTGCACTAAATCCTAGAAAAAATATTCCCGGATTATTAAGAAGTTTTGATTTGTTTAAGCGTTCAGGAGACTTCCCTCAAAAGCTTGTCATTGTTGGCTCTGCTATGCATCTCACTGATGAGATTGATGAATGTTTACAAAATATTGAAAGCCGAAAAGACGTAATTTTTACAGGACGACTTGAAAACGAAGTTCTTCATAAATTGATGGCATCTGCATTGGCATTATTGTACATTCCTTTTTTCGAAGGTTTTGGAATTCCTCTTGTTGAAGCAATGGCCTGTGAAATTCCTATAATTTCTTCAAATACGAGTTCACTTCCCGAAGTAGCAGGAAATGCTGCTCTTTATGCCGACCCTAACGATTATGAAACTGTTGCCAAATATATGATACAACTTATAAAAAACAGCGAAATAGGTGATTCTTTGGTCGAAAATGGTAAAGAACAGGTTAAGAAATTTTCTTGGGAGAGGTCAGCAAAAATTATGTGGGACTGTATAGAAAAAACGGTAAATAATGCTTAAACAATTTTTTGAAGCAGGAAAAATTGAAGCAGGTTGTGATGAAGCCGGTCGTGGTTGTCTCGCAGGACCCGTTTTTGCGGCTGCGGTTATTCTTCCTGCCGATTATCATAACGATATCCTGAACGACTCAAAACAATTATCGGAAAAACAACGTCTTTTACTTAAAAGCGAAATCGAAAATAATGCAATCGACTTTGCAGTTGCAAGTGTCGATAATGTCGAAATTGATAAAATAAATATTCTAAACGCGTCTATAAAGGCGATGCACATTGCCGTAGATAAACTGAACGTTATTCCCGAAATATTACTAATTGACGGAAATAGATTTAAAATTTATAAAAATATTCCTCACAAATGCATAATAAAAGGCGATGCTACTTATATGTCGATTGCTGCAGCTTCCATTTTGGCAAAAACATATAGAGATGAATATATTGAACAATTACATCTGAAATATCCATATTATGATTGGAATAAAAATAAAGCATATCCAACAAAAAAACATAGGGAAGCAATAGAAAAATTCGGTGTTTCTGAATATCACCGAATGAGTTATCGCTTGTTACCAATCAAAGAAAATTCACTTTTCGATTTTTAATAAAATAAATTTTTTATGTTGATAAAAATTTTATTATAAATAAAATAACTAATAATTATTGACGTTTTTAATTCATTAATGTTCTAAAATGAAACCAAACAATTATACAAGATCTGACAGAAGTAAATCATCTGTTTCAGAAAATAATACAGAAAGCAACAACAACTCCCGCAGAAATAAAAATAATTCTGACAATTCTCGTGACAATGTTCACAGTTATAAAAGAAATAAAGATAATAGAAGTGATGTAAGAGAAGGAAGAGAAGGAAGAGAAGAAAATTTTCAAACAAGAGCATATGATCCAGCAGATAAAAACAGAAGATACGGCAAAAAATTCGATAAGGCTTCAAAATATTCAGAGGTTCCAAGTTATTTAAAAGCAAAAAAAGAAGACAAAAAAGTCTTTGAAGAAAAGAAGGTAAGGAACAACAAATTCCGTAAACCATCAGGCTCTTCGGATTTTGTTCATGACGATACTCCAAAATTAATTAAAAGAAAAAATGTGAATTTTTCTCAAGATATTAATAAATCAAAATCCAAAGATTCTCAAAAAGAAGGAATACGATTGAACAGATATATTTCTAATGCAGGAGTTTGTTCCCGCAGAGAAGCTGACGTATTGATTTCTGCCGGTTCTGTTTCTGTTAATGGTAAAATCATTACAGAATTAGGAACAAGGGTTTTTCCAAATGACGTTGTAAAATTAGGTGATGAAAAAATTAACAGCGAAAAAAAAGTTTATATTTTGTTGAATAAACCAAAAGATTATATAACAACTTTAGATGACCCCGAAGGAAGAAAAACAGTTTTGGATTTAGTGAAAGGTGCTTGTACCGAACGCATTTATCCTGTAGGCCGTTTGGATAGAAATACAACAGGATTACTACTTCTTACAAACGATGGAGAACTTACAAAAAAACTTACTCACCCAAAATACAACAAAAAGAAAATATATCATGTTTTTTTAGAACGTGCACTAACTGTTGAAGATTTTGAACAAATTTCGAATGGCTTTGAATTGGAGGACGGTTTCATAAAACCCGACAAAATTGATTATGTTAACACTGACGGAACAGAACTAGGAATAGAACTTCATTCGGGAAGAAACAGAATTGTTAGAAGAATATTTGAACAACTTGGATATGTAGTAAAAAAACTCGATAGGGTTTATTATGCCGGATTAACGAAAAAAGATTTGCCTCGTGGAAAATGGAGACTTCTAACCAAGATGGAAATTTCAAAATTATATTCAGGAATGTACGAATAGTATATTCTTGAATATTAGCGAATTACCGATGATGAATATATTATTAACGATTATTTTTGCAAAAATAAAATTGAAAATCCAATTTTATATGTTATATTTGTAAAATAATTGAATGAATAATAATACTTGTATTTATTTATTGAAGTTCGTTATTTTTAAAAAATGCATAAATGTTTGTTGTATGCATAAAAAATCAAATAATTATTTATTAACACAAATTTTTTTTATGAAGAATAATACTTTTATTATCCCTTTTGTGATTTTATTGTTTTTGTCAATCACTATGAGTAGTCAAATTGTAATGACTTGGAATAATGATGGAACTTATTCCCCATCGATACCTCAAAGTGCAATACTTATAAGTGGTCAGGCATGGGGAGCAGGCGGTGGCGGTGGCGGAGCCCAAGCAATGTTGTCTGCAACAGCTTTAGGCGGTGGTGCCGGCGGTGGAAGTTTTATTTATGGTGAATTCCCAAATGCTTTTGATTCTTGTTCCGTGATTGTAGGTCGTGGTGGTAATGGTGGCGGTGCAGCTGCTGATGGCGAAGTTGGCGGTTTTTCGAAAATATCTTTTGGAGAAAGTCAAATAGTAGCAAATGGTGGTGGTGCCGGTGGAGGCATCAATAAGAGTACAGCTGCTACAGAATCTTCTTCTCGTGGTGATTATGGTTTGGGAGGATCTTTTTCTTCTTCTTCTGATATAATGAACGTTTCAGGGATATATGGTGAAGATGGTGGTTATGGAAACTTCATATATCAATCTCTTGTAAATAAAGGAATTGGAGGCCCTGGTGGAGCAGGAGCAGGTGTTGGCGGCGGTGTCGGTGGTGTATCTGATATCAACTCTAATGGTAGTGATGGTTCTGTAATTGGAGGTGGCGGTTCAGGAGGTGCTTTATACAAAGCATTTGGCTCTGATTATAGAATTGGCGGTAATGGAGCAAAAGGCAGTGCTGTTTTACAATTTTCTTTACCTCGTCCCGATTTTAATTTTTCTGAAGCTTCAATTTGTGAAGGTGAAAGCATAATGATTTCAATTTCAGCTAATTATATAGCTAATGCAAGTTATAAATTATTTTTTGATGGTAATGAAATTGCTAGTTTTAATACACAATCTTTTTCTTTTGAACCTACAACTAGCGGAACTTATGAACTTATTGTCTATTATCCAGATTTTTACAGTGATGCAGATACAGTTGCGATGAGTGCAGAATACGGAATTTCTAATGATTCTATTTTTGTGCAGGCAAATAATCAAGTTTCTTTAAATATAAATCCAAGTCCCGTAATCAGTTCTTTTTCTACTACAGATGATTATGAATCACAAAACATTGGTACAGCAACAGCAATTTCAGATAATGAATCTGACTTATATTATTGGAGCAATGGTGATGTTGGTTCATCAATAAATAATTTGTCAGCTGGCGAGTATTGTGTTACAGTTGTTAATACATCAGGGTGTTCAGTTAGCGATTGTGCTACAGTTTTAGGATCAAATCCTATTTCTGTTGATGAAGAAACAAATGATGGAGATTTCGATATTTATCCAAATCCAAGTGATGGGGTATTTACCATAGAATTAAATAATATGAAAAATTTAAAATATTATCAGATTATTGATATGAATGGTAGTGTTTTAAGAGAAGAAGGTCTTTACGAAGGTCAAGAACAATATGAAATTTCTACAAATTTACCTAGTGGATCTTATATCGTAAGGATAATAACAGAAACTAAAACTTATAATAAACATTTGATAATTATGTAGTTATCATTTCTTAACAATAAAAAAAGCAACAATAATTATTGTTGCTTTTTTTATTGAATTTATGTAAATAAAAAATTAATTTCAGAAAATAAAAAAAAAATATTATTTTTGTTAAAATTTTAATATGGCAACGACAGCAGATATCAAAAACGGCTTAACAATAGAGTATAACGGAAAACCTTATCAAATCGTTTATTTTCAACATGTAAAACCTGGTAAGGGCGGTGCTTTTGTTAGAACGAGAATGAAAAGTTTAGAAAACGGACGTGTAATCGAAAATACATTTAATTCAGGTGCAAAAATAGATATAATTCGTATTGAAAGAAGACCTTATCAATTTTTATATAAAGATGATATGGGTTTTAATTTTATGCATTTAGAAACTTATGAGCAAGTTTCTATTCCAGAGGCAGTTATTGAAGGTGTTGAATTTTTAAAAGAAGGACAAGAAGTAGAAATAGTTTTCCATGCCGAAACAGAAACTCCTATGACTTGTGAATTGCCTCCATTTGTTATATCGGAAGTTACTTATACTGAACCTGGCTTGAAAGGAGACACTTCTACTAACGCACTAAAACCTGCTACTATTGATACAGGAGCAAGTATTATGGTACCTCTTTTTATTGAAATTGGAGAAAAAATTAAAGTTGATACGCGTACAAAAGAGTATGTTGAAAGAGCAAAGTAATTTTTTTTGAATTTGTGAAAGAAAAAAAAATTTTTTATAGTTATCCAAGAGCATCTATTACCGTAGATGCTCTTATTTTAGATAGCAAATCTAGAACAAAATTATTGTTGATAAAAAGAGGGAATGATCCATTTAAAAATTGTTGGGCTTTGCCCGGTGGTTTTATTGAAATGGAGGAAAATCTTATTGATTCTGTAAAAAGAGAATTGCTTGAAGAAACTTCGTTGAAAGACATTGAATTATATCAATTTCGAACTTATGGCGATATAGGTAGAGATCCCCGAGGGAGAACTGTTACAATAGTATATTATGGCTTTTGTGAAAATATAGAAAAAGCTCAAGCAGGAGATGATGCCAAAGAATTATCTTTTTTCGATATTGATAAACTCCCTTCTCTTGCATTTGACCATAGCAAGATTATTAATGATTTTTTATCCTATATACAAAATCACGAATAGTTTTTTGTAAGTTTTTTGTGTTTCTTAATTATAGTTTATTAAGAATGTGTCCCATTTTTTCTTTTTTTGTTTGTAAGTAAAAATGGTTATAGTTATTAGGCTGAATTTCAAGATGTTTTACTTCAATAATTTCTAATCCATAGCCTTTAAGTCCGGCAAGTTTTCGAGGATTATTGGTAATTAATTTCATTTTAGTAACGCCAATTTGTCTTAATATTTGAGCGCCTACGCCATAATCACGTTCATCGTCTTTAAATCCTAAATGCAAATTAGCATCAACAGTATCGTAGCCTTGTTCTTGAAGTTTATAAGTAGCTATTTTGTTCATCAGTCCGATACCGCGACCTTCCTGATTCAAATAAACAATAACACCCTTACCTTCTTTTTCAATAAGTTTCATTGCTTCGTGAAGTTGGTTTCCACAATCACATTTTTTTGATGCGAAGATATCTCCTGTAGCGCAACTTGAGTGCATTCTTACCATTATTGGTTCATCTTTTTCCCAAGAGCCTTTTATTAGTGCTATATGTTCTAAATCATTACTAATTTGATGGAATGGAATAATGTCGAAATCACCGTAATCTGTTGGAAGATGTACTCTTTCTCCAATTTCTACAGTACTTTCGGTTTTAAGTCTGTATTTTATTAAATCTGCGATACTGATTATTTTTAACCCAAATTTATCGGCAACTTCAAAAAGTTCCGGTAATCGAGCCATTGAACCGTCTTCATTCATAATCTCAATAAGTGCAGCTGCAGGGAATAGTCCAGACAGACGTGCCAAATCGATAGCAGCTTCGGTATGTCCTGCACGGCGGAGAACTCCTTTGGATTTTGCATAAAGAGGATTTATATGTCCAGGACGTCCAAATGTTTCAGCAGTAGATGCTTCGTCTGCCAATGCTCTAATTGTTGCTGCTCTGTCGTGTGCGGAAACGCCCGTAGTACAGCCTTCTAATTTATCAACAGTAACAGTAAATGGAGTACCAAGCATTGATGTATTGTTTGATACTTGTTTTTCGAGATCTAATTCTTTGCAACGTTCTTCAGGAATTGGTGCACATAGAACACCTCTTCCGTTTTTTAGCATAAAATTAACAATTTCCGGTGTGATTTTTTCTGCAGAAACAATAAAATCGCCTTCGTTTTCTCTGTCTTCGTCATCTACAACTATTACAATTTTACCTTCTTTAAAATCTTCAAGGGCTTCTTCTATCGTGTTTAATTTTCTCATCTCTTATATATTTTTATAAATATAAATATTATTATATTCGTTATTAATTGATTCTTTTACGTAAAAAGTTTAAATAAAACCATTCTCTTAAAAATGGTGGCATTATAGCAATAATACTGCGATATAGAACTTTTGGAAAAGCTTCAAACCAATTTAAAAAACCTATATCCACAGCTCCTTTATAAAATCTATATGTATAACGAACGTATTTTTTTCCGCCACGTCTGCCATATAATCCATTTGTAGTTCTAACTTTTACCAATGCTTCGGGAATATTGTATATTTTTACTCCATATACAATTAAACGAATCCACATATCATAATCTTCAAACAACATTTTGTCATGATAATTTCCTACAGCGAGAACATCTTCACGGTACATTATAACCGATGGAGTGCTAAAAGGATTTCTTGATTTTGCAAATTTTACCAATTCATCATGATTGTTTGGAAATTTTTTATATACTTCTCTTCCTTCGTCAGTAAATTCTATGTGGTCGGTGCCTATCAATCTACATTCGGGATTTGCTTTTAGATATGCTAATTCTTTTTCAAATCTGTTTGGCATAGAAATGTCGTCAGAATCCATTCTTGCAACCAATTCATATGAGCAATTTTCTATACCGATTCTTGATGCTATGCCTGATCCTTGATTTTTTTCTAATGTGATAATTTTAAAAAATCCAGGATATTTTTCTTCGTAGTATTTTAATGTTTCATTAATTTCGTCTTTTACAGGACCATCTTTTACTATAACAATTTCATCTGCTTTTACGGTTTGATTCAAAATACTCTCTATACTCTCTTTTAAGTAGGGAGCAATTTCACGAATATAAACCGTCATTAATACGCTGATTTTCATTGTAATATTTCTTTGTAAAAGTTTATTAATTTTTCTCCGATAATTTTATTGTCGAAATTTTTATAAATAAAGTCAACAGCATTTTTTGATATTTTTTCAAATAATTCTTTATCGGAAAGAACTAATTTCATGGCGTTAATTATTTCTTCAGGACTGTTTGCTATAAGAATATTTTCTCCGTTTGTAACAGGGATACCCTCTGCACCTATACTCGTAGAAATTATTACTTTGCCGAGTGCCATTCCTTCAATAATTTTTATCCGCATACCTCCTCCAGAAAGCAGTGGAACTATCATAATTGATTTTGAATTTATGAAATCTATTGAATTTTCAACTTCTCCCAAATATGAAATATTATTTTTATTAAAGAAGTTAATTTCTTTTTCTGAAGCATTTCTTCCTGCAACATAAAAATGATAATCAGGATTTTCTTCCTGAAATTTTTTCCATGAATTCTCAATAAACCATCTTAACCCTTCTTGGTTTGGCATCCAATCTAATGCTCCAATATGGAAAAACCCAGGAAATTCGCAATGTTCTTTATTTATTATATAATTTTCTTTGTCAATGCCTGTTTGCACTACATGGGATCTTTTTTTGTTTCCCAATTTGTTGAAAAAAGCATCGTCTTCTGCTGTAATTGGTATTAAAACATCATAACAATTAAGATATTTTAATTTATATTTTAAAATTCGTTTAGAAAGGTTTTTTAAATAATATTTTAGTAAAAGATTTTTTTCGTTTTTGTGTTTTCTTTGCCAAATTATGTGTTCAATATTGTGTGCACGAAAAGCAATTTTTGAGTTCGAGTTTTCTCTTATAGCCTTTATGTATGAACACATATACAAACCCTCTAATTGTATGATGTCAAATTGTTCTTTTTTTAATAATTCTATTAATTTATTTTTGTAATTCTCACTAACAAACCTTTCAGCAATGTAAGGTTCATTCGAAAAAATAAAATTTTTGAGGGCTTTCCAAGGATTTAATTTTGTACTAATATCTACAGAATAAAATTTCAGATGATTTGTGATTTCCTGCGGAATTTTATTTATATCAAAATAATGCTTGTCGGTATTGAACGATAAAATACTAATGTCAACTCCGTTTTTTGCCATAGACACAGCTAAAGAAAGCGTTGCAATTGCCCCTCCATCTTTAGGTGGATACGGAACTTTATTTGTTAACAAAAGTATTTTCATTTATACAAAAGTAACATTTTTTTCATCAAAGAAAAAATATTTAATATTAATAAGTCACTCGTAGATTCTTCACAATTATTGATTTTTTGAGCTTTTTTTTTTCTTTTATTGGAATTTTATTTAATTTAGTAATTTTGATAGTAGTTAATAATTATTTTTTTACTTTTGCGTTCTTTAGTTATGAAAAAAATTATTTTATTTACATTAATCGTCACGTTGTTTTTCTTATCCTGTTCGTCTTCAAATTATAAAAAAGATAGTTCGGGATTAGAATACATTCTTTTTCAAAGTTCTGATGCTAACGGACAAAAAATTCAGATGGGAGATTTGGTAGAAATGTCGCTTTCATATTATACCGAAACTGATGTTGAATTGTTTAATTCAAACAATAATGAAAGAAAATATTTACGAAAAGTTTCCGAAATTTCTCATCGTGGAGGATGTTTTGAAGACGGTTTGATGCTATTGTCAGTGGGTGATTCTGCAATTTTTAGAATTCTTGCAGATGATTTCTTATTGAAAACAGAACGGTTTAACTCTTTTCCTGAAGATGTAAAATCCGGCGATATGATTATCGTGAAAGTAAAAATCATTAACATTCTAGATAAAGAAGATGCCGATAAAATTATTACAAATAAATATCACGTTTCGGAAGAAAAAGAACACGAATTGCTTATAAAATATTTGATTAATAGCAATATGGACACTATTCCAAATTCTGCCGGTGTATTTTTGCAGGTATTAAAATCAGGCAAAGGAGAAACAGTAAATTCTACTTCTGTTGTCTCTTTAGATTTTATGCTGACACTTATTGATGGAACTATTGTCGAAACATCTTTCGGAAAACAACCTTTAACTTTTAAAGTTGATTCCGATGAGATGATTAAAGGTTTAAATGATGGTGTTAAAAATTTGCATGTTGGTGATAGCGTCAGAATGATAATCCCTTCAAAACTCGCGTACGGGAAACAAGGTTCAGGTAAAGTGCAAGCTTTTTCTTCTTTGATTTTTGTGATAAACATTCTTAATGTTGAATAATATGAGAAATATTTTTTTATATATACTTATTCTGATTTTTCCTCTTTCTTTTTTTTCATGTAAAAATAAAAAGAATAACGATAATCAAAAATCAAATGAAAATAAAACTCAGAAAACTGTAAAAATTGAAGATTTCAATTATGTGGATACAAATTCTGGAGAACTTACTGTGATGTTAATTGGCAAAAACGGGGAAGCAGAATTAACAACAACAAAACCCGATAAGATATTTCAAAAAACTGAGTCTGGGCTTAATTACAGACGTATTGTTTCTCATAGAAGTAATAAATATCCAATTCCCGGAGACATTGTTACCATAGACTTTACTTACAGTACTGAAGATGGAAAAATCCTTTTTGATTCAAAAAAAATTTCAAACAATTTTGTAATGACTTTAAAACGAGCCTCGCACTCGGGAGGTTGTTTTGAGGAGGCTCTTGGAATGCTTGCCGAAAACGATAGCGCTGTTTATAAAATTGATGCTTATAATTTTTATCATTATACGCAAGGAAAAGAACTTCCTGCTCCATTAAAAAAAGGAGACAAATTGATTTTTAATATCAAGATGTTAAAAATTGAAACACAAACAGATTTTATTAAGGAGAACAAGGAAATATATAGTTATTATAATGATGTTGAAAAAAGCGATATACAGAAGTATCTTTCAATATTAAATAAACCATATAAAAAAACTACTAACGGGTTATACATTGTTACAGTAGAAAAAGGATCATCACGACAAGTAAAAAACGGAGATTTGATAACTATAGATTATTCTGCTTCTTTTATTGATGGAACTGTTTTTAATTCTACTTTCGAACGCAATAAACCTTTCCGTTTTGTTGTTGGAAAAAAAGAAGTTATCGAAGGACTTGACCAAGCTGTTACACAAATGAAAGTGGGCGAACATTCCATAATAATTATTCCTTTTAGATTAGCTTATGGCGACCAAAAATATCAATCAATACCTCCGTTTAGTACATTAATTTTTGAAGTTAAAATTTTGAATGCAGAATAGTAAAGAAATAATATTGTTTTTCGGCTCTTATAATCCTGTGCATGTCGGACATTTGGCTATTGCAAATTATATTGTCGAATGTTTCAATTTCAGAGAATTTTGGTTTGTTGTTACGCCTCAAAATCCACTTAAAAAGAATTCTTCACTTTTGGACGAGCGACAAAGAAAATATATGCTAGAATTAGCAATCGGCGATTATAAAAAATTTTATGTATCAGATATTGAATTTTATCTTCCAAAACCAAATTATACAATAAACACTCTAACATATTTGCAGGAAAAATATCCTAATACAAAATTTTCTATTCTTGTTGGTGGTGATAATCTTAAAAGTTTTAATAAATGGAAAAACTATAAAATTATTCTTCGCGATTATCCTATTTATGTTTACAAACGTCAGGATACAGAATGTAAAAAATATCTGGAAGAATTACTTTTGGAAGTTCCAGAAGCCAAAATCGAAATTCTTGATGCTCCTCAATTTGAAATATCTTCGAGTTTTATTCGTAAGTCGATTTCTGAAAATAAAGATGTTAGATTTTTTTTAGATCCAGAGGTCTGGGAATATATAAATAAAATGAATTTTTATAAATAATAATTGTAAATGATAATAAATTATATTTGGATTTTCTTTCTTATTTCTGCATTTTTAGTTGCCTTGTTAAAAATGGTTTTTTTCGGCGACATGATGGTATTCCCAAATATTATGAATGAAGCTTTTTCAATGGCAAAATTAGGATTTGAATTGTCGTTGGGGCTTACAGGAATTATGGCTCTATGGTTGGGAGTAATGAAAATAGGAGAGAAGAGTGGCGCCATAAATATTATTACAAAAGCAATATCTCCGTTATTTAATAAATTATTCCCCGACTTACCAAAAAACCACCCTGTTTTTGGATCAATGGTAATGAACTTTGCTGCAAATATTTTAGGTCTCGACAATGCTGCAACACCGCTGGGACTAAAAGCCATGAAAGAACTCCAGGAACTAAATCCAAAAAAAGACACAGCCTCAAATTCTATGATAATGTTTCTCGTGATTAATACTTCGGGATTAACATTAATACCAGTATCAATCATAGCTTATCGACTGCAATTGGGGGCAAGCGATCCAACAGATGTTTTCTTGCCGATTTTAATTTGTACTTTTACAAGTACTTTTGTCGGAATTCTTGCTGTGGCAATTTATCAAAGAATTAATTTGTTTAAGAAGGAAGTCATTTTGTATCTGTTGGGATTTTCTTTAATAATTGCAGGAATAATATTTTTTGCACTCATGGCAAGTTCTGATAGCTTAAAATTATATTCTTCTTTAGCATCAAATTTTATATTGTTTGCAATAATAATAATATTTATTTCGATTGCCTTTTTTAAGAAAATTAATGTTTATGACAGTTTTATTGAAGGAGCAAAAACAAGTTTTTCCGTATCAATAAAAATAATTCCTTATATTATCATCATATTGGTTGCTATTGGTGCTTTTCGTGCATCTGGTGCTATGGGTTACCTTATTGATGGAATTAAATTTATTGTAGAAAAAATGAACCTCGACAGTCAATTTGTAGATGCACTGCCAACTGCAATAATGAAACCTTTGAGCGGAGGTGGAGCAAGAGGATTAATGGTTGATACAATGAATACCTTTGGAGTGGATTCTTTTGCCGGAAGGTTGAGTTGTATTTTTAATGGTGCTACCGATACTACATTTTATATTATTGCTTTATATTTTGGTTCTGTTGGGATTACAAATTCTCGTTATGCTTTAGTGGCAGGACTTATTGCCGATTTTGCAGGAATTACCATGGCAATATTTATGGGATATTTGTTTTTTTCTTAATATTTGGAATTATCAACAAATATCTTTATATTTGTACCTATTTAAAAAAAAGTATTATGAATAATCAATTATTTAGTTTTCCGAGACCGGCAAACGAACCGGTTCAATCCTATCTTAAAGGTAGTCCTGAAAGAAAAGCTTTAGATGCTGCTTTAGAAAAATTAAGTCATGAAGAAATCGAAATACCTCTAATTATTGGTGGAAAAGAAGTTAAAACAGGTAATATGGGAACAGTGGTAATGCCTCATAACCATAAACATGTTTTGGCTCGCTATCATCAAGCAGGAGAAAAAGAAGTTGAAATGGCTATAGAAGCTGCTTTACAAGCAAAAGAAAAATGGGAAAATATGCCTTGGACAGAACGCTGTGCAATAAATTTAAGAGTTGCTGAACTTCTTGCCAAAAAATATCGTGCTTTGATTAATGCGGCTACTATGTTAGGACAAAGTAAAAATATTTATCAGGCAGAAATTGATGCTGTTTGCGAAAATATTGACTTTTTACGTTTTAATTGTTTCTATGCTTCTCAAATTTATAGTGACCAACCCGGACAAACCGCTAACCAAATAAATCAAGTAGAATACAGATCATTAGAAGGATTCGTTTTCGCTTTGAGTCCATTTAATTTTACTTCTATTGCCAGCAATTTAAGTATGTCTCCAGTTCTAATGGGTAACACCGTTCTTTGGAAACCATCTTCTACTTCTATTCTTTCAAATTATTATTTGATGAAAATATATAAAGAAGCTGGATTACCTGATGGCGTTATCAATTTCATTCCTGGAAAAGGAAGTGTTTTAGGAAAAGTTATTACAAGCAGTAAATGGCTTGCAGGTATTCATTTTACAGGTTCTACTGTAACTTTTGATACTCTTTGGAGAAATGTTGCTGAAAATAGAAAAAATTATGTTTCTTATCCAAAACTTGTTGGTGAAACAGGTGGTAAAGACTTTGTTTTTGCTCACAAATCTGCTGATGCTTTAGACTTAGCTACTGCATTGGTTGCTGGTAGTTTCGAATTCCAAGGTCAAAAATGCTCTGCAGCTTCTCGTGCTTATGTACCTGCTTCTTTATGGGAAGACGTTAAAAAGAATATGTTGATGCATATTAAAAAAATAAAAATCGGTGATGTAATGGATCACGATAATTTCATGAACGCTGTTATTGATGAAGCTTCTTTCGATAATATTAAATCTTATATCGATTTAGCAAAACAAAGTAATGAATGTGAAATTGTTTCCGGAGGAAATTGCGATAAATCAAAAGGTTATTTCGTAGAACCAACTATCATCAAAACTACTAATCCAAATTTCAAATCAATGGTAGAAGAAATTTTTGGGCCAGTTCTTACTGTTTATGTTTATGATGACAACAAATTTGAAGAAACCTTAGAAATTTGCAATAATTCAACAGCTTATGCTCTTACAGGCGCTATTTTCTGTAATTGCAGATATGTTACCGAAGAAATGACAAAAAAACTACGTTATACTGCAGGAAATTTCTATATTAACGACAAACCAACAGGTGCTGTTGTTGGACTTCAACCTTTTGGTGGTTCAAGATCTTCAGGAACTAACGATAAAGCAGGGTCTTATTTGAATTTAATTCGTTGGACAAATCCACGCGCAATTAAAGAAACTTTAATTCCTGCTACCGAAATTTTATATCCATACATGAAATAGACATTTTCATAATTTTATTTTTAAGAGAGGGCTAAGGCTCTCTCTTTTTTTGTGATTTTTTATTTCTCAATTTTTTTTGTTGCTAATAAATTATTTGTTATTTTTGCAAAAAGGAAATAATGAATATCAATTTTTTTTACGAAAATGTTTCTAAACCAAAAATAAAATTATCACAAATAAGACAATGGATTTCTGAAATTGTTAAATTATATGGAAAATCTATCGGAAATATTAATTATATCTTTTGTGATGATGAATATATATTAAAAATAAATATGGAATATCTTAAGCATAATTATAGTACAGATATAATTACTTTTGATAATTCTGAAAATAATAAAATAAGCGGCGACATTTATATCAGCCTCGAAACTGTTGCAGAAAATGCCAAAGAATATAAAACTGAAGTTACAGAAATTTATCGAGTAATTATTCACGGAATTTTGCATCTTGTGGGACTAAACGATAAAAGCTCCGAAGAATTTGACAATATGAAAACTGCTGAAAATAAAGCGCTTTCTATGCTTAAATAATGAAAAAAATATTAAAGATAATTTCTCAAAAATTCTTTGATTTTTATAAATCTATTCTTGCTTTATCTTTAAAAAAGAAAATCATTTATTCTGCAATTCTATTATTTTCAATATCTTTAATCTTATTATTTATTTTCATTTTACCAAATCCCTTGTTCAATGTTTCTTATTCCTGTGTGGTTGTGGATAAAAACGGGGAATTACTCGGCGTAAAAATATCCGATGACAAGCAGTGGCGATTTCCGGAAACAGATTCCGTGAATGAAAAGTTCAAAACCTGCATTGTTTGCTTTGAAGATAAGCGTTTCTATTATCATCTTGGAGTAGACCCTTTATCAATAATAAGAGCAACAAAACAGAACATAAAATCTTCAAAAATTGTTAGTGGCGCATCTACAATTACAATGCAGACAATAAGGTTAATGAGAAATAACAAAAAACGAAGTTTTTACGAAAAGATTATTGAGTCTCTCTTGGCAATACGCTTGGAATGTACTTATTCAAAAGAATCAATATTAAAATTATACGCTTCTCATGCACCTTTTGGTGGAAACATTGTTGGCATCGATGCCGCTTCTTGGCGATATTTCGGTCGTTCACAATATAATCTTTCTTGGGCAGAAAATGCCATGCTTGCTGTTCTTCCAAATGATCCCACAAATATAAATACGGCAAAAAATCGAGAAAAATTAAAGGCAAAACGCGATAAATTATTGAAGATGCTTTATGAAAAGAATATTCTATCTGAAGATGATTATCAATTGTCGATTGAAGAAGAAATTCCTCAACATCCTTTACCTTATCCAACATCTGCATACCATCTTGTTGAACGAATATTAAAAGAAAACAAAAATTCCAACAATGTATTCTTATCTACAATAGATTTTAAATATCAAGAACTTGCAAATAAAATCATTGATCAATATAATAGTTTGTATAAACAAAATGGAATCAATAATATTGCTTGTATCGTTTTGGATGTAAATTCAGGGGAAGTTCTTGTATATGTTGGCAATGCCGCATTTGATTCCGATACAAAGGAAAAAGATATTGATATGATTTTATCAAATAGGAGCACAGGAAGTATTTTAAAACCTTTTTTATATGCTGCTGCTCTTTCTGACGGAATTATTTTACCAAAAACATTACTGAGAGACACTCCCACAAAAATTGCAGATTTTTCACCCGAAAATTTTGATAAACAAAATGATGGTGCTGTGCCTGCCGATGAGGCTCTTGTGAGATCGCTGAATATTCCTTTTGTGCATTTGCTAAAACAATATGATGTTTATAAATTTTTGTCTGTATTGAGATATTTAGGTTTGAAATCAATAGATAAGAGTTCTGATTATTACGGATTGTCACTTATTTTAGGTGGAGCGGAATCAAATTTATGGGAAATTTCCTCTGCTTATGCTTCGATGGCGAGAAGTCTTAATTATTATAATTCTAACGAAGCAAAATATTTATCGGATGCTTATTTCCCTGCTCATTATTTATTAAATTCCGATAAAAGAGATAATAAAGAAAAGGACGAAAATCTTCTTAATGCTGTTTCAATTTATTATACATTTTTAGCGATGACAGAGTTAAACAGGCCTGGCGATGAAAAAAATTGGCGAAGTTTTTCTTCAAAACAACAAGTGGCTTGGAAAACAGGAACAAGTTTTGGCTTTAAAGATGCATGGGCTGTTGCTATCAATCCAAAATATGTTGTTGCCGTATGGGTGGGAAACGCTACAGGGGAGCCAAAATCCGATATCATAGGACAGAAAGTTGCAGCACCTGTACTCTTTGAAATTCTAAATGTTTTTCCTGATTATGATAAATGGTTTGATTTCCCTTATGACAATACAACTCCCTTGGCGATTTGTGCAAAAAGCGGATATATCGCTTCTACAGACTGTGATACTGTGGATACGGTTTATGTGTCGAATACAGCTATAAAATCTCCAAATTGTCCTTATCATCATTGCTATAATTTTGATGAAACAGAATCTTATCTTGTAAATTCCGATTGTTATCCTATAGAAAAAATTCACCGAAAATCTTGTTTTGTCCTTTCTCCTTCAATGGAATATTATTATAAAATGAAAAATCCTTCTTATTCTGTACTTCCTCCTTTTTTGGATGGTTGCAATGATAATATTTCAAGCTCTTCGGTAATGGACATTATTTATCCAAATCTTAATACTCGCGTATATATTCCTGTAAATTCTTATGGAGATACTTTATCTGCCGTTTTTAAAGTTGCTCATCAAGATAATAATGCTAAAATTTTCTGGTATATCGATGGTGCTTATGTTAATACTACTGAAGAAATTCATGAAATATCTGTAAAACTGAACTCTGGAAAATATCTTTTGACAATAGTGGATAATAAAGGAATTTCCGTTTCCCGATATTTTACTGTAGTGAATAAAGATTAGTAATTTATCGAAAATTCATCTTTCTCATTAGAAATACAATTCAATTTTTTTACAAATATTTTTTTGATAAAACGTAAAAATATTTGTTGGCGCGTGTTTTTGCTTTATATTCCCGATGAATATCTGGTTTGATGTTGCTCTATGCAAAAACCGTGACAACAACTAAGCTTCTGGATACAAAATCAAAAAAAAAATCCCGCAGAGACTTATTCCTGCGGGACTAAATATTAGAATGACTTACAATGATTTATTAAATAAGTCTTTTGCAAATTCCAAAGCTTTTCCTATTCCGTTTGGATTCTTACCTCCGGCAGTAGCAATAAATGCTTGTCCTCCTCCGCTGCCTTCAATGTTTTTTGCTATCTCACGAATCAATTTGCCGGCATCAAATTTCTTTTCTGATACTAGATTTTCAGAAAAGGCTAATGCTAAAAATGCTTTGCCGTCGATATTTGCTGCTAGACAAACTGCAAAATCATTTAGCTGTGCACGAATTTGCGAACATATTTCTTTGATATCATTTGCATTATTTACTTTAACTTCTGCTACGATAATCGAAATATTATCTTTTTTTTCTGCTTTCTGCAATAGAGAATTTTTTATTTCTTTAATTTCTTCTGCATGATAAACTTCAATTTGCTTTCTTAATTCGTGGTTTTCAGTGTTAATCTTATTAATAGATTCCAAAATATCTTTTGGATTATTTAATATTGAAGATATTTCTTTAATTGTATCAAAAGAATTAAAAATTTCTACTTGAGAATTTATTCCAGTAACTGCTTCAATTCTACGAATTCCGGCTGCGATTGCTCCTTCGGAAACGATTTTGAAAAAACCTATTTCTCCTGTCGAAACCACATGGATTCCTCCACATAATTCTTTTGATTCTCCAAATTCAATAAGACGTACCTTGTCGCCATATTTTTCACCAAAAAGCATCATCGCTCCTTTTTCTTTTGCTTCCGAAATTGGAATTTCTCTACATTCCTCTCTCTTTATATTTTTAATTATTAACGAATTAACAAATAATTCAACTTCTCTGATTTCTTGTTCTGTCAATTTATTGAAATGTGAAAAATCAAATCTTAATTTACTGCTGTCAACCAAAGAACCTTTTTGTTCTACATGTGTGCCTAAAATATTTCTTAATCCTAAATGTAATAGGTGAGTGGCGCTGTGATTTCTTGCGGATGATTTTTGTTTTTCAATATCAACAATGGCTTCAAAGCTACCTTCTAAATTTGTCGGTAATTTACTGCTAACATGAATAATTTGATTGTGTTCTTTTATTGTATTTTCAATAGCAATTTCTTCATTGATATTTTTTATTATACCGGTGTCACCAACCTGACCTCCTGATTCTGAATAGAAAGGAGTTTTATCAAAAACTAAATGATAATATTTTTTGTTGTTTTGTTTTATAGCTCTGTATTTATTGATTTTAATTTCACAGCTATAAGTGTCATAACCTAAAAAAATAGTGCTTCCTTCATTTATAATTGTCCAATCTTCAGTTTCTTTTTCAGCAGCACTGCGAGCTCTTTCTTTTTGCTTTTGCATTTCCGAATCAAATGCTTCTGTATCAACGCTAATGCCGTTTTCTTTTGCAATGAGTTCGGTTAAATCTAGAGGAAATCCGTAAGTGTCGTACAAAACAAAAGCATCTGTGCCGGAAATTACCTTATCTCCTTTTTTTATAATGTTATCTAATAATTTTATTCCTTTTTCAAGAGTTTTTAAAAAAGATAATTCTTCTTCGCGAATAACATTTTCTATTAATTTTTGTTGTCTTTTTAATTCCGGATAATCATCTCCCATTTGTTTTACTAATGTATCTACTAATTTGTAAATCATAGGTTCTTTCATATCCAAAAACGAATAATAATATCGAACGGCACGTCTTAAAATTCTACGGATAACATAACCAGCTTTAACATTTGATGGTAATTGCCCATCGGCAATGGCAAAAGCTACGGCACGAAGATGATCCGATATCACTCGCATTGCTATATTTATATTTTCTTCTTTTTTGTTCATTGTTTTGAAATTCTTTGTTTTATTAGTTATTTATAGAGTGATTAAAAATATATTAACGGGAATATTTTAAATTGGTAATTTTTTCAATTTCTTTAATAATAGTTTGAAAAACATCAGTGTCATAATTAGATTTTTTATTTTGTAAAACAGCACAAAGTCTTTCAAATCCCATTCCTGTATCTACGTGTTTTGCGGGTAATAATTCCAAACTGCCATCAGCTTTTCTGTTGTATTGAATGAATACAAGATTCCAAATTTCTATAACTTGTGGGTGGTCATTATTTACAAGCGAGACCCCAGGGATTTCATTACGTTCTTTTTCGTCTCTAATATCAACGTGAATCTCACTGCACGGACCACAAGGACCCAAATCTCCCATTTCCCAAAAATTATCCTTTTTTGAACCATAGATAATACGGTCTTTACTTAGATATTTTTTCCAAATATTTTCAGCTTCTATGTCTATCTCTAATTTTTCTGATTGGTCTCCACCAAAAACTGTAACATATAAACGATCTTTGTCGATTTCAAACTCTTCTGTGAGCAATTCCCATGCCAAGCGAATAGCTTCTTCCTTAAAATAATCACCAAAAGACCAATTTCCAAGCATCTCAAACATGGTGTGATGATAAGTGTCGTGCCCAACTTCTTCCAAATCGTTGTGTTTGCCTGAAACCCTTAGACACTTTTGTGAATCTGCAATTCGTAGCGTGTCGGCTTTGCGTATTCCTAAAAAAATATCTTTAAATTGGTTCATTCCCGCATTTGTGAACATTAATGTAGGGTCGCCCTTTATTATCATGCTGTCACTTGGAACAATTTTATGCCCATTACGCTCAAAAAAATCTTTAAATCGCTGTCTTATCTCTTTTGATTCCATTTATATATTTTCTTGCAAAGATAATATTTTTAACAAAAACTTTTATTTGTTTTTTCCTTTTTTCTCATTAATTTATCAGCATCATTTATCTCTTTATGAAGTAAAACAAAATTTGATTTTTGAAAAACTTATACTAAATTTGCAGAAATTTTATTATGAATTTTGTTAATCCTAATTTTCTATGGGCATTCTTTGCTGTATCTATACCAATAATTATTCATTTAATAAATTTCAGAAGACATAAACTTGTATATTTTAGTAATAACGAATTCCTAAAAAATATAAAAAAACAAAGTCAAAGAATAAATATATTAAAGAACTTACTTATTCTTATTTCAAGAATTTTAATAATTGCAATGTTGGTGATTGCTTTTGCCGGTCCTTATATTCCTAATGATAAAAGTCAAAACAAACAAATTTCCGTTACAGCAATCTATATAGATAATTCTTATAGTATGCAAAGCGATTCCAAAGCCGGAAAAAATATTGAACAAGCAAAAAATATCGCAAAGCATATT
>CAZBPT010000001.1:1995-52919 GCA_964493875.1 uncultured Bacteroidales bacterium | reverse complement strand
AATAATAATATTTTTATTGATACATGCTATTTTGAAAATCCTATTCACCGACTTAATAAAAAAGAATTATTGAAAGTGAAAATTATCAATAAAACTAATGAAGAAGTTGTAGATTTTCCATTATACCTATATATTAATGATTCATTAAAGGCAATGACAAATTGTAATTTGCAAGCCAATGAAGAAAAAACTGTTGATATTGAATTCATAAATACAAATGTAGCTGAACAAAAATGCAAACTTTCTATTTTTGATTTTCCTATTACTTACGATAATGATTTGTTCTTTACATATAATGTCATAAAAACTTCTAATGTCTTGATAATCAATTCTAAAACAGAAAATAAATATATCAACACACTATTTAATACAAATACTGAAGAGATACAATATAATAATGTATCGATTAATTCTGTGCAAACTTCAAGTTTCAACAACTACGATGTAATAATATTAAATAATATTGAGACCTTAACTTCTGGATTAATTTCTGACTTGCAAAATTTTGTAAATTCGGGTGCATCATTGCTTATCATTCCTGATGAAAAAATTGATGAAAGCAAATTAAATGAATTGCTGAAAAACTTTTCAGCAACAAGTTTTACTTCTACAATAATATCAAATACAAAAATAAAAAATATCGACTACCAACATGAAATATTTAAAAATGTATTTTTAAAACAAGAAAAACAGTTGCAACTTCCACAAATAAACGGAATGCATAAAATAAACAATTATAATAGTTCTTCAATGTCAGTAGTGCTTTCCGATGAAATGTCAAATCCGATTTTGTTGGCAGGAAATAGTCAAGGAGGGAAATTATATTTGTTTACATTCCCATTTAAAGAAAATAACAGAGAATTTTTAAGTTCTTCGCTTTTTGTATCATCCTTTTTAAATATCATTTATAATACAGATATTTTATCTAGTTTATACTTTAATATCAATAATACTCAGGCAGATTTAGCACTTAAATCTCAAGACGTTAATTCTGAGGCGTTTAGAATTTTCAATAAAGAAAATAAAATCGACAATTATCTGAATTTTATAAACGATGGGAAAAAAATAATTTTTAATATTCCTAATGTTCTTTCTAAAAGTGGATTTTATGAAATTCTAAATATTGAAAATGATACTCTTTCTTCATTGTCGTTAAATTATGACAGAAATGAATCTAAGTTAAATTATTTCGGGAAGAAAGAACTTCAAAAATATAATGAAGAATATTTATCCGGTAGGGCAGATATAATGACTGTTGAAAATAGTTTAATAACTCAGTTTGAGGATAAATTATTTTCAGATGGAGAACAAATATGGGAATATTTTATATACCTTGCAATTTTATTTTTGATAATAGAAATAGTTATTATAAAATTGTTGTAGAAAACTCAAAAAAAGGCTAAAAAACTTGAAAATTTTTGTAAATACAAAAAAAAATATTAAATTTACAAAAAATTTAGAGAATAAGAAGTCGTTTTTTTATTTAAGAAAACTATAATATGATAAAAAAATTATTATTTTTAACAACCCTACTAATCGTAGCGATTGTGGGACTGGAAGCCCAAACAACGGGAACATTAAACGGGATAATAAAAGATGAAGCAGGACTTGAAATTATTGGGGCTGCAGTTACTGTTAAACAAAAAGGTTCTATTATCAATGGGACGGCTACTGGCCTTGATGGGGATTTTAGTATAAAGCAAATCCCTGCCGGTTATTATGATGTTGAAGTAACATATGTTGGTTATAATCCCATATTGATGCAAAACGTACACATTCCTGCTGGTAAAATTACTGTTCAAAATTTTGAAATGAGTTCTTCTGCTACACTTTTAGGCGAAGTAGTAAAAGTAGAATATAAGGAAGCTCTTATTAGTGCCGACCAAACTCAATCAGGTGGTACTATAGGTTCTAAGGATATTGCAAAAATGTCCGGTCGTTCTGCTGCTGCTGTTGCAACTACAGTTGCCGGTGTTTATTCAGATGACGGTGGTATCGGCGGTATTCGTGGTGCTCGTAGTAGTGGTAACGTTTATTACGTAGATGGTGTTAAAGTTTCAGGTTCAATTCCTAAAGCGGCAGTAGAACAAGTTTCTGTTATCACTGGTGGTATCCCTGCAGAATATGGTGACGTTACTGGTGGTATTATTAGCCAAACGACAAAAGGACCATCTTCTCAATTTTGGGGAAGTGTAGAACTAGAAACTTCTCAATATTTAGATCCTTATGGTTTTAATCTTGCAGGTCTTACTCTTTCAGGTCCTATCTTGAAAGTTAAGAACAAAACTGATGAAGGTCAAAGAACAGTTATAGGTTTCCTACTTTCTGCTCAAGGTTATTTGTCAGCAGATAATCAACATAATCCTATCGGTATTTGGAGAGCTAACGATGATGTTATCCAATCATTGAAAGACAATCCTACTCGTATGGAAAATGGTCTTATCTATAATAATATGGAATTCTTACACTCTGATTCCTTCACCAATTATAAAAACACAAAAAATACTAAAACTAAATACTTAAACGCTGTTGCAAAAATTGATATTTCTCCAATTAGAGACTTAAATTTCACCATTGGTTCTAATGTTGAATTCTCTAATTATACTGGATCTTTTTCTCAAATGTTTAATTATGATCAAAATGCTGTTTCTAAATCTAATGCTTGGACAGTTTATGCTCGTTTAACACAAAGATTTAGAAGTTCAGAAGACGATAATGCCAAAATTAAAAATCCGTACTATCAAATCCAAGTCGATTATAATCAATCAAATTCTAGAGAATTTAATCCAGATTTTACAGATCATTTTTTCCGTTATGGCCACTTAGGTTATTATAATATAAGTGATGATTTTGGTTATGAATATACCTATGATGATAATACTGGTCTTACTGGTTGGGTTACAAGTACTCCTATTTCTTATATAGATGCAGAATCTTGGAAACCAAGTGAGTATAATCCATTATTGTCAAGATATGTTGAACAATATTATGAATTTTTCCCTGGAAGAACAGTTATCTTAAACGATGAGCCTTACGGTTATTATAGAAATGGTGACGGTATTAATATGGCTTATGGCTCTACTGTTCCGGGTACTCCATACACAGGATATTCCTATTCTACAGGTTCTCAGTTACGCGCAGTTGCAAAAGTTTCTGCCGATATTGGAAAACACGAATTAACATTGGGTTTTGAATATGAACAACGTAGTGCTTCTTATTATTCATTGTCTCCATATAATTTATGGTTACTTGCAAGACAATTAACAAACTTCCATATTTCTCAATTAGACTCTGTTCCTCATGCTATATTTGATTCTTATGGAAACTTCGCAGATACAATAAAATATGACAGATTGTATAACGCTTCTGCTCAATCTCTATTTGATAAAAATATTCGTCAATTTTTAGGTTTACCTATTGATGGTACTGAATGGGTTAATATTGATAATCTTAATCCAGATGATTTACAATTATCTTGGTTCAGTGCTGATGAACTTTTAAATGACGGTAATTCATACGTTTCTTATTATGGTTATGATTATTTAGGTAAAAAATTAAATTCACAACCAACGTTAAACGATTTCTTAACAAAAACAGACCCTGTAACTGGAAAGAAAACTCGTCCAATCGGAGCATTTACTCCTAACTACATAGCTGGTTATATTCAAGATAAATTTGCTTTTAAAGATCTAATTTTTAATATTGGTGTTCGTGTTGATAGATACGATGCTAATCAAATGGGTTTGGTTGATAATTATTCTATTTATGAAACAGTTAAATATAAAGATGTAGCATCTAATGCTAATGGATCAAATATTGAAAAATGGAAATATCAATATCAAAATGTTCCTGATGATGCTGTTCTTTATGTTGATAATATAGAATCAAACAATCCTTCTATTACAGGTTATAGAGTAGGTGACGTTTGGTATAATGCATCAGGTGCTTACGAAGAAAATCCTCGTGCTATTGCAGGTGCTAATGGTGTAACTCCTTTAACAGTAAATAAAAACTTAACAGAACCTGAAGAAAAAGCTTTCGAAGATTATAAACCTCAAACAAATATTTTACCTCGTATTGCTTTCTCTTTCCCAATTTCTGAAGATGCACTTTTCTTTGCTCACTATGATATTTTGACTACTCGTCCTTCTGGTAACCAATTTAACCCAGTTTATTATTTATACTTACAACAATATAACCAAAGTATTATTCCTAATCCAAATTTGTTACCTGAAAAAACAGTTGACTATTCATTAGGATTCCAACAAAAATTAACAAACTCATCTTCATTGAAATTAGAAGCTTTCTATCGTGAAATGAGAGACATGGTTCAAACAATTGCTGTAAAAGGTGGTTATCCAACCGATTATTATACTTATGGAAATATAGACTTTGGTACAGTAAAAGGTGTTACAGCTACTTTTGATTTGAGACGTACAGGAAACGTTACAATGAGAGCTTCTTATACACTTCAATTTGCAAAAGCTACAGGTTCTGACCCAACAAGTCAAAGCGGTATCGTTTCTTCTGATAAACCTAATTTAAAAAATGTTATTGCTACTAATCAAGACCAACGTCATGCAATACAGTTAGTATTTGACTATCGTTTTGGTGGTAAAGCAACTGGTGAAGCATATCACGGTCCAAAAATTAAAGGAAAAAACATTTTAGCAAATACAGGTCTTAACCTTACTGTTAATGCTGGTTCAGGTTCTCCTTATACAGTATATAGTAAACCTTCTACAGGTCGTGTTATTATTGGTACAATGAATGGTGCAAGAAAACCTTGGCGTGCAACTGTAAATTTGCGTCTTGACAGAGATATTAGAATCAAACTTGCTAAAGAACAAAGAGATGCTAATAATAAAGTTATTAAGAACGAAAATTATGGTATGTTGAATGTGTATTTAGATATCACAAACTTGTTGAATACAAAAAATGTTCTTTCAGTTTATTCTTATACAGGAAATGCTAAAGATGACGGTTATTTGTCTTTTGATGAATACCAAAGCTTAATCGCAGTTCAAACTGACGAAGAGTCTTATAGAAATTATTATATTATGAGTCTAGGTAGTGGAATGTATTCTTCTCCACGTACTATTAGATTAGGTGTTTCTTTTAGTTTTTAATATTTAGAATTTAATAGATATATGAAAAATTTAAAAAATATATTATTAATTGTTTTTGCAATTACAATTTCGAATTCAATTTTTGCCTATAAATGGATAGGCCCAGTTCCTTCATCAAATGATGATGCTCCTCAATCTCGTGCTACAGGTAATTGCGAAGCTCCCCGTAGTAAAACTGACTTAAATGTAAATATGGTTCGTGCCAGAATTAATACAGGTGGAGATATGTGGTGGGATCTTCAATCAAAACCTTTGTATGAAGTTCCAGTTGGTAGCGGATGTCATGCTCTTTTTGCTGGCTCTATATGGGTTGGAGGTAAAGATTCAAACAATCAATTAAAATTTGCAGGTCAACGTTTTCGTGCTTCAGGAACTGACTTCTGGGCTGGTCCTCTTATTAAGACTGGTGCTGAAAAAGGTAACGTTTCTATGGAAGTTTGCCGTGAATATGATAAACACTTTGCTATTAATAAAAATATGGTAGCTAATTTTAGAGAATGGTATTTATGTTCTCATGATCCTGAATGTGAACCAGATCCAAATTATACTATACCTGATACAATTATTAATTGGCCCGGTAATGGTCCTGCAGGTGGTTATGATAATGTTTTAGCTCCTTATTATGATTATAATGGTGATGGTAGATATAATGCAGAAGATGGCGACTTCCCCTATTATGAATTTCCATTAGATAGTATTTCTGATGATATGGAATGTAGAAGACCAAGAAGACGTGCTTCAAAATTATATGGTGACTATACTTTGTGGTGGGTTTATAATGATAGAGGTAATATTCACACTGAAACAAAAGGTGCTGCTATCGGTATGGAATTCCGTTCTCAAGCTTTTGCTTTTGCTACTAATGATGAATTAAACACTATGACTTTCTATAATTATAATATTACTAACCGCTCAACTTATACTTTGTTCCAAACTTATTTTGGCGTTTGGACTGATGCTGACTTAGGTAATCCTAATGATGACTATATTGGTTGTGATATTAATAGAGGTCTTGGTTATCTTTATAATGCAACTAACAATGACGAATCTACAGGTGGTCATATCGGTTATGGCGTTTTACCTCCGGCTATTGGTATTGACTTTTTTGAAGGTCCTTATCAAGATAAATCAGGTATGGATAAACCTTCTGCTTGGGACACAGTTAATGGAAGTAAAAAATTAAATTGTTCTAAATTACCTATGGATACTACTGATCTCGGTCTTTTCAATGGCTGTATAAATGGTCTTAATTTTGGCGACGGAGAAGTAGATAACGAAAGATGGGGTATGAGACGTTTTATTTATTTTAATAATTCTACAGGTAATGCTGCTACTTGGGATCCAAGTACTGCTGCTGAATATTATAGATATCTTACCGGTAGATGGTTAGATGATTCAAGAGTATTGTTTGGTGGTACAGGTCACAGCTCTTCTGCAAGTGCTACTAATGTAGAATCTGACTTCGTTTTCCCTGGTGACTCCGATCCTTGCGCTTGGGGTACTAAAGGACAACAATTAGGAAAATGGGACGAAGTTACTGAAAATAACCCTTCTGGTGATAGACGTTTCGTTCAGTCTGCTGGTCCTTTTATTCTTGAACCAGGTGCTGTAAATGATATTACTATAGGTGCAGTTTGGGCAAGAGCAAATTCAGGTAATAATTTAAGTTCTGTGGAAGCTGTTAAAAAAGCTGACGATAAAGCTCAAATTCTTTTCGAAACTTGTTTCCGCCCTCTTAACGGTCCTGATGCTCCAGATTTATCTATCATTGAATTAGACCAAAAATTAATTTTCCAAATTTCTAATAAACCAAGTTCTAATAACTATCTTGATTCTTATTTTGAAAAGGATAATTCTATTATTAAAGAAACTTATGGTGAAAATTCTGACCAAGTTGATGAATTTTATAGATTCCAAGGTTATCAAGTATATCAATTAGTTGACAAATCGGCTTCTATTTCTGACAGAAATGATAAAGGTAAAGCTAGAATAGCTTATCAATGCGACTTACGTGATGATATTACAAATATTATCAACTATACTTGGAACGATGAATTAAGTTCTAATATTCCTAATATTGAAGTTGAAGCTTCTAATAATGGTATTACTCATACTTTTGTATTAGATAAAGACTTATTCAATGATGGTAATAAATTAATAAATAATAGAGAATATTATTATACTGTAATTGCATATAGTTATAATGATTCACCATTATATAATCAAACAGATCCTAAAGCAATTAATTTCCAAAAATCTCCATATTTAGCTGGTAGACAAAACATTAAAAATTATGAAGCTATTCCTCATAAAAACTTTTCTGAAGAAAATGTTAGTTCTGTTGAATATGGTAGCAGTGTAAGTATTACTATGTATGAAGGTTACGGAAATGCTAATCAAGTTATTGATTTAACTGATGCTTCTATCGAAAAAATTATGAAAGGAAGTCCTTGGCATTTACATTACGGAAGAGAATATAAAGCAGGTTACGGTCCTATTGGTGTTAATATTATTAATCCATTAAATATTACCGAAGATACTTTCTATGTTAAATTTATCTCTCCAAAAGTTAATGACTATGGATTTTTAGGCTTGCCTTCAGGTACTATAGGTAGAAGACAATATTCTTCTAAAACTTACGAACCAATTACATATATTGTTTATAATACAAAAGGTGATACTGTTTATAATGTTCTTAAACAAGATGTAATAGGAATTACACCAAGAGAATTAAATTCACAAGGTATTACATATGCCAATAGAAGTGAAATGATGTTTGAAAAATGGGGCTTTAGTATAACTGTAGATTTTGACCAATTTAGTCTTTTTGGCGAACTCCGCGACAATACGGCAGAAGGTAACTTGTCTAATTCAACAAACAATGGATTACTTAATTCTTCTGTTGTATTTGAAGACTCTTTAAAACAGTGGCTCAGATTTGTTCCTAATTTTTCTAACTTTAATTTTGTAAGATACGGAAAAGAATATACTGCAAATGGTGGTGATGAAATAGCTATTAAGAACAACTCAATGACTTATTCCATTGGTACAAGTTATTATTTAATGGATCCAAAATCTTCATTTGCTAATTTAACTTTGTTAGGTGGTAATTGGGCTCCATTTAATCTAACAACTGCTGTTAGTAACTATTATCAAGAAGAAATTCTTAGACCTTCTTTAAGCCAAAACAATCAAGTTTCTTATGTTCCTTACAGTGAAAGTCCTTTGTCTAGTGTTGATATTGTTTTCACAAATGATACTTCGAAATGGACAAGAGCAGCTGTTGTTGAAATGTGTGATAATGATCTTTTATCAGAAGGAGGACAATCAAAATTCTATTTAAGAAAGAAAGCTTCTGTTGATAAATTAGGTAAATCATTAAATGACGGTACTGAAGCTCTTAGCTGGTTCCCAGGTTATGCTATTGATGTTAGAACTGGTGAACGTTTAAATATCATTTTTGGAGAAAATTCAAGTTATAAAGCAGATAATGGTAATGATTTGATTTGGAATCCTAGTTCAAGACTTATTGGTAATTTTGGTAAATTATTTATGGGTGGACAACATGTAATTTATATTCTTTCTACTCTTTATGATGAATGTGATGCAATGTATAATGATTTGCAAGCAGCTAATTCTATAAATAAATTAGAAAACGCTTATAAAAATATTATGTGGTGTGCAATTCCTTATCTTAATTCTACTTATCTTGCTACTGCAATAAAAGATTCTGCTGATTATAAAAATCCAATGAAATTTATTACCAGCGATATTAAATTAAAATTAAGAGTTGCTACTCCTTATCAAAAAGGTATTGGTAGCAAAGCTATTACCGATCAAGAATTATTGCAAAATGATAATTTGCCTTTCTTCTCGTTTAATATGTCTAAAATTGCTGCAAAACCAAGAAGTTCTCAAAATATTGTTGATAATTTACCTCTTGTAAATGTTGTTCCAAATCCATATTACGCTTATTCTACTTTTGAACAAGACCAATTGGATACTTATATCAGAATTACAAATTTACCATATAGATGTGATATCAAAATATATGATTCTAATGGTAGTTTAATTAGAAGTTTTTCAAAAGATAACTTGAACTCTTATATTGAATGGGATTTGAAAAACTCTTACAACGTTCCTATTTCTAGCGGTATGTATTTAATTCACGTTAGAGCTTATGGACAAAATAATAGTGGTGATAAAAATGTAGTTGTTGGCGAAAAGATCCTCAAGTGGTTTGGAGCTATGCGTCCAGTTGACTTAAATAATTTTTAAAAAGTTTAATTAAAAAAAACATATGAAGATGAAAAACTTATTTCTAATTCTTATAATTTCAATAGTTCTTATTTTCCCTTTTCAAGCATTTGCAGGAAACGATCAACGTATAGGTGAAGCGGGAGCAAGTGAATTATTGGTTAATCCTTGGACAAAATCTAGTGGTTGGGGTGATGCAGGAGCTGCTTGTGTGAATGGTATTGAATCTGTTTTTTCAAATATCGCAGGTTTATCTTTCTCTCAAAAATTGGAAGTCGCTTTTTCCCATACTCAATATATGGTTCCTTCTGGCATTATGTTAAATAATGGCGGTGTTGCTGTTCGTGTTGGAAAAGAAAAAAATGGCGTTCTTGCTGTTTCTGTTATGAATATGAGTTGGGGTGAAATTGAAATCACAACTAATAATATGCCTGACGGTACTGGTGGTACTTTTAATCCTTCTTATACAATTATTGGCCTTTCTTATGCAAGAGAGTTCTCTAATAGTATACATGGTGGTTTAACTGTTAAACTTGTTAATGAAAGTATTGCTACAATTTCCTCTTCGGGAGTTTGTTTTGATGCTGGTATTCAATATGTTACTGGTTTAGGTAAAGATAAAAACAAAGAACGTTATAGAGATAATCTTAAATTTGGTATCGCTCTTAAAAATGTTGGCTCTACTATGAAATATTCAGGCGATGGACTTTCTTTCTTCGGAATCTCTCCTGACTCTGATCATAGAATTTCTTTGTCTCAACGTAGTCAAGAATTTGAAATGCCTTCTTTAATAAGAATCGGTTTGTCTTATGATATTCACTTCTGGCAATTAGCTAAACCTAATGATAATGAAAGTGATGATGAAGAAGAATTAGAATATATTTCTAATAATAAATTAGTCATTGCAGCTACTTTTACCGCTAATTCTTACACTCAAGACCAAATCTCTCTAGGTTTAGAATATTCCTTCAAAAATATTTTATATCTAAGAGCAGGTTATACTTATGAAAAAGAAATTTTCTCTATAGTAAAAGATAATCCAGATACTGACATAAATGAAGCTAATTATTATGACTATTCTAATGCTACTACTAATTTATTAGGTCCTTCTTGTGGAGTTTCTCTTCAATGGCCTTTGAAAAATAGTTCTACTATCATTGCTGCTGATTATTCTTACAGATTCTTAAATATGTTAAGAGGTACTCATACTTTTGGTATAAGAGTAACTTTATAATAATTTATAATATTAATTTAACAGAGAAGTTTACTTCTCTGTTTTTTTTTATTTATGGTAAATATTCTTCCAAAACATAATATTAAAAATATTCATTTTGTTGCAGGTTCAGCATTCTTGCAACCTGAAATTATTGATAATGCTAAATGTTTTTTAGAATCTCATGGCTTTAATATTTCTATTTCAAATTCATGTTACATAAATAACAATAATTTTTCGGGTAGTGATGATGAACGTCAGGCTGATCTTCAAAAAGCTTTAGATAATCCTGAAATTGATGCCATACTTTGTGTACGTGGCGGATATGGCTTGATTAGAATTATTAATAATATCGATTTTTCAGGTTTTTATAAATATCCAAAATGGATTATGGGTTATAGCGATGTTACAATTCTTCATCTTGCTTTAAATAATCTGAAAATTGCTTCACTGCATTCTCAAATGTGTAGCGATTTTATTCAAGAAAGAAAATCGACAGAATATTTACTGGACTTTTTGATAAATAAATCTACTATAAATTATAAAATTAACTCTCATAATTTAAATAGGATAGGAGAGGCTGAGGGTGAATTGATTGGAGGAAATTTATCTATTATTTATAGTTTACAGGCAACTCCTTATGAGATTAATACTGAGAATAAAATATTGTTTATAGAAGATATCCACGAAAATTTGTATCATCTAGACAGAATGATGTATAATTTAAGATTGTCCGGAAAATTTGATAATTTAAAGGCTTTAATTGTTGGTCAATTTACTGATTTTAAGTCTGATAAATATTTTTCAGATGCTTATGAAGTCATTAATAATCATATTAAGAATTACAATTTTCCGTGTTGCTTCGATTTCCCTGTAGGACATTCTGAACTAAATTATCCTTTGATTTGCGGAATTAATTCTAAATTAAATGTTAATTCCAATTTTGTTGAATTTCTTCAAATCCCTTAATTTGCCAGTATTCTGAAAAGCTGACTTTCATCGTATGGCTTTGCGATTATTTTCAAATTTTCATCGATTAATATCATAGTTGGAGTGCCAAAAATACTATAATTTATTACAATATCATTATCCCAACTCATAAAATCGCATATTATATCAAAGCTAAAATCATTTTCATTTAAGAAGTTCAACAAAGTATTCTTATCTTTATCTAAACTTATTGCAATAATCTCGATATTATTTTTATCAAAAATATCTTTTTGTTTTTCAATTAATGGTAGCATATTTCTGCAATGGTCGCACCATGATGCCCAAAAAATCAACAATGTCTTTTTTGCTAATGGTTTTGAAAAATTTATTATGTTGCCATCAATTGTTTTTGCTGAAAAAGCCGGTGCTTCATTACCAATTTTAAAATCGTTGTAATATTTTAAACGGGTTGCTAATGTACTTTCATCTTCTTCATTTTCGCAGCCATTAAAATAGTCATTACTCAACATTTCTATTTCGTTAATTAGTCCCATACTTTCATAGCCAGATAATATATAATCTAATGCAAAATTGAAAATTTTTTTATCGCCATTTTCAAATTTTGCAAGTACTTCTTTAGCAATCGTATAATAGTTGATTTGAGTAGAATTTTGAGCACGTAATTTTATATAGTAAATTATGTATTCATTATACATATCGGAGTTCAACATTAATGTATCGTTCAAGATTTTATCTTTCCAGTAGTTCTCTTTTATATATTTTGCCTTGTCATTAATTGAAATAATGTCGTCTATATTGTATTCTTCATAGCAAGTGATGTATTTTGCAAAAAAGCTATTAGAATTTATTTTAATAGTTTTGACTATGTTATTCTGTTTTGCCTTAATTACTTGTTTGTATTCATCTTTTGCTTCAGATAACAAATCTCCTTGAGGATAAATCTCGATAAATTTTTCTAAAATTTCAATTTTATAATCATTTATATAATTTGCTTTTAAAAAATTATAAAAATGTTTATTCTCCTCAGATTCAATTACATCTATAGCATTAACCAAATTGTCGACATTTGTTTCTATGTTAATGTTTTCATTGTTAAATATTATATCAAAGGAAGAATCATCAGATAAATAAATTCTATATAATCCGAATTCTAAACTATCGAGAGAAAGATGAAATCGTCCTTCTTCGTCGCAGTGCAAATTTTTTATTATTTTGCTTTTGTCGCCAAATTGAGAGCAAAAGACAATGCTACCATTCGGATAATTATCAATTTTACAGTTAAAATGAAATTGTGCAAAAGATTCAAATGATAAAAATATTAAAAATGTTAATGATAATGTTGTTATAATTCTTTTCATATTAATTCTTTTGAGCATAAATATTAAATAATTTTTCAGCCATATTTTTTCTACTGAAGAATGCTGCACGGTTTTTACTTAATGAAATATAGTTGTCAGATAATTTCTTGTCATTTATCAAAGAAATAATGGCATCAGCAATATTGTGAATATTATTCGTGTCGATTAGTATTGCAGCATCTCCTGCAACTTCTTTCATTGCCCCTGAATTGCCCGTGATTACAGGTTTTTCAGATGCAAAGGCTTCAATTATTGGTAATCCGAAACCCTCATAGTGAGATGGATAAATAAAAATCTTACTTGCTTGATAAATTAATGGTAAATCACAATTTGGAACATTATTTAAAACAAAAATTTTATTTTGTAATTTTTTTTCTTTTACATAATTGTCAATTTCATTATAATAATCTGTCTTGCGACCGATAATAACGAGATTTGTATCAATGTTATGTTCGTGAATAGCTTTTATTGCAGATAATATATTTTTTCTTTTTTCAATCGTGCCGACATTTAAAATAAAATTTTCTGGAAGATTGTATTTTTTCTTAATATTATTTATTTCAATTTCGTTTGCTTTTATATCGAAGACTTCATTATAACTTTGGTAAACTATTTCGATTTTATTTTCCGGCACTTGATAGTAATAGATTAGATCTTTTTTTGTTTCTTCGCTAATGGCTATAATCTTATCGGCTATATTGCAAGCTTTTTTAGATTTATAGTTATATATTTTTGTATCTATTGTATTGTAAAGTTCTGGATGTTTTAAAAAAATAAGGTCGTGAATTGTAACGATATTGAAGGCTTTGGTTTTTTTTATCGTGATAGGAATTTCATTGCTAAGACCATGAAAAACGTCAATATTATTTTCATTAATATCATTATATATTGAGAAAGAACGCCAAAAAGATTTGTTAATTTTTGATGTATTTTGTGGGATTATTACATTTTCGCAATATTTTTCATTAAATAAGGAATTATTAACTTTTGTAGTGAAGAGAAAATATTTATTATTGGGAAAAAAGTCTTTTAGAGCATAAATAGTTTCTCTACTATATGTACCTAACCCGCTTCCATTACAAAATGCTCTTTTTGCGTCAAAACCTATATTCATGTTATATATCTAAGTTAAAATCTCTAAGGACGTTATTAAGTGAAGTTTTTTTATCTGTACTTTCTTTCCGTTTACCGATAATTAATGCACAATTCACGTTATAAATGCCGGCGTTAAATTGTTTTTGCATAGAACCGGGAATTACTACCGAGCGTTCCGGAATTTCTCCTTTATATTCAATTGCTGTACTGCCTGTAACATCAATTATTTTTGTTGACGATGTAATAACTACATTAGCACCGAGAACGGCTTCTTTTTTTACGCGAACTCCTTCTACAATAATACAGCGAGAACCAATAAAGCAATTATCTTCAATAATTGTAGGACTTGCTTGCAATGGCTCAAGAACGCCGCCAATTCCAACACCTCCCGAAAGATGGACGTTTTTGCCGATTTGAGCACAAGAGCCAACAGTTGCCCATGTGTCTACCATAGTATTTTCATCTACGTATGCACCAATATTTACATAAGACGGCATCAAGATAACACCTTTTGCCAAATAAGAACCATAACGTGCAGTTGCTGGTGGCACAACTCTTACTCCTAATTCTTTGTACCCTGTTTTTACAGGAATTTTATCGTAATATTCAAATTTTTCCGATTGTATCAATTCCATTTTTTTTATGGAAAAATAATACAAAATGGCTTGTTTTACCCATTGCTCTGTTTGCCACTCACCATTAATGATATTTGCAACACGCAGTTCTCCTTTATCTAATAATGAAATCACAGTTTCAATTGCAGTTTCATATTTGCTAATATCCAAATTCTTGTTTTGGATTTCTTCTATTGTTTTCTTTAGTTCTGGTATATTCATATAGATAAATTGTAATATTAATTATTTAAGATAATGAAATTATCGGCATCTTTTCCGCTAGGAAAAAATTCTCTGAAAATATTTTGTTTTTCAATAGATAATTCTCCGTAGATAATTTCTTTATTGTTGTCTATTGCTTCTGAAATAATATTGCCATTATAGTCAATTATTTTTGTGCCACCATCGTAATTAATATTGTTTCCGTCTTTACCAATTCTGTTAACGCCCACAACGTATGATTGGTTTTCAATGGCGCGGGCTTCTAACAAACAGTCCCAATGTTTTCTTCGTGTGCTTGGCCAATTAGCGACATATATCAGCAAATCATAATTAAAAACATTTCTGCTCCAAACAGGAAAACGTAGGTCATAACAAATTTGTGGAAAAATTTTCACGCCTTTATAATTAATGATTTTTTGAGATTTTCCAGGAGTAAACAGATCGTTTTCACCCCCAATGGCGAATAAGTGACGTTTATCGTATTTTTCCAGATTTCCGTTGTTGTCGATAAAAATAAATCTATTGAAAAATGAATTATTCTCTTTAACAATAATAGAAGCACAAATAGCAGTATTTTTTTTAACGGATAAGTCAGAAAGTATGAAAATTGTTTTTTTGTACGATGAATCGTTATAAATTGACAAATTATTAGTAAATCCCGAATTAAACATTTCAGGAAGAATAATTATATCGACATTGTCAATGCTTGAAATAATTTCGGAAAAAGAATTTAGATTATTATTTATATTTTCCCAATTTATATCATTTTGAATGGCAGCAATTTTAATATTATTCATATCCGGTTGCAAATTTGTTTTTTCTTAATCCACTCTTAGAGAAAGCCAAATATATTTTTTTTATACTTTCCATATTTTCTTCAATGGAAATATCTTTATTAACGTTAATAATATCAATAACGCCCATTTGTCGTCTGCTGTAGTCTATGTATCCAAGAACGATTGGAACATTGCTGGTATCGGCAATTCTAATGAAGCCTTTTTTCCAATATTTAGTTTTTTTTCTTGTTCCTTCCGGAGTAATTACCAATAAAAAACTGTCTTTATTAGATTTGAAGTTTTCGATTGCGGTTTCTGTAATATTTGTACTAATTTTTCCTCTTTTCACAGGAAGACCTCCCATATAAGATAAAATGTTACCTAATGGAAAGAAGAAACATTCTTTTTTTATTAAGACCTTTGGTTTAATATCATTTGCCATGAAATAAATTTTTCCCCATACGAAGTCAAAAATACTAGTATGAGGAGCCATAATTACTACAGCTTTTTTTACATCTGGAAAGTTGTTATATTTCCACTTCCATGTTTTTAATACTATTTTTGCGAATCGTTTTCCCATTTTTATTCAATAATTATTTTATAATTTTCCGCAATTTCTTTAATAAACTGATCTTTTAAAGAATTTCTCACCTTTACTAAAAACGAAATATTTTCCTGAAAATTATTTTCTAGAATTTCTACTTCAAATTTTTGTAATTTATTTTGCAAAAAACTTAAATCTTCATAGCTACAATTAAGCTTCAAAGTTGTGCCGATAGTTTTTTCTATTATCATTGTATTCGCCAGAGCTTCTGCTGCTGCGGTTTTGTATGCTTTTATCAATCCGGGAATTCCTAATTTTGTACCGCCAAAATAACGTACTACAAAAACTACCACATTAGTTAATTCTTTTGAGCGAATTTGTCCTAAAACAGGCATACCAGAACTATTTGCTGGTTCTCCATCATCATTACAACGAAAAATTTCTTTGTTTTCGCCAATAATATAAGCGAAGACAAAATGTCTAGCATCGTGAAATTTTTTTTGTAATTCCGACAATAAATCTTTTACTTCTGATTCATCTTTAATAGGGTAGGCGAAGGAATAAAATTTGCTTCCTTTTTCGGAATAAAAGCCTGTTGAAGAATCTGATATGGTTTTATAGGTATCCTCCATCAGATAATATCAATAATAATAATGAAATAATTGCTATTATTATACCAATAAAATTTATTGCTTTTAATTTTTCTTTAAAAAGTAACCAGCCAAGAAGTACAGAGATAATAACGCAACTAATATTAACAATTCCATATATGACGGATTTTTGCAAAATTCCTTCATTTAGAGCTTGAATAACAAAATAAATTGAGCCAAAATTTATCATTCCTAAAACGATTCCGCAAAATATATTTTTTCTTTTGAAAAATTTCTTTAGTTCTTTGGGTTTAAATGTTGTATAAATCAGCCCCGTGATGAAGGAAAAAGAAAAAGCCGTTGATGTAAATTTTGCTGAAGTATAGTTGTCTTGTAATTCGGGAAATGTTCCTTGAGAAAAAGCTATTAAACTGTCAACTAAACCCATTGATAAAAATAATATAAATGGTAATAGGAGATAAATAATTTTTGTTTTTTCCTGTTTCTCGTTTTTTTTGTATAGAGCAAGCAGAACCGCAAAAATCGCAGTACAGATGGAAATAATTTTTATTACTGAAACATTTTCATTGAAATATATTAAAGCAAAAACGATAGTAATTACTACAGACATTTTACTGGCGACTGTTGAGATAGACAAACCGACCTTTTTTGTAGTAATTCCCAGAAGAAAAAATGTTCCAATAAAAAGTATACCTATAAAAATCGAAATCGGGAACCAAGGTCTTTGGCTTAATTCAATAATATTAAAGTTATTTGTGAAAGCGAAGCCAATAATAGCGGCAATAAGATAATTAATAACTAGAGCATAAATTAAATCGGCTTTTACTTTATCTATAATCTTAAACATTATAAAAATGCCAACGACAGAGAAAATTGAAAGGAATAGCCAGAGCATAGATAAGTAATATTAAATAAATTTTTGTTCCAATCTTGCGAGATCTTTTTTAAAATCTTTGTCGGTTTCTTTCATGTCGTTAACTTTTTTCTGTGCATGTATAACGGTAGCATGGTTTTTCCCGCCCATAAATTGACCAATTTCTTGAAGAGAATGTTTTGTGTGTTTTTTACATAAGTACATTGAGATATGTCTTACAGTAACAATTTCTTTTTTTCTGGATTCAGAGCGAACAGATTCTGGATTAATATTATAATAGTTAGATACATAATTTATAATAAAATCCATTGTAATATTTTTTTCTGTATTTTTTACAATTTTTTGAATGGTATCTTTTGCTGTTTCGATGTCAATTTTTTTATGGTCGAAATTAGCTACTGCGATTAAGGAGTTAAGAATTCCTATCATTTCGCGTGGACTAATGACGTTAGCGGCTATGTATTCGTATACATTTTCGTCGATTTTCATTTTATTGTTAATTCCGCAATTTTCTGCATATTGTTTTACGATTGCGAGACGAGTAACAAAATCGGGGTCACTTAGTTCAACAACAATACCCCAGCGGAAACGTGTGACTAGTCGTTCTTCAATGCCTTCGATGTCGTGGAGATTTCTGTCGCTAGTAAATATTAATTGTTTTTGTTGTGTTTGTAAGTGATTAAAAATATGGAAAAATGCTTCTTGAGTTTTTTCTTTTTTACTTAAAATATGAATATCATCAACAATAAGTACATCTAGAATTTGGAAAAAATTCATAAAATCGTTTCGGGTATTTTTCCTTATTGATTCTGTAAATTGAGTTTCAAAAAGCTGAGCATCCATATAAAGGATTTGTTTGTTCGGGAAGTTTTTACGAATTTCATTTCCTATAGCTTGTGCTAAGTGAGTTTTTCCGTAACCGCTTTTTCCGTAAATAAAAAGAGGATTATAAGAATTGTCGCCAGGGTTTTGAGCTATGGCTAAACCGACACTACGGCCAAGGCGATTACATTCGCCTTCCACAAAGCGTTCAAAGTTCCATGTTTTTTGTAGTCGGTCGTCAATTATTACCTTTCTTGGTAATCCGGGTAACGCCATAGGATTAATAATTTTATCGCTTTCCAATGGAAGAGAAATTATTTTATTGCTACTGTCTACAGGCTCGCTTGGCATTGTTGTCGTAATGCTTTCTTTCGAAATATCATTATTTATTACTTTTACGGAGTATAGTAATTTTGATTTTTGACCGATAGCAACGTTCATAGCTTTTTTTATGAGATCACTATAATGAGCTTCTAAAAACTCGAAATAGAAATTAGAAGGAACTTCTAATATTAATTCATATATATCGTTTGAGCTTTTTTCTAATTGTAATGGAATAATTGGCAAAAACCATGTTTCATATTTATTTTGATTTTGTATATTATCTTTGATAATTTCTAAAATTTGCCCCCAGACTTTTTGTAATTTTTTTTGCATAGTTATACCCCTTCTAATTTTAATAATATTTTATACATATTTTATTAAACAATTCAGAAAAAAAGAAAATCAGAAATATTTTGTATAAAAATAATTTTAAGAAAATCTATTTATCAATAGAATAATTAACAGAAATTGTTAATAAATTGTTTTTCTAAAATACAATAAAATTTCTGAAAAAAAAAATTTTTCTGAAAAAAAAATAAAGTTTTTTTATCTTCGAAATATATTTCTTAATCGTTTAAAAATCAAGCATATGTATGAAAAGTTTAATCTGCTTGTTTAAAACTTTTTTCTAATCGAAAGAGTAAGAATTGTAAAGAGTTTTTTCCTGATTTTTTTATTTGACATTCAAGTTTTTTGCAAACTTTTTCCATTTAATATATCCTATTATCGCAAAAACGGTTAAGACAGTAAACAACGCCGAAGTAAGAAAAAGTCCTTTATAAAGATATAAAATTGCAGAAACAACATCTACAACAATCCAAAAAATCCAATTCTCCAAATATTTTTTTGCCAGTAGAAAGCTTGCAATGATGCTAAATGCCGTAGTAAAAGAATCACCGAGAGGAACGTCGGAATTTGTTTGTCGCAGAATAAAATAGATTATTGCCCATAAAACTATACCTATTATTATTATAAACAGATAATTTTTTTTATTGATAGTATTTACGATAAGAGTAATTTCGCTTTCTCCATTTTTGTCCTTTGAGATTTTTTTGTGTTTTAACCAAAATATCCAACCGTAAATGCTCATGCCTAAATAGTAGAATTGAAACGCCATGTCTGCATAAAATCGAGAAACATAGAAAACATATACGTACAGTATAACCATGATAATACTAGTGAGCCAATACCAAGCATTTTGTTTAATCTGCAAAAATATTCCTACAAAGCCCAACAATGCAGCTATAGTTTCTACCCAATTATTGGAAAACCAGATTATCATTGTTTCGATAAAGTTTGTAATTATGTCGGTTGCCATTATCCTTTTTTTTTTTTTATCAGCAAAGATACACTTTATTCTTTTTTTTCTACAATTGTCTAAAAAAAATTTTTTTTTATGAATTATAATTTTAAATTTGTGTATCGAAAAAAAGATAGCTTTTTATAAATAATATTTGTTCCTTTAAACTAAGAATAGTTATAGTTTATAAACGGTTTTCATATATAGATAATAGATAAAAGTATTACAATGACGAAAAAAACATTTTTATTATTATTCTTTATAATTATAGGATTATTTTACGGATATGCATCATCTGAAGCGAAAAGTGCAGAAGCAGGTGAAGCCAAGGAAGAATTTAATATGACAGAATTGATCATGCATCATATTAAAGATGCACATGAATGGCATATTTTAGAGTACAAACAAGACGATGGATCTACAAAAGCTGTAACAGTACCTTTGCCTATAATAGTTTATGCAAACGGGCAATTAGATGTTTTTTTGTCATCGGCATTTCACCATGGAGAAGAACCTGTTACGAGAGGTAATAATACCTATATCTTACATCACGAAAAAATTTATTTGGCAAATGAAAATGGTAGTTTGGATACAAAAGAAGAAGCTGGTGAGGAAGTAATCTTAAATGCAAAAGCTTGGGATTTTTCTATTACTAGAAACGTAGCTTCAATGTTACTTGTTTCTATTGTATTAGTATTAATATTTATCAATGTAGCTCGTTCATATAAAAAGAATCCAGGTCGTCCGAAAGGTTTACAATCATTTTTGGAACCGATAATTCTTTTTGTAAAAAATGATATAATTCGCCCAAGTTTGGGTAATCGTACAGATAAATTTGCACCTTATTTATTAACGGTTTTCTTTTTTATCTTATTTAATAATTTAATGGGAATCATTCCATTTTTCCCCGGTGGATCAAATGCAACAGGAAATATTGCTGTTACGTTGACTTTAGCATTATTTACATTCTTTGCAATTAATTTATTTGGGAACAAACATTATTGGAAACATACGTTTTGGATGCCAGGAGTTCCGGTATTTGTAAAACCTATTTTGGCAATAGTTGAATTGATGGGTTTAATTGTAAAACCGGTTGCATTAACCATTCGTTTGTTTGCAAACATTACAGCAGGTCATATTATCATATTGAGTTTGGTAGGATTAATTTTCTTGTTTCAATGGGTAATGACACCAGTATCGTTTATTTTTGTACTTTTTATGGATTGCTTGGAATTGTTGGTAGCATTTCTTCAAGCATATATTTTTACAATGTTGTCATCAGTGTTTATTGGAATCTCTACTGAAGAACATCATCATTAGAAAGAATTTTTTTATGTTAAACTTTTAAATAATAATTTTATGGTAACATTAGCAGGAATTGGAGCAGCATTGGCAGTTATAGGTGCCGGTTATGGAATTGGAAAAATCGGTAGCTCTGCAATGGATGCAATGGCTCGTCAGCCAGAATCAGCAAGTAATATCCAAATGGCTATGATTATAGCTTGTGCGTTAATTGAAGGGGTAGCTCTTTTTGGCGTTGTGGTAGCTTTGTTGAGTATTTAATAATTTTATCATTCCCAAACGATTGGTTTGGGAATGATATATTTTTTAATTTATAATTTTAGAATAAAAAAAATAAATATATGGAATTAATACAACCCGGTGTAGGTTTAATTTTTTGGACAACAATTATTTTTATTGTTTTATTGTTGATACTTCGTAAATTTGCTTGGAAACCTATTAATAATATGGTTGATAAAAGAAATCAAAGCATTGAAGATGCTCTTAATCAAGCTGAACTTGCTCGTGAAGAAATGAGAAATCTTACTGCAAACAATGAAAAAATTCTTGCAGAAGCTCGTGTAGAAAGAGATCTAATTTTGAAACAAGCCAGAGACGTAAAGGATGAAATAATTACTACAGCAAAAGAAGAAGCTGTTGCTGAAGTTAATAAAATCAAAAAACAAGCTGAAATTGATATTGATAATCAGAAAGCAAAAGCTATTGAAGAAATGAAAAATCAAGTGCTAGAACTTTCTATTCTTGTTGCTGAAAAAGTTATCCGTCAGGAACTTAAAGATAAAAATGAACAAGAAGTATTAGTAAATAAAATTTTAGAAAACGTAAATATAAACTAATATGAATTCAGTTGCAATTTCATTACGATACGCTAAAGCGCTGTTCTCTTTAGCAAAAGAAAAAAATTTATTGAATGATGTTTATAATGATTTATCTTTAATATATACTGTACTAAAACCATCTAAAGAATTTTCTGAGGTTATTCATTCTCCTATAGTGAAAGAATCTAAAAAAATTGTTCTTTTTACAAATATTTTTAAAGATGTTGTTAATCCTATTTCATTGAATTTTTTGATTTTCTTAGTAAATAAAAATCGCGAAAATTATCTTTTTGATATTATAAGAAATTTTGGTAAAATTTATCGTGAAGAAAACAACATAAAAGAAATTTATGTTTATACGCCAATTCAAATTAACGATGCTATTAAGGAAAAACTGACAACTATTGTTAAAAATCTTTTTGACGGAGCTTCTTCTGAATTCCATGATCAGATCGATAATGATATGATTGGTGGTATAAAGATACGAATTGACAATTTACTTTTGGACATGAGTATTAAAACTCAATTGGAAGAAATTAGAAAAACATTAAAATCTGAAGCTTATATGTATAAAGCGTAATTTTTGCTTTTACACGACATAAAACTTTTATTCATAAAAATGGGTAAAAGTTTTTTTTATTTTATAAGACAAGTATTACAGTAATTAGTTACTTCTAATAATAAAAAAGCCGAGATAATTTAATATCTCAGCTTTGTAATAAGAATTATAAAAATTTTATTTTTTTAAATATTTTAGTCTTCCAACATTATTTCCAATATTTTACTAGCTGCTTTTGCAACGTTTGTTCCAGGACCAAAAATGGCTGCAACGCCTGCATCATAGAGGAATTGATAGTCTTGTTGGGGAATAACTCCACCTGCAATTACGATAATATCTTCGCGACCTAATTTCTTAAGTTCTTCAATTACAGCGGGGATTAAAGTTTTGTGCCCAGCAGCTAAAGAAGAAACGCCTAAAATATGTACGTCATTTTCCACAGCTTGTTTTGCAGATTCTTCTGGAGTTTGGAAAAGAGGACCCATATCCACGTCAAAACCACAATCGGCAAAACCGGTAGCAACTACTTTTCCTCCTCTGTCGTGACCGTCTTGTCCCATTTTTGCAATCATAATACGAGGCTGACGACCTTCTTTTTCAGCAAATTTTTTAGCTAATTCTCTTGCTTCTTCAAAATTCATATCTTTTTTTGATTCTGATGAGTATACTCCTGAAATTGTTCTTATCACTGCTTTATATCTGCCGGCAACTTTTTCGCATGCGTCAGAGATTTCTCCTAAGCTTGCACGTTTTTTTGCTGCATCTACAGCCAATTCCAATAAGTTACCATTTCCTGTTCTAGCACATTCTGTAATTGCCATTAAAGCTGCTTGACATTCACTTTCATTTCTTTCTGCTTTAAGTTTTGCCAAACGTTTTAATTGAGCTTCACGAACAGCAGTATTGTCAACGTCTAAAATATCAATCGGATCTTCTTTTGCAAGACGATATTTATTTGTTCCAACAATAATTTGTTCGCCAGTGTCGATACGTGCTTGAGTACGTGCTGCTGCTTCTTCAATACGCATTTTCGGGATACCGCTTTCAATTGCTTTTGCCATACCTCCAAGACTTTCAACTTCTTGAATAAGTTTCCAAGCACGGTTAGCAAGTTCATTTGTAAGATATTCTACATAATACGAGCCTGCCCAAGGGTCAACAACTTTACAAATATTTGTTTCTTCTTGAATATATATTTGAGTATTACGAGCAATACGTGCTGAAAAATCGGTAGGAAGAGCGATAGCTTCATCGAGAGCATTTGTATGGAGAGATTGAGTATGTCCAAGAGCGGCTGCCATTGCTTCTATGCAAGTACGAGCTACATTGTTGAAAGGATCTTGTTCGGTAAGAGACCAACCCGATGTTTGTGTATGAGTTCTTAATGCCAATGATTTTTCGCTTTTAGGATTAAATGTTTTAACGATTTTTGCCCAAAGTAGTCTTGCTGCACGCATTTTTGCAATTTCCATAAAATGGTTCATACCTGAAGCCCAGAAGAATGATAGACGTGGTGCAAAGTCATCGATGCTTAATCCCGATTTTATACCTGTACGTAAATATTCCCAACCATCAGCCAATGTATATGCCATTTCAATGTCGGATGTTGCACCGGCTTCCTGCATATGATAACCTGATATCGAGATAGAATTGAATTTAGGCATATACTGTGAAGTGTAGCGGAAAATATCTCCAATAATTTTCATTGAAAATTCTGGTGGATAAATATATGTATTACGTACCATAAATTCTTTAAGAATATCATTTTGAATGGTACCTTGTAATTCTTCAAGTTTTGCTCCTTGTTCTAATGCAGCTACAATGTAGAAGGCCATAATTGGTAATACTGCTCCATTCATTGTCATTGAAACCGACATTTTATTTAATGGAATTTGGTCGAAAAGAATTTTCATATCCAAAATAGAATCAACAGCTACACCTGCTTTACCAACATCACCAACAACACGCGGATGGTCACTGTCGTAACCTCGATGAGTAGCCAAGTCAAATGCTACAGATAATCCTTTTTGCCCACTTGCCAAATTTCTGCGATAAAAAGCATTACTTTCTTCTGCAGTGGAGAATCCGGCATATTGACGAATTGTCCAAGGACGCATAACATACATTGTTGAATATGGACCACGCAAAAAAGGCGCTAAGCCGGCAGCATAATTAAGATGTTCCATCCCGGTTAAAATATTTTCTGTATAAAAATTATTTACAGGAATTTGCTCTGCAGTAAGCCACGGTTTTTGTCCTTCACTTTTGTTTACATTTGTATAGGAAAATGTATTTTTTTTAATTTCTATATTTCTGTAATTCGGTTTCATTTTTGTTATAATAGTACAAAGTTAATATTTTTATTTAATTTTAGAACATAAAAAAAAACAAAAAAAGCTAAAAATCTTTTGAATTATTAGCTTTTTTATGTTAAGAATTTTGGAATTCTTTTTATTGTATAATAATATTTTTTACAGTATTATTTGTTTTAACAATGTATGCTCCTTTGGTTAAAGATGAAATATCTATAGAATTTTCATAATTTGTTAATATAGATTCAAAAACTTTTTCTCCTAATAAGTTAAAAATTTCAAAATTAACATTTGTTTCATTTACGAAAACATTAAGAGTATTTGTTGCCGGATTTGGGAATACTTCCATATTTGCTTCGCTATTATTATTTATTCCGATAGGATCTTCCTCATTCCATTGATTTTTAAAGAATTTTATCACTTCTGCAAAATAGTCAATATCGTTTTGAGGATAATAATAGAACTCATGAGCTCCTCCATTTACTTTGATAAAACCTACTCTTGAATCATTATCTCCGTTAAGGTATAAGTCTCTTTCAAAAGTTAGATTATCATTTTCAGTGTCGGGATAACTATAGTGAACATTTTCAGTATCGCAATTATTGAAGTTTCTCCAAAATTCTACCGTGCCTTCAGCTCCTGTGCTTCCTATAGGAACAGTAACTTGTATGGTTGCTTCTCCTGTTTCATAATCCACCACATTGTCAGCATCTCCGTGAATATGCAATGCGTTGACATTTGCAAGTGGAACATTTGTTCCCAATTCGTTTCCGATAGTTCCGCTAATAGATGCAATTCCGTTAATTCTGTCAGCATGTAAAATACCCATTTTATTAGCCATAAAGCCACCCAAAGAAAATCCTGCAAAGAAAATGCTATCTTGGTCAATGGAATAATTGTTAATTAAACTGTCTAAAATAGCCATAAAGAAACCATCATCGTCAACATCACCATTAACATCATAGGGAAGCATTCCGCTTATTGTACCTGATGCACTAATATTCCATGTTGAACCCATTTCTTGTCCCATTATTGACCAATTTAATGCTTGTGGAAAAATATAATACCAATCGGGTAAGTTCTCCAATTGTGTAAATAAAGATACAAATGATGTATCGGAATCTCCCATACCATGTAAAACAAAAAGTACTGGTTTTGCTGAAGTCATTTCTGATGGAGAAATTTCAATATAATTTCTTTCTAAATTGTCCCAAGTAATTGTTCTATACTCTTGAGTTTGAGCGTAAACGCTGTAAAAGCAAAAAATTGCCAAAAAAATTGTAATTATTTTTTTCATAACTTGTTTTTTTATATTTACAAAATTAAATAAAATATTTAATTTTTTTAATTTTATTAAAAATAAAATCAGGTTTCTAAAATTTTATGAATTTTCTAAATAAATCTACAAAGGAACTTTCAGAGAATGTTAATAAATTTTCTTTTTCTAAATGAATGTTAAGTGATTTTTTCAGGAACAAAAGAGTTTTTGAACTAATAATGGATTAAAACTTTTGTTCTGTAAATACGGATAGTTTTACTTTTTACTTGTAATTATTTTAAAAATGCGATAAATATTAGAATAGGAACCATCTTCATTAGAGAATGATTCTGCATTTTTTTTCGCAGACTCAAGTTTTCCTTCATTACACATATCATCAACCCATTTTCTTTTTTTTAGGAAATCTTCTTTTTTTTCGTATTGATTAATGAATTTTCGGAGTTCTTTTTCAACCGATTTGGAATTCATGAAATATTTATTTGTTTTGCTATAATGCAGCAAAAACCAAAACTCTATTGAAGGCAAACTGTCGCAAATAATTACGTTTTCTTTGCTCTCATATCTTCTACAAAGATTTTTTAATATTTTCTTTTCTTTTTCGTTCCGTTCTGAAACGTCTGCATCAAACACACACACAGCAATTGCATCACCTTCAATGACTTCAATAATTCTTTTGTTAATTTCTTTTATTGATGTTTGTCGGAAAAAATGTGGTTTAATTTCATAGTTAAATTGATACAATGAACGGAGATGTGAGAAATAATAAAATTCGGTTTTACCTTCTCCGATAATGCATATGCGAGATGGTTTTAAAGCTTTTCTTTGTTCTGTTTTCCTTGCCATAATTACAAATTTATTTTTGGGAAAGCTCCAAATTTTCCAAAACTATATGCTTTTTGAATTGAAGAAAGTCGATTTAATCCTTTAAATTCAATTAATGAATAAACTTCAGTATGTCCAGATTCTGTTTTTTCTGTAAACCAAACACTATCTTTTCTGAAAATATCATCGATATCGTTTAATAAAGGGTCGTAATGTGTTGTGATTAATAGTTGAGATCTGGAAGATTCTTTTTTTAGAAAGTTGAACAAAATAAACTTTAGTAGTTGTGGATGTAATGATGATTCTGCTTCATCAACAAATAAAAATCCATTATTCTGAATTGCCTTATAAATTGCAGCTTCTAAACCGAAAATCCTTCTTGTCCCTTCCGATTGTAATTCTTTAGGTAAATTATATGTTTCTTTTCCTCTCTCATTTTGTACTGTATGGATAAAATCTGTTTTAGTCGTTTGTAAAAACGGATCTTTTTTAAGTTCTTCTTTTGCTTGTTCCGTAATGAAAGGTCTATTAATAATGAAATCAATATATTCTTTTGGCATTTCGTTCTTTTCATTTTGTGTCATCACATCAACTATATTAAAATCTGCCTCACGAATAAAGTCTAATAAGTACGATTTTATTTCATTATTTTCTAACATTTGTCTTTCGGCGAAGTCAAACAAAATAGTACGAGGAGATACCATTGGCATAATTTGCTTTTTTAACCAGTCTTTGGCTGCATCAATTTCCGGAATTGTCGCATTTACTTTATCGCGAGCGGCAAAGAAAGACATGTTTTTTAAACATTCTGCAGTAATTTTTTCCTTAACTATAGAATTAATTTTAACTACAGCAGGATTGAAATTTATTACTGATTGCCCATTTGATAATCCTCTATCAAACAGTAGAGTAGGCTGAACACTTTTGTATAAAAGTAATTTCTCGACATATACTTGTTTTTCATCTAATTCCAATTGATAGCAATATTTAGTGCTTTTTACATAAAATATCAATTCAAAAGATGAAGGTTCGTTAGGAGTATTTCTATCAAGTTTAAATGTAATTACTCCAGTTTCTTCATCCGTGTCCGTAGGCTTTTTTAACCAGAATATATGTAAAAAATCAAAAACATTTAATAAATTTGATTTTCCTGAAGCATTAGCTCCGTAAATCATTGCAAAGCGTAATAGCCGTACTCCTTTAGCCACTTCTACCACTTGATATTCTTCCGCAAAAGTATCTTTTGTAGCTTCAAAACTAAATGAAACTTCTTCTTTGAAAGAAAGAAAATTTTTTATTTTAATTTCTTGTATCATTTTTTCTGTTTTTCTTACAAATATACAAAAAAAACGGGGAAAATACTATTTTATTTTAAAAAAATGCACATTTTGTGTAAAAATGCAAAATAAAATTCAATTAAAATTTATTTTAATATGATAAATTGACTGTATATTTATCAAACTTATAAAGTGCGCATTTTGTATTTTGAGCCAAAAATTCTAAAAAAAAAAATCAGGTTTCTAAAATTTTATGAATTTTCTAAATAAATCTACAAAGGAACTTTCAGAGAAGAATGAGTTGTGTTCCGATTTTGATAAGAAGAAATTTGCTGCTTTTTCCATAACTTTTTCAAAATTCTTATTAACATCATCGGGGTACTTTGTTCTTACAGGGAATGGGTCTTCATGTTTATATGGGTAGTCAAAATCCATAACTTCTACAATTGTCGGCAAATTGTGATTTGCTCCTTTCAGCGTGTTTACAATTTCGTAGGATGGTATCACAATATCTTGTTCGAGACCTACTGCCATGATTCTTTTTCCAATTTTTCCTAGTGTCTCTTCTCTAAATTTTCTGTAATAAGTATAATTTAACATACTTCTCAAAAAAATTCCTTCAGGATGCAATTCACTTAAATAATGTGCCAATTGAGGGTCTGTTTTGAGATAATTTTCCAAATGTTCAACAATAAAAGAATATAATGAAACATTTGCTTCGCTGTCTAATATGAATTTTGAAACTGGTGACAATCTATTAAAAACAGGTCCACCACAAAACATAAATATTTTTGAATTTTCAAAGTAATTTTTTGGGTTTGCCATCATCAAAATTTCACCAAGTAAACAACCTATTGAATAAGCAAAAATATCAAAGTTCGCATCGGCATCAATTATCGGGATTTTAGATGCTCTAACATCATCAATGAAACTTTTTACATCGTAAAATGTTTGTAAGCCGGAATAAATAAAACGTTGTGGACGAATATGTAACCTGAGACTTATCGCTACATTAAACAACGATGTTGCCTCTATGTGAGGATAATATTTTTCTCGTTCGTTAGCTACCTTATACATTATTCGTCTGTCGCTCCATTCTGCCGGTGCACGGTTCATGTGAAACGAAATAGGGAAAAGGACTACTGCCTTCCCTGTTAATTCGTTTAATCGCTTTGCCCAAGGTAAATATTTGTCCCATGTTTTTTCGTTAAAACCATGAAATAATAAGATCACATCTTTTGCTTTTTCTGTTGTATTTTTATGAAAAACGTGATATTTAAAACATCTATTTTCAGGGACTAAATTATCACTAATGTTAATTGGCGGATATGGGTTATGAATTTTATTTTCATATTCATTTTCAATTTGAGTAAGAAAATTATGTTTAGTACACTTGTTTTTATTGCCCAAAGATAAAAAATGCTCATCATCGCCAGTAAATGTGAAATTATATAAATTTGTTTGATTGTCAATTGCAATTAAGTCATCGTAATTTACGATTTTTTGCAAATATTCATATAAATTTTGATAATTCATGTTTTTTTAACTAGATTTTGATGTGATTATTATGTAAGAGTTTTTTATGGAACTTTTATCTTGCTTATAAAAATATAACTTCGGGTTCTAATTGAACGGAGAACTTTTTATAAACTGTTTCCTGTACAATTTCTGACAATTCAACGAGTTCTTTTCCACATGAATTTCCAGGATTTGTAAGTATTAAAGCGTTAATGTCCGAAATAGCAGCGTTTTTATGCTTATATCCTTTTAATCCGGCTTTATCTATAAGCCAACCTGCTGCCAGCTTAAAATTATTTTCAGTATTTTTAAAATATTTTATGTCGGGATATTCCAAAATAATTTTGTCTAATTTTTCTTTACTGACAATAGGATTTTTAAAAAAACTACCGGCATTTCCAATAATTTTATAGTCGGGGATTTTTTTGTTGCGAGTTTCCAATATAAACTTTCTTGCCAATTTCAGCAGTTTTACTTTCAATAGTAATAAATTTTTTTCTTCTTTTTCTTGTTTTATTTCCTCGATAATATTTATAAAATCGTTGCTGCTGATAAAATTGCTGAAAAAATCCCTATTATTGAAATCTGCTGTATATGTTTGTAACTTTGGTAATGCAAAGAAAACATCTAAAATTAAATATGAGTTTGCATATTTATTTTTAAAAACGCTTGTTCGATAGTTAAAATCGCAGTCTTCTTTTTTTAAGATTATTTCTTCCCCACTATTAAGATTAATCGCTGTCAAAGATGTAAAATATTCCGAAATTTCAGAACCAAAAGCACCACAATTTTGTACAATTCCTGCTCCAACCGATCCGGGAATTCCAGATAAATTTAGCAATCCATATGTTAGTGTTGAAATTACTTCAATCAAACTATCTAAATTTACAGAAGCATCTATTCGGAAAAGATAATCATTTTCTCTTGTTGTATATTTCAATTCACTGATATCGGAAATCTTTTTTTCTTTCTGATGTATTATTATTCCGTCATAGTAATCATCTTTAAATAATAAATTTGTTCCGTTTCCAAGTATCAGAAATTTTTCTTTAAAAATCTCTCTATTTTCTTTTATAAAATTTATTATGTCTTCTTTCTCGCTGTATTCAATAAACTTTTTGCATTTCAGATCAAGGCCAAAACTATTGTAATTTTTTATATTGTAATTTTCAAAAATGTTAATTGCCATTCTTATCTTAATTTATGAATTATTAATAAAATTTATATTCTCGTTATTTATCTGAATATGCCGATTTTTACGCCCAATCTGATATTTGGCATATTAAGAGTTTTTGGTTTAAATTCATCAATTTTTTTTACAAAAAAACATAATCGATAATCTATTCCCAAAGATATTGCAACAAAGTCACCAATATAATATTCTGCCCCGATAAAAGGAATAACGCCGTAAATATTTGTTTTTACAATTTCATCATAAGTTTCTGAACTTTGTGTCGCAGCTTTACCAAAATAAAGTTTTAAATCTACTAAGGCATGAAAATTATGCGATTTCCAAATAGGATAACCAACCCATAATCCGCCATAACTCATTTGAAATTTGTATGTATTATGATTTGTTAAAATGTGGAAACTTATATTATTGACAAGTCCTTCAAAAAATGCACCCATTCTTACGTCTTTAAGTATGAAACCGCCACCTCCACCAATTAATATTCCTGCCTGCTTGTCAATAGAAGTGCCACTTAGCAAAAATGATGCAAATCCTGCTCCTTCACGTTCTTTTTCTACAGGTTCTACTTGTGAAAAAGAATTTAGGGAGATAAAAATTATTATACTAATTATCAGTAATGCCTTTTTCATCGTAATTATTTTTTTTCGATAATTATCGGGTTTAATATTTTTTTGATATTTTCATTAATACAACTAACGATAAATATAAACTTTTTTTCTCTCTGATATTAAGAACAAAAAAATAAGGCAAAAAGTACAAAAAAAATATTATTTTTATAAAAAATATAGAATTTTTTTATATTTTTATAAAAAATCAATTATGAAAAGATTTATTATTGTTTTGGCATTATTACTTCCCTATTGTTTTTTGTTTTCGCAAGGACAAATTGAAAAAGAACTTTTAAATGTACTCGAAAAAACCAAAGGAAATGAATATGTAAATATAAATATTTATTTTCACGATAAAGAAGATTTGTCGGCAGTTAACGAAATTTTGTGTCAAAAAAAGGCAAGTTTTGACGAAAGAGTAAAAATGACAACAAATTTTAGAAAGAACAATTTTTCTTTTGCAAAGGATAAGTTCTATGAAGAAATAGAATCTATTTTAGGAAAAAATAACATTTCAAAAAACATTAAAAACGAAAAAGATTTTTGGGTTGCCAATATGTTGAATGTTGATGCAAAAGCAGATGTTATTAAATATTTGATAAGAATTTCAAATATCAGGAGCATTGATGTTAATAGTAGAAGATATAAAATTGCAGAAGCCCAAAAATCGCTAGTAAATAATGTGAAGTCGGTAGGAGGAACAGAATGGGGATTAAAAAAGATAAATGCCGACAAATTATGGGCATTAGGTTATACGGGAAAAAATTTGATATTTATGAGTGTTGATACAGGTGTTGAGGTAGAACATCCTGCGATATCCGAGAATTACGCCGGCAATTATTTGCCAATGGAGCAATGTTGGTATGGTATTCGTAATGATGAGCCTACTGAATATGGTAACCACGGGACTCATACTACCGGAACTGTTCTTGGGCTTGATAGAGCTACACAAGATACTATAGGGGTTGCTTATAATTCCAAATTTATTGCATCTGACCCTATTGCCACCACCAATGAAGATTTGCTGAATCCTGCCGAAATTTTGGGAGTTTATCAATGGGCATTAGACCCTGATGGAAATCCTGAAACTACTCGAGATGTTCCCCGAGCAATAAATAATTCCTGGGGATTCGCTCACAGCGATCTCAATTATCTCGGAGGTTTCGATCCTTGTGCAATTCCAGAAGCTAATGTGCTTGTTACTTTGGAAACTGCAGGAATTTGTGTTCCTTTTTCTGCAGGGAATGAAGGTCCAGGAGATACTACAATAGGCTATCCCGCAGTGAAAGTTTTTAATGAAGTTAATCCAATGTCGATAGGAGCAATAAGCAATAATGAAATAATTGCAAGTTTTTCTAGTCGTGGTCCTGCTCCCGACAGTTGTATTGATGTTCCGCAAACTCCTTCTATCATTATTAAACCCGAAGTAGTTGCTCCCGGCGTTGAAGTCCGCTCTTGTGTGGGAAGAGATTCTTACGAATATTATCAAGGAACTTCAATGGCTTGTCCTCATGTTGTTGGTGCGTTGTTGCTATTGGCAGAAGCTTTTCCAAATGCTTCAGCTTATGAACTTAAAAATGCTCTTTATCAAACAGCAAGAGACTTAGGCGAAGTTGCAGAGGATAATTATTACGGTAACGGTCTTATTGATGTTGAGGCAGCTTATAATTATTTGTCAATGACATACAGCCCAACTCCGCCAATATCAAATGATTATGATTTGGAAACGAAAATTTCATTGAACAATAATTACCTTTGTTTGTCAAATCTAAATTTTATTTATGCAAAAATAAAAAATTTGGGAATAAATCCTATTCAAGATTTTAATGTTAAAACTTATTTAAACAATACATTGGTAGATTCGGTAGTAATAAATCAAAATTTGTTAAACAACGAAGAATATTCTTACTCTTTTGATCTTCTTTCAATTGATTTTCCGCTAAACGAGATAAAAAGCATTTTTATAACTGTAAGTCCAATTTTTGAAAATCTTGAAGACGAATTTTCCGAAAATGATATTTTTAATAATGGCGATTGTGTTCAGATAAAAATTATCCCTGAAGAAAACTTTCCTTATTCAAATAATTTTGAAGATATTAGTGATATTTCAGAACTTCCTGTTTATATTGAAAATCATGATAATTCAAATACTTGGACAGTTATGAATTGGGGAACAAATAATGAACATAAGGCAATAGGAGTTGTTTTTAAAAATTATTACAATTCCGGAGCAATCGACAGAATTTATTTTCCTGAAGTAGAGCTTCCAAATATTGAAGATTCTTTATTCTTAATAGTAAAATATGCATATAAAGACGTTGGTACATATACATTAAACGATAGTCTTTTTATTGATGTTAGCAATAATTGTGGCGATAGTTTCACAAATATTTATAAAAACGGAGGAAAAACTTTATCAACAGTTATTTCATCTTCGTCATCTGGTTATTATAATCCGACAGAAAGCGATTTTAAAACATTGAAATTGGATATTAGCGATTATAAAGGTTCAAAATTAATGTGCCGCTTGTCAACAAAAAATGACAAATCAACAACAATATTTGTAGACTCTATAGCGATTACTAATATTTGGGAAGAAACTTCTATTGAAGATTATTATAAAAATAAAATAAAAATATATCCTAATCCGTTTACTAATATAATCAATATAGAAAATGATTTAGAAAACGAAATAATTGAAATTTATGATAATCTAGGGAAATTAATTAAGAGGGAAATCATAAACAACAACCATACTATTGATTGTAGCTCATATTCAAAAGGAATATACAGCATAAAATTTATTAAGCACAATATTACAAAAAAAATAGTAAAAGAATAAAAAACAATTAAAAAAAGTTATTATGGAAAAATGTCTTTTAGTACCTCACGATTTTACAGAAGTGGGAGATTATGCAATTGAACATGCATATAAAATCAGTGAAAAAGCCAACTTGCCAATTCACGTTCTTCATATTGTGAATAAAAAGAAAGAAATTGAAGAAGCAGAAAAAAAACTAAATTCTATTGTAGAAAAGTTCAAAGCTGAAAATAATGTTTTGGAAACAGAATTTATTATTTCTGTTAGAAAAGGAAATTTATATAAACAAATATATAAATACGGTTGCGAAGTTGATACTTGCCTCGCAATAATGGGAACGCACGGAATAAAAAACATTAAAAAAGCTATGAAAGTTATTAAAAAATTTGTTAAAATTCCTTTCATTATTATTCAAAGTCCTGCCAAAAACATTAATTACAAAAATATTTTATTACCTATAGATACAGATAAAGCTTCTAGAATAAAAGTATATTGGGCAAATTTTCTAAATTCTCTTTTCAAAAGTAAAGTTTTTATTATTTCTCATGAAGAAAAAGAAACATCAAAAGTTCGCGATTTGACAAACAATATTAACTTTGCTGAAAATTATTTTGAAGAAGAAATAATAGATTTCGATTTTCATATTTTACCTACCGGAAAGCACTTTTCGGACGAAATATATAATTATGCCAGAACTATCAGTGTTGATGTAATTTTATTGATGACAAACAAATATCGTGAATATATCAAAAGTCTTAAAAATTCGGAAAATTTGGAAATGTACAAAGAAATTCCAATTATGTGCGTAAACAAAAGAGTTGATATTTTCAAACAAGGAGGTTTTAATTAAAAAAAACCTAACCTTATATCTTCCTAATAGCTAAAATTTAATTTATAAAACACAGATTATAAGAGTATATACAAAAGAATTAATGTTATTTATTACAATAATTAAAAAAAATGTAACATTTAACGTTTTCGTTCGTATATAGTTTAAGACAAGGGTCTAAAATTGTTTTAAAAGAAGTTAAAACAATAAAAAGAAAGCAAAGAAACAAAAATGAGACAACTAAAAATTTCTAAATCAATTACAAACCGAGAAAGTGCTTCTCTTGATAAATACTTGCAAGAAATTGGAAGAGAAGAGCTTATCGACAACCAACAAGAAGAAGAATTAGCAAAAAAAATTAAAGTAGGAGACAGAGTAGCTTTAAATCAATTAGTAAATTCAAATTTACGTTTTGTAGTATCAGTAGCAAAACAATATCAAAATCAAGGACTTACTTTGTCTGATTTAATTAATGAAGGTAACTTGGGATTAATAAAAGCTGCAGAAAAATTCGATGAAACCAGAGGTTTCCGCTTTATTTCTTATGCAGTTTGGTGGATTCGTCAATCTATTTTACAAGCATTGGCAGAACAATCCAGAATTATAAGACTTCCTCTAAACCAAAATAGTTTATTGAATAAAATAAATAAAACTATTGTAAAATTTGAAATTGAAAACGAAAGAAAACCTACAATGGAAGAATTGTCAAAATTGATAAATCTTTCGGAAGAAAAACTTACAGAAACATTAAAAACGCAAGGCAGACATCAATCTGTTGATGCTCCTTTTGCTAATGGTGAAGATGGAACTTTTCTGGATATTTTAGAAAACAACGAGATTTTACCTACCGATGCTGCTCTTACAAAGGAATCATTATCAACCGAAATTAAACGTTCTCTTTCAACTCTAACAGAAAGAGAAAAAATTATAATCACCTACTTCTATGGTATTGACGGACAAGAAAGAACTTTAGAAGAAATAGGAGATGAATTAGACCTTACAAGAGAACGTGTACGTCAAATAAAAGAAAAAGCCCTAAGAAGATTAAGACACTCTTCTCGTAGTAAACTCCTTAAAAATTATTTGGGTTAATATCTGGCATAAATTAAAAAACAAATAAATAAAAGCTATCATAGCTTTTTAATATCTATTTGTTATATAAAAGAAATATAATAAATTTGTTAAAAATATAGAATATGTTATTCACACCTGAAACTTATAAAATTAAAGATGAAAAAGGACAGCCATTTATTGACATATCTGAAATAGAAAATTATCTTGAAACAACAAAAAATCCTAGCGATAAAGAAATTAACGCTATCATTGAAAAATCATTAAGTAAAAAACGTTTATCGTTAAAAGAAACTGCTACTTTGATAAATGCAGATAAACCGGAACAGATCCAAATAATTAAAGAAGGAGCAAGAAAATTAAAACGCTCCATCTATGGAAATAGAATTGTTTTGTTTGCTCCATTGTATATCGGTAATAAATGTAGAAACGATTGTCAATATTGCGGTTTTAGAGTTTCTAACAAAGAATCTATTAGAAAAACGTTAAAAGATGACGAGATTGTAAAAGAAATTACAGCTCTCGAAGATAACGGTCAAAAACGTTTAATTTTAGTTTATGGCGAACATCATGAATATTCACCTGAATATATTGCACATACAACTAAATTGGCTTATAGCGTTAAAAGTAAAAACGGTGAAATCCGTAGAGTAAATATCAATGCAGCTCCTCTTGACGTTGAGGGCTTTAGAACTGTGAAAGAAGCAGGAATCGGTACTTATCAAATATTTCAAGAAACTTATCACTTACCCACATACAATAAATATCATTTGGGCAACGGACCAAAAATAGATTATAATTGGCGACTAACTGCAATGGACAGAGCTCAAGAAGCAGGCATTGATGATAATGGTATTGGTGTATTGTTCGGACTGTATGACTGGAGATTTGAAGTTATGGCTTTGGTTCGACACACAAATCACCTTGAAGCTTGTTTTGGAGTTGGACCGCACACAATTTCTTTTCCGAGAATTAAATCTGCATCCGGATTAAATATTTCAAAAGAATATTTTGTTGACGATGAAGAAATGGCTCGTTTAATCCCAATTTTGAGATTGGCAGTTCCTTATACAGGTTTGATTCTAACGGCAAGAGAACCAGGAAAATTGAGAGACGAACTTATTGAATACGGTATTTCTCAAATTGACGGTGGTACAAAATTGGAAATTGGAGCTTATCAACAAACAGAAAATGAAAAACAAAATCTTAATCGCGAACAATTCGAAATTAATGATAATCGTTCATTGTCAGAAATCATTTCTGGTTTGGTAGATAGTAATCAACTTCCTTCTTTCTGTACAGCTTGTTACAGATTGGGTAGGACAGGGGAACATTTTATGGAATTTTCAGTTCCCGGCTTTATAAAAAGATATTGTACTCCCAATGCAATTCTTACATTGGCAGAATATCTAAACGACTATGCTAACGATGAATTAAAAGACAAAGCTTGGGCTTTAATAAATAAAGAAATATCTCAATTAGACGATGAAAAATTGAGAGAAGCCATAAAAGCAAAATTAGAAAGAATTAATAACGGAGAACGAGATTTATATTTTTAAATCTCGTTCCGAATTATTTTGGTAATATTATTTTTTCAATAAATATTATCAATATTAGTTTTACCTACAAAATTTTACCCAAAAGACTTTTGAGTAAATATTTGTAGGTTTTTTTTTGTTTTTTTAATAGTAATTTAAGTGATTAAATAGCATTATAAAAAAATACTTATAATCCTAGAAAAAATTCTATACATTATAAGTATTATAGATATTTATAAAATTTTTTATTTCAGAATATTTTTTAATAAGCTTTAGCAAAAACGACTCTGAATTTGCTTGGTTTCCCAGAATAAACACATTTGCCTTCTTCAAATTCAGGGTTAAGAGGAATACAACGAATTGTAGCTTTTGTTTCTTCTTTAATTTTTTCTTCAGTTTCTGAACTGCCGTCCCAATGAGCAAGAATAAATCCTTGTTTGTTCTCAATTACTTGCTTAAATTCTTCCCAAGTATCTACTTTTGTGGTATTTTCTTCTCTGAATTTTAATGCTTTGTTGTAAATATTATTCTGAATATCAACAAGTAAATTGCTGATATAAGAGATTACATTGTCGTTTTTTACAAGTTCTTTTGTAAGATTATCACGGCGAGCAACCTCCCATGTTTCATTTTCATAATCTTTTGGTCCTATTGCAATACGAACAGGAACACCTTTAAGTTCCCATTCCGAGAATTTATATCCCGGACGTTGTGAATCTCTGTCATCGTATTTCACGCTAATGTTATTTTCTTTTAATTTGCTCATTAGTTGAGAAACGCGATTTGAAATTTTTTGAAATTCTTCTTCGCTTTTGTAAATTGGAACAATAACAACTTGGAATGGTGCTAATTTTGGTGGAATTACCAATCCGTTATTATCGGAATGAGCCATAATTAAAGCACCCATAAGACGAGTAGAAACGCCCCAAGATGTTGCCCAAACATGTTCTTGTTTGTTTTCTTTGTTGAGGAATGTAACGTCAAAAGCTTTTGCAAAATTTTGAGCGAGGAAATGTGAAGTACCTGCTTGAAGTGCTTTTCCATCTTGCATTAGAGCTTCAATACAGAATGTTTCTTCTGCACCAGCAAATCGTTCTTTTTCTGTTTTTGTACCACAAAGAACAGGTAAAGCCAAAAAGTCGCGTGCAAATTCTTCATAAACGTGCATCATTCTTTTTGCTTCTTCCATAGCTTCTTCTTTGCTTGAATGTGCAGTATGCCCTTCTTGCCATAAGAATTCTGCTGTTCTCAAGAAAAGTCGGGTTCTCATTTCCCATCTTACTACATTTGCCCATTGGTTTATTAGCAATGGCAAGTCGCGATATGACTTAATCCAATTTTTATAAGTATTCCAGATAATGGTTTCTGATGTAGGACGAACAATTAGTTCTTCTTCAAGTTTTGCATTAGGATCAACTTCAATGCCACCATTCTCTGAATTTCTTAAACGATAATGAGTAACAACGGCAGCTTCTTTTGCAAATCCGTCAACGTGACTAGCTTCTTTACTGAAAAATGATTTTGGAATGAATAGAGGAAAATAGGCATTTGTATGACCTGTTTCTTTAAACATTTTATCTAAAGCAGCTTGCATTTTTTCCCAAATAGAATAACCGTATGGCTTAATTACCATGCAACCTCTTACAGCTGAATTTTCTGCTAAATCAGCTTTTACCACTAAATCGTTATACCACTGCGAATAATTTTCTTCTTTGTCTGTTAAATCTTTTAATTCCTTTGCCATGAGATAAAATTTATGCAAAAATACATAATTTTTCTGTATTTTAAAAGAATAAAAAAATTACAGCTTATTTTTCTATTATTTGAAACTCTGTTCTACGGTTCTTTGCACGACCGGCTTCGGTATCGTTGCTATCAATTGGAAGGTTTGGTCCGTATCCGTTGTATTGAAGTCTTGATTCAGGAATACCTCTGTCAATTAAATATTTATATACAGATTTTGCACGCTCTTTTGATAATATCATATTCGATTCTAATGTGCCTATATTATCTGTATGCCCTCTGATTTCAATTTTTATACTTGGGTTTTCTTGCAGAAAAACAATAAAATTATTTAATACTACGAAACTTTTCTTGCTGATTTCGTATGAAGCCGTTTGGAAATATATATCATTGAGTTTTATTGAAGCACCTTCTTCAATGGTTTTCATCTCAAAATCAACATTCTGAGTTTCGTTAACTTTATTCTCGTTTACTTCAATAAGTTGCGAGCTGAAACTGTAATCTTGTTTCTTCACAACCATAAGATATTCATCGGTATCGGAAGTAACAGGAACTGTAATTGCATATTCTCCGGAATATTCATTAACCTGTCCGGGTGTTACAACATTATTTTCAACATTTATCAAATCCAATTTTGCATCTGTCAAGTTGAATCCGTTTTCATCGATAATATTACCTTTTATTAAAATAACTTTTTCAGGTTTTATTTCATCGTATAAATCAAGAGAATAAATATCCCAACCGCCAACGCCTTTCAATTTATTTGATGCAAAATACGCTTTTGTTCCTGGCGTATTAACAATAAATCCCAAATCGTCTTTGTCTGTATTTATTGGGTACCCTATATTTTTTGGAGTTTCCCATTTGTCGTCTCTATATTTTGAGAAAAAGATATCGTAACCTCCAATGCCGTGATGTCCGTCAGATGAAAAATAAAGAGTTTTACTGTCAGAATGGATATATGGAGATTTTTCATTTCCTGAACTGTTAATAATTTGTCCCATATTTTTTGCTTTGCTCCATGAACCGTCAGGATTGCGAGTAGAATAGTAGATATCTGAAGTTGGATTGTTCGGGTCAAAGTCAATGTTTTCGGGGCGAAGACTTGCAAAATATAATGTTTTTCCATCTCCTGAAATACTTGGCTGGCTTTCCCAGGTGTTTGCTCCATTAATATTAGATCCTAAGTTTTTTAGTTCTGTCCAGGAATCTTGTTTCCTTGTTGAAGAATAAATATCACAATTAAAATATTCTCTGCTTGACATTTCACAAATAGTGATAAAGAGTTCACTATTATTGATATTGATACTTGCAGCACCCTGATTTTTTCCTCTGTTAAAAGGAAACGGCATAGCTTTAATATTATTAAAGCTATTTTCTTCTTTTGCATCTTTATATGAAATTGAAAATTCTTCAACATATTTTTCTCCGTAAGATGAGGTAATATCATTTTTCATATAGGCACGAGTAAAAAACAGCAGTGTTTCGTCTGGGGATATAAAAGGAAGATATTCATCGTTTTGTGAAGAAACATTTTTTATCAGTACAGGATTATAGGGTACAGATTTTGCAAGTAATTCGTTATGTTTTTCAATATATGCGAGCTTTTCATTTGCCTCTGCATATAATTCTCCTGAATTTTGTTTTGAGACGAAAGTTGAGAAATACTTTTTTGATTTCTCTAGATCATTGTCCATAAAATATAATTTACCAAGAATAAAATTAATTTGGTAATTTTGAAAAGCTGGGCAAACTGAAATGATTTTTTCGAGTAAAACTTTATAATTATTTAAACATTGTTTTCGATGTTTTTCGTCAGCGGCATTTTCGTATTTTATATATTGCAATTCGGCAAGAATAGCCCATGCTTCTGCGAAATCTTCTTCTTGAACAACAATTTGTTGCAAAATTTTATCTGCTTCTGTGTATTTTTTTTCGTCTAAAAGCTTTAAACTTTTATTATAATCGTTTAATATTTTTTTGTCAGTTATCTCATTACAAAATTCTTCTTCTTGAGAAAAAAGACTTGTCGAAGCTAATAATGAAATAATAAAAAAGAATATAACGAATTTTTTCGACATATGAAAATAACGTAAATCCTTATTTTTTGTTATAATTTCTTAATTAATATTGCGACAATTGCATAATTAATTGATAGTTATTATTAGCCATTAACTCCTGCAAACTGCAACTGTTGTTCTCCATATAAGATTGTAATATTTGATAAGCAATCCAATTTGCAATTCTTGGCGGGCTGTCGGGTCCTAGCATTGTTGAAAAAGGAGCATTTTGAGTAAGTTTTTTTATTTCGAAGAAGTCAGTGCTAAACAATATTTTTTTTTCAATCATCAAAGCCCAAATTGCTTTCTCGTTTGCTTTACAATATTCTAATTGTTCCTTGTTATATTTAAAAAGAATCTCATCAGGTAAATCGGGTATCATTGTTTTAATGAAATACATAACTTTTGCATTATACATCATCTCAGAAAGCAATGTAACGTTTTCGGGATTGTTTATGTAAATATCTTGTGCAACGGCACGTGAAATATCGGCAGGAATAAAATCAGGAGACATTTCATGTCGCAAATATTTTTGGACAGAAAGCATATCATATAATTTACAATTTTCTCCAAGATATTTATCTAGACCGACAGCCAAAAAATTTTCGGTTATTACTATTGATTCGTTGAAGCCTGAAACGTATGTAACAAGTCTTGGAATTTTATATTCCGGATAATAATACGCAACATGTTTAAAAACGTTTTGAATATTTTCTTCTAATTTTTTTGTATCATAATAAACTTTTTTTACTTGTTTATATGCTTCTTTTACAGAATAATCATTTAAAAACAGTTTTAAGTTGTTTTGATAATGTGGCGTATTAGCATTGCCGATCATAATAATTCTTTCATTATAAATATCTAAAAATTCCAAATACTTTTTTGACAGCTTTGATACTTCTTCCTTAGAAAAGTTATTTGAGCAATTTGTTAAATCTTCATCAAAGCGTTCGATTTTTACATTAATTTCAATCTTAGCGATATCTCTTTCTCTTCTTGATTTTTCACTACAAGAGAAAAAAAGAACTATAAGAGAAATTAGTAATATAATATTTGTTGTTTTTTTCATGATAATAATAATGAAATAATAATGAAAATACTCCAAAAATATTTTGGAGTATTTTCAAAAAAATTTAATGTTATTTTTTCTTAGTCAAATTTAGAGTATCTGTGGCAATTACGAGTTCTTCGTCAGTACAAATAGTCATTACTTTTACTTTTGAATTTTCTTTAGAGAGAATAGCGTCTTCGCCAATAAGATTGTCATTTTTCTTATCATCGAAATCAATACCTAGAAATTCCATATTTTGGAATACTAGATTTCTTACTGCGAAAGCATTTTCACCAATACCTCCTGTCATTATAACTAGGTCAAGACCGTTCATAATTGTTGCATAAGCTCCGATATATTTTTTTACTCTGTAAACAAAAGAATTCAAAGCCAATTTTGAATATTTATTTCCTTCACTTGCTGTGTTACAAATATCACGCATATCTGAATATCCGTTTGATAAACCTGTAAGACCACATTTTTTATTAAAGAAAGTATTAGCAGACTTTATGTCTAAGTTTTCTTTTTCCATAATATAAAAAACAGCGCCTGCATCAATATCACCAACGCGAGTACCCATAACAAGGCCTTCAACAGGAGTGAATCCCATGCTAGTATCTACAGAGTGACCTTTGTCGATAGCTGCTATTGAAGCACCATTACCAAGATGGCAGGTAACAATTTTTTTAGTAGTAATATCCCAATTCAACATTTCGCAAGCTTTTTTAGAAACAAAATAATGACTTGTTCCGTGGAAGCCATATCTTCTAATTTTGTTGTTTTCGTACAAATCGCGAGGAATAGCATAATTAAATGCTTCTTCGGGCATAGTTTGATGGAAAGCAGTATCAAAGGCTGCTACTTGTGGAATATTAGGTAAGATATTTCTTATAGCTTCAATTCCAAGTAAATTTGCAGGATTATGTAAAGGTGCAATTTCACATAAAGATTGGATATAAGCAATTGCTTGGTCGTCAATAACAACACTTTTAGAAAATTTATCACCACCGTGAGCTACGCGGTGCCCAACGGCATATAGTTCATTAAGTGAATTGATAACTCCATGTTGTTTGTCAACAAGTAAATCCAACACTAATTTAATTCCGTATGTATGGTCCGGAATTTTTTCTTCAATAACATGTTTTTTCCCACCGGCTTTATGTGTCAAAATACCTTTTTCAAGCCCAATTCGTTCTACTAATCCTTTGGCTTTTAGAACAGGTTCTCCACTCATATTCAATAATTGATATTTTATCGAAGAACTCCCACAATTTAATACTAATATGTTCATTATTTTATTATTTTTTTCAAATTATTTTTCGTGATTAACGTGATGATATTTGTTTGTATAGAAATTATTTTAACAATTCGTATAATTTTCCGGCAACAGTAAAACAAGAATCGGAAGATGAAAGTATGCAAACATTTTCATCTTTTGCAAAATCTAACATATCCTTGTCAGGATTACTGTTGCGAATTAAGATAATTGCTGCGAGATCTTTTAGTGAAGCAATAGCAGCAACATTTTTATGTGTTTGCATTGTGATCCATATTTGACCAGATTTTGAATTTCCCATAACGTCGCTTAATAAATCTGATACATATGCATCATTAACATCAATATCTTCTTGAAAATTATTAATAACTTTCAAATTTAATTTTTCTATTATTTCGGATAATTTCATAATATTTTTTTTTAAATGTCTTTTTCAATGAATAAATTTTCTATGATGAAGTTCGCTCGGGTAGGATTATTTTCACCCATATAAAAACTCAACAAGTCTTTTATAGAATCGGCTTTTGACATAGTAACCAATTCTAGTTGCATGTTCTTGCCAATAAAATGTTTGAATTCTTCAGGTGAAATTTCTCCAAGACCTTTAAAGCGGGTTATTTCAAGATTTGATTTGATTTTTGAAATTGCTTCTTGTTTTTCTTTTTCGTCATAACAATAATATGTTGTATGTTTATCTCTTACGCGGAAAAGAGGAGTTTGTAATACGAAAAGGTGCCCGTTTTTAAGAACTTCAGGAAAATATTGAAGGAAGAAAGTTATCATCAAAAGTCGAATGTGCATTCCATCAACATCGGCATCTGTAGCAATCACTACATTTCTGTATCTGATATTTTCGATTCCTTCTTCTAAATTTAATGCTGCCTGTAACAAATTGAATTCTTCGTTTTCGTATATGATTTTCTTTGTCAGACCAAATGTATTTAACGGTTTTCCTCGTAAACTAAAAACTGCTTGCGTACTTACATCACGAGTGGCTGTAATTGATCCACTTGCAGAATCTCCTTCAGTTATAAAGATTGTACTTTCATATCGTCTGTCGTCATTTGAATTATAATGAATTTTGCAATCTCTTAATTTTTTGTTATGTAAGCTGACTTTTTTGGCACTTTCTTTTGCTAATTTTTGTATGCCGGAAATTGCCTTTCTGTCTTTCTCCGAATCTTGAATTTTCTTTAATAATATATCGCAAGTTTGAGGATTTTTATGTAAATAATCGTCTAGCTGTTTCATGAAATCGAAAATGTAATTTCTGATAGACTGTCTGTTAGCGCCTTCTTTTTCATTTTCTTTTTGCATATATTTAGAACCAAGTTTGGTCTTTGTTTGTGAATCAAAAATAGGTTCTTCAATTTTAATACTTATAGCAGCAACAATGCTTTGACGTACATCGGAAGGGTCAAAATCTTTTTTGAAAAAATCTTTTATTGTTTTTACGTATGCTTCTTTAAAACAAGAAAGATGTGTGCCTCCTTGTGTTGTGTTTTGTCCGTTTACAAAAGAATAATACTCTTCTGCATATTGCGAGCAATGAGTAATTGAAACTTCAAAATCATCATCTTTTAAGTGGATTATTGGATATAGAGGTTCTTGTGTTATGTTATCTCTAAGTAAATCCAAAAGCCCGTTTTTTGATTGAAATTTTGTACCATTGAAATTTAATGTTAACCCAATATTCAAGTATGAATAATATCTTAACATAGATTCAATGTAATCTGTATTGAAAGAATATTTTTCAAACAATTCTTCGTCTGGAATAAAAACAACAAGTGTGCCTGTAGCTTCTGGTGATGCTGTTAGTTCATAATCATTTAATAATTTTCCTTTAGAAAATTCGACTGTTTTTTCAAAACCATCACGAAACGAACTTACTTTAAAATAAGAAGATAAAGCATTAACAGCTTTTAATCCGACTCCGTTTAATCCTATTGAACGTTTGAATACGCTTGTATCAAATTTTCCGCCTGTATTTACAATCGATACGCAATCTAATAATTTACCTTGAGGAATACCAAGACCATAGTCTCTGATACTTATTTTCTTGTCTTCTGCAGTAACATTTATGTTTTTTCCGTATCCTAATGCAAACATGTCTACAGAATTGTCGATAGTTTCTTTTATTAAAACATAAATTCCGTCGTCTTTTGATTTCCCATCACCTAATTTCCCAATATACATACCCGGACGTAAACGAATATGTTCAAGACCTTCTACTGTCTTTATGTTATCTTCGTTGTAATCAATTGTTTCTGTATTCTTAACGTCAATGTTTTCCATAGTACAAATATAAAATAAAAAAGAGATTTTTAAAAAACTAATTGAATATTTTTCTTATTAATAATAAAAAAATATTAATTGTTAATTCGATCTATTAAAATATAGAAATGTTATCTTTTTTTAGAATAAAAAAATTGAAATTTATTTAATTTCTGATTTTTTTCTTTTGAATTTTATAATCAATTTTTTCGAGATTGCAGCAAAACCCAAAGTTTCGTTTGTTGCTTTTACGGCTAAAATCGATGCAATGGGGATAAGAATAAAAGTACTCATCCACATTCCGAATAATGAAGATATTACTAATTCGCGTACTGCATTTTCGAAAGCAATGGAAATGATGTAGTAAAATAGAAAAAACGAAATAGAAATTATTACGGGGACTCCAAAACCTCCTTTTCTGATAATTGCACCTAATGATGTTCCAATGATGAAGAAGATAAGGCAGGCTGATGCAAATGTATATTTTCGATGCCATTCAATTTCGTGGCGGGCAATATAACGTAAAGAAGAATTTCTTTCGTCATTTGCAATTTCAAAATTAATTTTTGTAGAACGTGCATCGTTTAATAATTTATTATAGACATCTTTTTTTTGTTCCTCTGTTAATGAATTGAAAATACTATCGAATTTATAATATTTATGCTCTGTAATTTTTACTGGGGGAATACTATCAATTAATATTGTTTCTTTTTTTGGCAAAAATTTCATAGCATAGTATGTAAATGTATTTTTGCTAGTGTTATATAAATATGTATTCAAATTATTTTTTAAAGAATCAACATTTTGTATCAATTGTTGATTGTTAAGCATTTCATAGTTATCTTTAAAAAAATCTTCGTTATTCCTATCTAGTCCAATATTGTCTAATTGGATATAAGAACGCTGATGTTTAAAAGAGCTGCGTTGAAATTGCTGACCGTTGTTGTTGTCTTTTGATTGTACTTCTTCATATTGGTGCCCGTTTTTTAGGTCTAGTATGAAGAAGGATTTATCTTCAGTAATTTTGAAAGTTCCTGATTCGGCAGTAGTGACATTGCAATTTGAAGAACTTTTACGGTGGTCGTAAATAAGAATATTATTTAATACTCCCGACTTTTTTTCTTTGTCGGCTTTTATGCTAAAATACTCGACTGGTTCAGAAAAAATTCCGTTTTGAATACTTATCTCAGGTCGTTGCTGTTGTATACTCATCAAAAGAGACCTCATTTTTAAATTTGTATAAGGTAAAATATTATTTGAGAATAAGAACGAAGCGATTGAAATAAGTAGTGCTACTACAAACACCGGAGACATAATTTTGTATAATGAAATTCCACCTGATTTCATTGCAAATAGTTCGTTGCTTTCGCCAAGATTTCCAAATGTCATTATTGATGCCAAAAGCACAGCTAGCGGAAGTGCCATAGGTACTAAAACTAAAGCGGCATAAAATAGTAGTTCGGAAATAATATTCCATTCTAATCCTTTTCCTACCAAATCATCGATGTATTTCCATAAAAATTGCATTAAGAGGATAAATACACAAACGAAAAAAGTAGCTATCAGCGGAAGTATAAATGACTTTATTACGTATTTGTGAACTATTTTCATTTAAAAATATTTGTAAAATTAATAGTTTTTAGTCAATATTCAATAAAAAATAATTATATCTGCAAATATCATTAAAAATAATTATGTTTTTTGATTTTAATTTAATGAAAAATGAGAAATAAAAAAATAAATCTCTAAAATAAATAGATTTTCATATAAAAATTAATTAACATTAATATGAATTATATTTTCCAAACTTATCATATCTGAGAGCCAGGAATATTTTTATGCAATTAAAAAGCTATTTACCTATTTATAATGATTATAAATAGGTAAATACTAATCAAAATAATTTGCAAATCAAATGAAAAATATTAAATTTGCTATAAATTTTAAAAAATTTTAATAAAAAATTAATTATAAAAAAATAATTTAAGATAATGGCACAAATAAAAAATTTAGCAGACCTTCGAAAAATGAAGGAAGATTTAAAGAGTAAAATTGAGTTGCGTGAAAATTGCGAACACCCAGAATCAAAAATTCAAATTAAAGTTGGTATGGCAACAAGTGGAATTGCAAGTGGAGCAAAAGAAGTTATGAATTATTTTATTGAAGAACTTGAAAAGAGAGGATTAAAAGATAAAACACTTGTTCTCCAAGTAGGGGATATGGGTTATTGTTATGCTGAACCAACTGTTGAAATTACCAGACCAGGCGAACAACCTGTAGTTTTTGGTTATGTAGATATTGCAAAAGCAGATCAAATTATTGAAAAATATTTAAAAAATGGTGAATTGTTAGACGGTATCATTCCGGCTAATTATAGATCAGTTAATTAATTTAACTTTTCTAATATTTTTATAAGTATAGTATAATAATTTTTAGTTTATAACAAAAAACGAAAAAAGTATCTTTGGAATTGCAATAATAAATTATAATAATCATATTTTTAGAGCATTCCAAATAAATAAGAAATTTTAAAAATAATATCATAAAAAAATAGAATATGGCAAAATTCAAAATGCAACTATTAGTTTGTGGGGGTACAGGCTGCAAGTCTTCAGAAAGCGAAAAATTAATAAATTCGCTAAATGCAGAATTAATAAGCCACAACCTTCAAAACGAAGCAAAAGTGGTAATGACAGGCTGTTTTGGTTTTTGTGAACAAGGCCCTATCGTGAAAGTTATTCCCGATAATACTTTTTACACAAAAGTAAAACCCGAAGATGCCAAAGAAATTATTGAAGAACATGTTATTAAAGGACGTAGCGTAAAACGTTTGTTGTATGTAGATCCTAAAAATGAAGTACACGTAAGTGACTCTAAACACATGGGTTTCTATCAAAAACAAATTCGTATCGCTCTTCGTAATTGTGGATTTTTAGATCCTGAAAATATTGAAGAATCAATTGCTCGTGATGCTTATCAAGCTTTAGGCAAAGTTCTTGCTGAAATGACACCGCAACAATGTATCGATTTGATGAAAAAATCTGGTCTTCGCGGTCGTGGTGGTGGTGGTTTCTCTACCGGTTTAAAATGGGAATTAGCTTCAAAAAATGCTGCTGACCAAAAGTATGTAATTTGTAATGCTGACGAAGGTGACCCAGGTGCTTTTATGGACCGTTCAGTTTTGGAAGGAGATCCACATTCTGTACTTGAAGCAATGGCTATTTGCGGTTATTGTATTGGCGCTACAAAAGGTTTAATATATATACGTGCTGAATATCCTTTGGCAATTAAACGTTTAAAAATTGCTATGGAACAGGCTCAAGAATATGGTTTGCTCGGTAAAAATATTTTGAATAGCAGTTTCAATTTTGAAATCGAACTTCGCTATGGTGCCGGAGCTTTTGTTTGTGGTGAAGAAACCGCTCTTATCCATTCTATGGAAGGACAACGTGGTGAACCTACTTTCAAACCGCCATTCCCAGCTGTTCAAGGATATATGAAAAAACCTTCTAACGTAAATAATGTTGAAACTTTTGCTTGTGTTCCAGTTATTATTCTTAAAGGTGCTGATTGGTTTAATTCTATTGGTTCTGAAAAATCAAAAGGAACAAAAGTTTTTGCTCTTGCAGGAAAAATTAATAACGTTGGTCTTATTGAAGTTCCAATGGGTATCACACTTCGTGAAGTTATTTACGAAATTGGTGGTGGTATTAAAAATGGTAAGAAATTTAAAGCTGTTCAAACCGGAGGTCCTTCAGGTGGTTGCTTAACAGAAAAACACCTTGATACACCAATCGACTATGATAACTTAATCGCTGCAGGCTCTATGATGGGTTCTGGTGGTATGATTGTTATGGACGAAGATGATTGTATGGTTCAAATAGCAAAATTCTTCCTAGAATTTACTGTTGAAGAATCTTGTGGAAAATGCTCTCCTTGCCGTATCGGTAATAAGAGATTACACGAAATTCTTACAAAAATTACTGAAGGTAAAGGTACTATGGAAGACCTTGAATTGTTGAAAAACCTTTCAACAGTAATTAAAGATACTGCTCTTTGCGGTTTAGGTCAAACTTCTCCAAATCCTGTTTTATCTACATTAAACAACTTCTGGGACGAATATGTTGAACACGTTGTTGAAGGTAAATGTAGAGCAGGAAAATGTACCGCTTTGAAAAAATACTACATCGACCCGGAAAAATGTATTGGTTGCACCGCTTGTGCTAGAAAATGTCCGGTAAATGCTATCAGTGGCGAGAAAAAAGCTCCACACACTATTGACCAATCTTTGTGTATAAAATGTGGCGCTTGTTTTGAAACATGTAAATTTGGTGCTATATCAGTAAAATAATTAAAGGAGGATACAAAATGGCTCTTATAGATATAATAATAAACGGAAAAAACGTTAAAGCAGAAGCAGGTTCTACTATTCTTGAAGCTGCTAAAAAAGTTGGAATAGAAATTCCTACATTGTGTTATTTGAA
>CAZBPT010000001.1:0-1895 GCA_964493875.1 uncultured Bacteroidales bacterium | reverse complement strand
AAATGTATTATGTGCCGTCGTTGCGAAACAATGTGTAATACAGTTCAAACTTGTGGCGTTCTTAGTGCTGTAAATCGTGGTTTCACAGCTGTAGTTGCTCCTGCCTTCGAACAAGACCTTATTGACAGTCCTTGTACTTTCTGCGGTCAATGCCTTGCAGTTTGTCCTGTTGGTGCATTAACAGAAATTGACAATACAACTAAAGTTATTCGTGCTTTGGCAGACCCAACAAAAACTGTTGTTGTTCAAACAGCTCCTGCTGTTCGTGTTGCTCTTGGTGAAGAATTTGGTTATAAACCAGGAACCAGTGTTACAGGTAAAATGGCTGCTGCTCTTCGTGCTATCGGTTTTGATAAAGTTTTTGATACCGATTTCGCTGCTGACTTAACAATTATGGAAGAAGGTACTGAATTATTAGGCAGATTAACAAAATTCTTAGGTGGTGACAAAAATGTTAAATTACCTCTTTTAACTTCATGCTGTCCGGCTTGGGTGAACTTCTTTGAACATAACTTCCCTGATATGATTGATATCCCTTCTACAGCTAAATCACCTCAACAAATGTTTGGTGCTATAGCTAAAACTTATATGGCTGATAAACTTGGTGTTAAACGTGAAGATTTAATCGTTGTTTCTGTTATGCCTTGCGTTGCTAAAAAATATGAATCTCAACGCGATGAATTTAAAGTTAATGGAAATCCTGATGTTGACTACTCTATAACAACTCGTGAATTAGCTTCTCTTATTAAACAATCTCTTGGTAATGACTTTATGAGCTTACCTGATGAAGATTTTGATAAAATGATGGGCGAATCTACTGGTGCTGCTGTTATTTTCGGTGCTACCGGTGGTGTTATTGAAGCTGCTTGCAGAACCGCTTACGAAGTATTTACAGGTAAAAAACTTGAAAAAGTTGACTTTACAGCTTTAAGAGGTTTTGAAGGTGTTCGTTCTGCTACTATTGACTTTGACGGATTACCAATTAATATTGGTATTGCTCACGGTCTTGGTAACGCTCGTAAATTGTTAAACGACATCAGAGAAGGTAAATCAAAATTCCATGCTATTGAAGTTATGGCTTGTCCGGGCGGTTGTATCGGCGGTGCAGGACAACCTTATCACCATGGTCATGATGAAATATTGAAAGCAAGAGCTGCTGCTATTTATGCTGAAGATGCAGGTAAACCTATTCGTAAATCTCATGAAAATGTTGAAGTTCAACAACTTTATAAAGATTTCTTAGGCGAACCTAATTCTCATTTAGCTCATCAATTACTTCATACTCACTATTTTGATAAAAAGAAACTAAATAAAAAATAAACTTTTTTAAAATTAAAATTATGTCAGAAATTAAAATAAAATTAAAAGAGCAAGATGTAACTGCTATTAAAAATATTTGCACATCTTTTAATAATGCTCCTGAAAATCTAATAAATTGTCTTCAAAATGTTCAAGAACATTTTGGATATTTACCTGCAGAAGTACAAGAATTAGTAGCTTCTTGTATGAATGTATCTGTCGCTAAAGTTTATGGTGTAGTTACTTTTTACAGCTTCTTTACCATGAAACCAAAAGGACAATTCCCAATTTCAATATGTACAGGTACAGCATGTTTTGTTAGAGGTGCTGATAAAATTGTTGCAGAGTTTGAAAATGTTTTGGGTATTAAAGTTGGAGGTACAACTCCTGATGGTAAATTTTCTTTGAGCACTCTCCGTTGTGTTGGTGCCTGCGGTTTAGCTCCAGTTGCTATGATTGGTGGCAAAACTTATGGTAGACTTTCTCCGGATATGGTTCAAGAAATTCTTGCTAATTACTAAAAAAAAATTAATAAATAGAGGTACATATTTTTATGTGCCTCTTTTTTTTGTCTTTTTTTATTTCTAATACATATT